>JANQJH010000232.1 GCA_028281705.1 Verrucomicrobiales bacterium
GCGGGATCTTCGAAGATCTCTTCGGTGGCGGGCGGGGCCGGCGCGACGGCAGTGGGCGCCAGCGGGGCTCTGATCTCCGATACGATCTCCAGATCTCGCTGGAGGAGGCCGCCAGCGGCTGCGAGAAGGCGCTCGAGCTCGAGAAACTCGTGAGCTGCGGCAAGTGTTCCGGCACCGGAGTGGGCAAGGGCGGCAAGATGGTGAGCTGCTCGACCTGCGGCGGCGCGGGTCAGGTCATTTCTTCGCGCGGTTTCTTCCAGGTCCAGCAAACCTGCCCGGATTGCCGCGGTGCCGGTCAGAGCATCTCGGACCCCTGCGGCTCCTGCCGCGGCGAAGGACGGACCAAGGAAACATCGCGCATCAAGCTCCGGATCCCCGCGGGGATCAACGAGGGCTCCCGTCTGCGCTCCAGTGGAAACGGTGACGCCGGCATGCGCGGCGGCCCCGCCGGCGATCTCTATGTCGTCATTCACATCAAGGAACATCCCATCTTCGAGCGCGACGAAGAAGACCTTCACTGCGAGGTCCCGGTGTCTTTCGGCAAGGCCGCGCTCGGCGGCGAGCTCCTCGTGCCCACCTTGGAAGGCAAGGCCTCGGTGAAAATCCCGGCCGGCACTCAGAGCGGCACCACCTTCCGCCTGCGCGGCAAGGGCATCCAGGATCTCAGTAGCGGGCGCAAGGGCGACCTCCACGTCCGCGTCCAAGTCGAAGTCCCCACGCGTCTCAGCAGCGATCAAAAAGCCCAGATCGCCGAGTTCAGTGAGTCCTGCGGAGAAGCCAATTCACCCCTGCACGAATCCTTCTTCGAGAAGGCGAAAAAGTTCTTTAGTTAGCCACCCCGACGTGACGCGGACGCGAATAACAGGCGCGACGCCTGTTCCATCTTTTCCTCCCACGTGCTCTATCATTCTGTCCACCAACCGTTAGACCTCTGATCGATGTCTCTCAGCCGATTCTATATTCACCAGGAAGACTGGGACACCGGATCCCTCGTTCTCACGGGCGACGAAGCGCATCATTGTCGCGAGGTCATGCGCCTCGGCGAAGGCGATAAACTCGTGGCCTTCAACGGCCAAGGCTCCGAAGCCATGGCCCGGATCCACTCGGCGAACAAGACCCGCATCGAGCTGGAAACCCTCACCGTCAGCAAATCGAGCCGCCTCCCGATCACGCTCACGCTCGCTCAGGCCGTCATCAAGGGCAAGCAGATGGATCTCATCCTGCAGAAAGCGACCGAACTCGGTGTCGCCCGATTGGTCCCCCTTCTTTCGGAACGTACCGTGGTCAGACTCGGTGCCGAAGATCGCGCCAAGAAGCATGCCAAGTGGCAGCGCATTCTCATCGAAGCCTGCAAGCAGAGCGGTCAGAACTGGCTCCCCCAATTGGAAGAGCCCCAGGGCGTCGAGACCTTTTTCAAACGGCCTCCTTCTGAAGAGCTGCTCTTGTTAGCCTCGCTCCATCCCGACGCACGCCATCTCCGGAGCATCGTCAAGGAATACGGGGAAATAAACGGCGGCAACCCTCCCTCGAGCGCCCTCGTGCTCATCGGACCGGAAGGCGATTTCACTCCCGCGGAATCGGCCACGGCCCTGCGCCAGGGCTGCCTGCCGTGGACCCTCGGCCCCATCGTCCTCCGTTCCGAAACGGCGGCGCTCTACACCCTCAGTGTGCTGGGCTACGAGCTGGGCCCATCCGCCTAGGCGGCAGTACCCGGAGAGGTGGTGCTTTCTCCCCAAGAATCGGCATCCCCCGGCTTCCCACCCCGCTTCCCGGCGCGCGGATCGCCCGATTTTGCCCGGAGAGTCCAGGTTCCCAATTGAAATGTGAGTGACTGCGTTAAGAATACATGGCGTCATGCGCCGTTGGAATCTTTTCGCAGCCCTCCTGCCTCTCGCCATCGTCATCGCGTGCCAATCGGATCCGCGACCGTATGCGCGCAAACCGCCCCGGGATTACTCGAGGCCGCCAAGCCAACCCAACCCACCCCCGTCATCGGGCCCCCGTACCAGTTCCCACAACCTGCTCCGTCAGGTCAATCTCATCCAGGACATGGTGCCCAAAGGTCGGCACGGCCGGCGGAAACACCGTTCCATGCGGCCGCGCTACATCACCATCCACAGCACGCAGAACTACACCGGCGACGCCTTCGCCCACGCCAAGGCCCTCAAACGCGGCGCCCTTCGCGGGCGCAACCGCATCGGCTATCTGATCTGGCATTTCACCGTGCAAGAAAACGTCGCCATTCAGCACATGCCAACCAACGAACAGGGCGAGCACGCTGACTTCGACGGGCCGGGCAATCGCTACAGCATCGGGATCGAGATGTGCGAACACCGGGGAAACAGCCGCCAAGCCACCTTGGATCGCACCGCCAAGCTTGCCGCCTATCTCATGAAACGCCACGGCATCCCCATCCGCAACGTGGTTCCCCACTACCACTGGCCCCGCAAGGGCCGCTCACCGGCGAACAAGAACTGCCCGCACTATCTCATGACCAACGGCCGTCCCGGGGCCAAATGGCGCGCCTTTCTCAACCGCGTGAATCACTATCACCGATTGATCAGCTAACCGGATCAACCCGCCCAATTCCGGATCCATCGGCATGCCCACCGCAGAACCACAAAGCGCACGACGGACGTGGACAGGCTGGCTCTCGCTCGTGATCATTTCCTGTTTCCTCGGGGCGACCACTCTGTTTCCCACCGAGGCCCAGGATCGCGGCCGCAAGCATGGGCCCAGGGGAGATCGAGGGGGCCGGGAAGGTCCCAAGGATCCGCTCATGGCCCTGCTCGACATCGATCGCGATGGCACGCTCTCGCCTGAAGAAATCGAAGCCGCCCCCACACGACTGAGGCTGCTGGATGGCGACGACAGCGGCAGTCTCACCCGCCGCGAACTCGCCGACTACCACCCGCCGCGCGGTTCGCGCCTCGAATTCGACCCCTTTGCTTTCATCGAGCGCGTCTTCAAGAACGATCTCAACGCCGACGGGTTGGTCAGTCGCAATGAACTGCCGCCCGGCATGAAGCGGCTGCTCAAAACCTCGGATCTCGACAAGGACGACGCCCTCTCCCGCGCCGAACTGGAGTCGACTCTCAAGCGATTTCGCAAACGCCACCGGCTGCCCTAGCCAAGGCGCACGCATCTCTGTGAGGCCTCATGTAGGGGAACGCGTGAGCATTCCTAACATAACGCAAACTCACTCGAATTCACCACTCTCAATGTAGTCATACCAGGCCTCTTGCATGGCCCCCTCATCCCGAAAACCAAAGAGGCCGGGGAGCGTGCCGGCATCCACATCCTCGCCATCCCGCCATCGCTGAATCATTTTGCCGTATCCCTTCCGCATGGCATCACTCGAGAGAAGAAACTGGTGCCAGGCAAAGACATAACCTCCGAGCCGAGGCGTGAGGTTGCTCACATTCACCAACATGACGTCTCGGATCGTCTGGCGCTTCCCATTGGCGTGCATGGCCTTCACCGGACGGACCCACGATCTGGCAGCGTCAAGAATCTCCGAGCGCCTGAGTTCACCCCCACCCTCCCGCCTCTCCATTACATAATGCTTCTCGAGGTCGATGTATTGCACCGTACACCGTTGAAAGAGTTGATGCTCAGCCCACCATCCAAGCCCCGCACTCACCCAGAAATCTCTGAAATGCCGGCGCGTCTGGATCCCGAGTAGATCCACCGCCAACACATGGACAAACTTGTGCTTTGATCCGCTCGCCTGAATGATGACACTTTCATTCTCTCCCCTTTCGAGAGAGTCTTCCTCGACGTCTCCACTCACTTTCACATGAACACGGTAGCGGTGCGCTTCGTCGGCAAAGGTCCCGACCTCTCGACTCATTCTCTCCCAGGACTCGCCCAAATTCTCCTCTCGAGGCCGCGCCATGTGTTGACTGCTAAGCGCGCGAAAATCTCGCGGAAGTCCCAGCAAATAGAGATCGAAACGAAATTGGCCATCGCGCGAGGCAAAGTCATTCAGATTGATTCCCTCACCTGGAGCACGAAAGCCCCGCTTCTCGAAATCAGCCCGGAGCAAGGGCATGAACGTCTCACAAAGCTCCCAAGTTCTCTCCGCCCAGGGAACCGCCGGACTCGAACTGGTCGCCCGAGTGCGAATCCGAAAATGAGACGTTTCCTTGTCTTTCCAGTCATACCCGGTGAACTCGAACAGAGGCGCGCGGGCCGCGACCCGCCATCGCTTGGCATAAGCCTGATCTTCCTTGGACAGCGAGGCCACGGGCAAGCGAAACAGCTTCCCATCCTTTCTCAGGAGATCGACCACGTCGCCCGCTTCGTTTTCCCCGACGAGCATGCCCTCGATCACCTTCCCGGATTCATTCGTGAAGGCCCGATAATCTTCTCCCTCCACAGAAGTGGAAAACGCCGCCACCCCAGCTGCAATCGCCAGCAATCGATCAAATACCCCCATGACAACCAGAAAGATGCACCGCTCGACGCCGAATGCCACCATCGCTTCTCGGAGGGAATTCACCCAAAAATACCGTTCTTGCTGTGCAAGCCAATCCTCGGTAAGGAGACCATGATGAAACTCTGCTACTTCCCCTCTTCCTTACTCCTCACCCTCCCGGTGCTTCTCACTCCGGTCCTGGCCGACGGACCTTTCTACGGCGATCCACCGGACGCCCACCATCCCTGGGGTGTACACGACATGAATCGTCCCCAGCCCAAACGGGTCGAAGCCGGTACCTTCAGTTCCCAGGAAACCCCGGGAAAACCGCCGTCGGATGCCGTGGTCCTCTTTGACGGCACGGCCGCCTCACTGGACAACTGGGAACCAGGCGGCAAACCCAAGGACGACAAGCGCTGGGTCGAAGTCGACGGCGCCCTGCAATGCACGCCAGGCGCCGGCACCTTGCAGACCAAGGCGCAGTTCGCCGACTGCCAATTGCACGTCGAGTGGGCCGCGCCCACCGAGATTGTGGGCAAGAGCCAGGGCCGCGGAAACAGCGGCGTCTTCCTCATGGGAGAAGTCGAAGTGCAGGTGTTAGACAACTACAACAACCCTTCCTACCCCGATGGCATGGCCGGTTCCGTTTATGGCGTGAATCCTCCCATGGCCAATCCGCTCTTTGCCCCCGGTGTCTGGCAAACGTATGACATCACTTTCCGTCGTCCCATCTTCAAGGACGGCGTGGAAGTCGATCCCGGATACCTCACCGTCTTCATCAATGGCGTCCTCGTGCAGGACCACACGCCCCTCGAAGGCGGCGGCGGCCACCGCGGCCGTTCCAAATCCCGGCCCTTCAAGGAGAGCGGTCCGCTTCAACTTCAAGATCACGGCAATCCCATCCGCTACCGCAATATCTGGTATCGTCCCTTGCCGCCACGTGCCATCGAGGGCGGTACCGACGGGCGCTTGACACTGGAGGCCGCGCTGGCAAAACGTCAGGAAACCGCCACCGTCATCCGGCGTGACGCCGAGTCCAAGACGGGCACGGACAAAATGTACCGCCTCTTCGAATCGCTCTGCTACGCACCCCATGTCCAGACCTTGCAAACGGCCACCGCCATGAGCGCCGAATACGTGGCCTCGCTGCAGAAGGCGAGCAAGGAAGATCTGGAAAAACGCAAGGGCGAGGTCATGCAAGCACGCCAGGCCTTCGATTACCTGGTCAAACACGAGTTCGTTCCCGCCGACTTCGCCGCCAAAGGCGCCGTTGATGCCCTCATCGAAGCCCAGGGTTGGAACGAAAAGAAAAAATAATCACCCTTCTCCATTCATGTTACTCCGCGCCGTTGGCGTCTGTCTGGCATTCTTCCAGACGGGCGCACTCGCCGATTGGCCCCAGTTTCTGGGGCCCAATCGGGACGGTGTGAGTGTGGATGACACCACCCTGGCGACCGCCCTTCCCGATGAGGGCCTCCGTCGCCTCTGGTCCCACGACCTCGGCGCCGGATTCGCCGGCCCCGTGGTTAGCGGCGATCGCTGCCTCATCTTTCATCGGCAGGGCAAGCGGGCGCTCCTTGAATCGCTCGAGGCCAAGACAGGCAAACGCCAGTGGGTCTTCGAATACGAGACGAACTACGTCGACCGCTTCGGATTCGATCCCGGTCCCCGGTCCTCGCCAACGGTCGCGGGTGACCGAGTCTTCATTCACGGCGCCGAGGGCCTGCTGCACGCCGTCGGGCTCGCCGATGGCCAATTGCTCTGGAAAAGAGACCTGGCGGCGGAGTTCCAATCTCCCCCCGGCTTCTTTGGACGCTGCTCCGCTCCCTTGGCCGCCGGTGGACTCGTCTTGTTAGACATTGGCGGCCGTTACCGTGAGAAGCCGGCCAACCTGGTGGCGTTCGATGCCCAGACCGGCAAGGTGCGCTGGACGGCCGGCGATGGTGAAGCCGACTACGCCTCACCCATGCTTCTCTCGCCGGAGGGGAAAGCTCCCGTGGCCCTCTTCTTTGTCCGCGCGGGATTCATCGGCGCCGACCTGCAAAACGGCGCTATCCGCTTTGAGGAAGCCTTCCGCTCCAAAGAGCATAGCTCCGTCAATGCCGCCAGCCCCGTGGTCATCGGAGAGCGCTTCTTCCTCTCCTCCTGTTACGGCGTCGGCGCCGGGGTCTGGGAATGGACGGGAGAGGAGGAGAAACCCCGGCTCCTCTACAAGCGCGAGAACGTCCTGGACTGTCATTTTTCCACACCGGTGCACTTTGGCGGCCACCTCTATGGGTTCCACGGGAGGCAAGAATACGGCCAGACGTTCCGCTGTGTCACGCTGAACGATGCCGAAGTGAAATGGACGCTCTCCATGGCGGCCGGCTCTGTCCTCGTGGCCGACGGCAAGCTCTTGATTCTCACGGAGCGAGGCGAACTCCTCGTGGCCCAGGCCACACCCGAGGCCTGGCAACTGCACTACCGCGCCCAGATCACCGGCGCCGAGACTCGCGCTCTCCCCGCCCTGGCCAACGGCCTCTACTACGCCCGCGACAAACGCAAGCTCACCTGCGTCGATCTCCGCCGGCCCTGAGAGCCTTCCGTCCCTGGATTGACAGCGCGCGCCTAACCGGGCTAGAACGCTCTCATGAAACGACGCGACTTCATCCAGGCAGGTTCCGCCGCGAGCCTGGCACTTTCCTCTTCCGCCTTCACCGGATACGCCCAGGGACAGGCCGACGCCAAACCCAAGCGCGTCGGCCTCATCGGAACCGGCTGGTACGGCAAGGTGGATCTACTCCGGCTGATCCAGGTGTCGCCCGTCGAAGTCGTCTCTCTCTGCGACGTTGATCGTAAAATGTTAGCGGAGGCCGCCGAGATCGTGGCTTCCCGGCAAAAATCGAGTAAGAAACCGCGGACCTACCACGACTACCGCGAGATGCTCAAAGAGAAGGATCTCGACATCGTCCTCATCGCCACACCGGACCACTGGCACGCCCTTCCCATGATCGCCGCGGTGGAGGCCGGGGCCGACGTCTACGTGCAAAAACCCACGGGGGTCGACATCGTCGAGAGCCAAGCCATGCTCGCCGCGGCCCGGAAGTACAAACGCGTCGTCCAGGTCGGAACCCAGCGCCGGAGCACACCGCATCTCATTCAAGCGCTGAACAACGTCGTCAAGGCGGGGAAGTTAGGCAAAGTCGGCCTCGCCGAGATCTGCTGCTACTACCACATGCGTTCGCGGAAGAACCCGCCCGTGAGCACGCCGCCGGCTCATTTCGACTACGAGTTCTGGACCGGACCGGCTCCCATGCGTCCCTACACGGAAATGGTGCATCCCCGCACCTGGCGCGCCTTCATGGAGTACTCCAACGGCATCGTGGGAGACATGTGCATCCACATGCTCGACGCCGTGCGTTGGATGTTAGACCTAGGCTGGCCCAAACACGTCAGTTCCACCGGCGGCATCCTCGTGGAAAAGGACAGCCTGGCGAACACCACGGATACGCAATCGGCCCTCTTCGATTTTGGCGACGTCAAGGTCAATTGGACTCACCGGTCCTGGGGCGATGCCCCCGATCGCGAATACCCCTGGGCCTTCGTCCTCTACGGCGACAAGGGCACCCTCAAGGCCAGCGTCAACAAGTACGACTTCATCCCGCGGGGCAAAGGGGGCAAACCGGAGCAGGGCAAAGCCGTCTTCGAGTACGACAAGTACCCCGAGGACGAGACCGAGAAAGATCTCGAAAGACACGTGGCCTCGGCCGTTCGCGGCCATATGGTCAATTTGCTTGAACGAATCGAGGACCGCGGCAAGCCCGTGGCCGACATCGAACAAGGCCATATCTCCACCACCGCCTCCATCCTGGCAAACCTCTCCATGAGCCTGGGTCGCTCCCTCGAGTGGGATCCCGCCACCGGTTCCATCGTGGGCGACGACGAAGCCAATCAACTGCTCGCCCGCCCCTACCGCGCGCCCTGGGTCCATCCCGATCCCAAGGATTACGTCTAGCTCGAGGGACAAATTCAACTCTGTGTGAGTTCAACAATTCGATAAACTCTCTCAAGTCGGAGCTCAGCTTCATCCGATGACTGACCTTGTTTTACCAATTCGAGGAGAATGTCGAGGCGCTCCGTTGGGGTCAACGATCGATAGTAGACTGCGTCCGCATCACCCGCCTCGGCAAACGAGTGGAACATGAGCGCCAAATTTTTCTGCACGATCTTCTGTTCTCTCGCAGTCTTCGGCACGGCTTTCGCTGAAGAAGAAGCCAAGGCGCGGCCCGAGCCTCAGCGCTGGGAGAAGACGATTGGCAAGTTTCTCCAGAGCGACGCGGAAGCCCCGCCGGCAAAGGGCGGCATTCTCTTCATCGGCAGCTCGAGCATTCGCATGTGGGATACCAAGCGATGGTTCCCTCAGCGAACGATCATCAATCGCGGTTTCGGCGGGTCCTGGATTCAGGATTCCCTGCACTATGCCGACAAGATCATTTTCCCCTACGCCCCCAAGACCATCGTGCTCTACGCCGGCGACAACGACGTCGGTGGCGGCCTCAAAGCTCCGGCCGTCTTCGCCGACTATGTCAAGTTCGCCGAGAAAGTGCACCAGGAGCTGCCCGAGACGGAGATCATCTTCATCGCCATCAAACCCAGCATCAAACGGTGGCAACTCTGGCCGGAGATGAAACGCGCCAATGACCTCGTGGCCGAACGCTGCCAGAGCCAGCCCTTGGAACGCTTCGCCGATATCGCGCCGCTCTTGTTAGGCGAGGACGGCAAGCCTGCGGCGAAGTACTTTGTCGAGGACGGCCTCCACCTGAGCGAGGCGGGATACCAATCGTGGACGAAACTCTTGGAGAGCATGCTGAACAAGAATTCGGAATCGTAACTCCTCCAGCGCGTCCCCGCCCGCCTGGAAGACCCGAGGCGACACTTCCCAAACTTCACGAAAATTCCATTTGTTGCCCCGGGGGAACCGCCGATCTTGGCGGGCCATGACATCGTCCGTATCCCCACGCTTGAACGTGGATCTCCTGGAGGAAAAATACGCCTCTTGGCGCCGTGACCCCGCCAGTGTGGGCCAGACCTGGGCCGCCTTTTTCGAGGGTTTCGAGCTGGGAAACACGCAGGCGGCACAAAAGGAAAAAGCACAAAAGAAAGCCGGACAGGCAGCGGCGGCAGCGCCTCCCGAGGGAGAACTCAAGCTGCGGGGTCAAACCGGCGCCATGGTCTACGCCTACCGCACCATCGGCCACACCGCCGCCTGGATCAATCCCCTGGCGGACACGCCGCCGGAGGGCCTCTTCCTCGATCTCGAGGAGTTTGGCTTCACCGAGGACGACCTCGATCGCACCGTGGCCAGTCAGTTTTTCCGGGAGGGGAAGCCCATGGCCCTGCGGGAGATGCGTGCCGACCTCCGAGCCATTTACTGCGGCCGCATCGGTTTCGAGTTCATGCACATCCACAACCGCAAGGTGCGCAACTGGCTCCGCGACCACATCGAGTCCCGGCTGGAAGCCCAATCGCATGATCACGGCGCCAAGATCCAGGCCTTCCGCGCCCTGGCCCACGCAGAGACGTTCGAACGTTTTCTCCACAAAAAGTTCCCCGGCGAGAAACGGTTTTCCCTCGAAGGCGGTGAGTCCCTGTTGGTGGCGCTCGATACTATTTTGGAAAACGGCCCCGCCCTGGGCGTAAAAGAAATCCTCATGGGCATGGCCCACCGGGGGCGACTCAACGTTCTGGCCAATTTCCTCGGCAAATCGCTCAAGGTCTTGCTCTACGAATTCGAGCAAAACTACGTGCCCAACCTCGTCGCCGGCGACGGCGACGTGAAGTACCATCTCGGCTACGAGTCGGATCAACCCAATAGCCTGGGCGAACACCTCTCCATCACCCTCTCGGCCAACCCGAGCCATCTGGAAGCCGTCAACCCTGTGGTCGAAGGCAAGGCCCGCGCCCGGCAGCGGCAGTTGGGGGACACGGAAAACCGCACGCGCGTTCTCCCGCTACTGATTCACGGCGATGCCGCCTTTGCCGGTCAGGGTCTGGTGGCAGAGGTCTTGAACCTCTCCCAGCTGCGCGGTCGCCGCACAGGCGGCACGATTCACCTCGTCGTGAACAACCAGATCGGGTTCACCACCATGCCCGAAGACGCCCGCTCGTCTTCCTATTGCACCGACGTGGCCAAGATGATCGAGGCACCGGTCATTCACGTGAACGGTGACTACCCGCTCGAAGTCCTCCGCGCCACCGAGCTCGCCCTCGAGTTCCGCCAGAACTTCGGCCGTGACGTCATCATCGACATCGTCTGCTACCGCCGCCACGGACACAACGAAGGCGATGAACCCGAGTTCACCCAGCCCCTGGTTTACCGGCAACTCAAAGGCCACGCCTCGGTTACGGCGGGCTACGGCAAACGTCTCGAGAAAGAAGGCACCCTGGACCAGAAAGGTCAGGAAGCCATTCGCCACGCCTACGAAAACCGGATGGACCGGGAACTCTCCGAGCTGCGCGAGTTGGAACAGTCCGGCGCCGGTCATCCCTACATGGAATCGACCGCCATCCACCAGGGAGCCTTTCATTTCAACTCCGTGGCCACCGGCGTCCCGCAGAAACGCCTGCGTGACATTGGCCTCAAACTCTGTCAGGTGCCGGACGGATTTCGCATCCACCCGAAACTCAAACGCCGCTTTCTCGACAAACGCATGGAGGCCGCCGAGAACGGTGGCCCCATCAACTGGGCCTTCGCCGAGGCCCTGGCTTTCGGTACGCTCCTCACCCAGGGACACGCCATCCGCCTCTCCGGGCAGGACTGCCGCCGCGGCACCTTCAGCCAGCGCCACGCCGTGCTCTACGACAACGAGACCCGTGAGCGACACATTCCCCTGCAGCATCTCTCGGAAGATCAGGGACAGATGTGCGTCTACAATAGCCTCCTCTCCGAGGCCGCCGTCCTGGGCTTCGACTATGGCTACTCGCTCGTGGCCTCCGAGATGCTCATCATGTGGGAGGCGCAGTTTGGGGATTTCGCCAATGGCGCCCAGGTGATCATCGACCAGTTCATCGCCTCGGCGGAATC
>JANQJH010000309.1 GCA_028281705.1 Verrucomicrobiales bacterium
AGCCCTTTTCTCCACAGACGTGGCCGGCCGTGAGGACGAGACCGTCCGGGGAGACAATGACGCCGCTTCCCGAGCCGTCACCCCAGATAGCCACGGTCACCCGCTTGGCGGCGGGCAAATTCCGCTGCACCTGGGACTGGATGCGCTGCAAGTCGGCGGGCGACTGGGGTGTCAAGGCCCACACAGATTCCTCGCCCCAAGCCGTCGGGCTGAGGAGGAGGGTGGCGAAGGTAGCGAGGATGATGCAGACGGAGCGCGTCACTGGGGGCGGGTGAGTTTCTTCGATCACACTATGCGGAGAGGTCTCCCGAACGCAAAGTGAAGCTTGCGCCGTTGATCCCCGCAACTCGCATGCCTGGGCGAGGTTTTTCTCGCTCAGTCGCCCGGAAATCGAGGCTGGACCAGCCCGCCCCTGCGGTGAAATCTCCCACAACCACCATGATGATACGCTTTCTCTGCTCAAGCTTCGCCGTTCTTACCGCGACCGCGCTCCCTCTCCTCGCTCAGGATTCCGAAGTGGACCTCGCGGCCTACGGCATCTATGCGCAATCGGCCCCCACACCGTCGACGACTACTCCAGTGGACACCGTCCTTCCTCTCAAATTGGGAAAAGGAGACCGGATCGCCTTCGTGGGAAACACCTTTCTCGATCGGGCCCAGCATTTTGCCTTTTTCGAGGCCATGCTGATCCAGGGACATCCCGAACTCGATCTGGTGATGCGCAACCTTGCCTGGTCGGCCGATGAAGTGGATCTCCAGCCTCGACCTGACAATTTTGCTACGGTGGCGCAGCATCTCACCCGGGAAAAGATCGACGTCATCATCGCTTCCTTTGGCTTTAACGAATCCTTTGCCGGCCTCGAAGCCGTCGAGGAATTCCGGGGGCGTCTCGTGCGGTGGATCAAGGAGACGAAGGCGCTGGCCTTCAATGGCGAATCGGGTCCGCGCATTGTCCTGATCTCGCCCCTCGCGGGCGAAAATATCGAGGGTGTTCCCGCAGCCGATTTGAACAATGTGCGGCTCGCGGCCTACACCAAGGTGATGGCCGAGGCCGCCGCGAAACACAAGATCGGTTTCGTCGATCTCTTCACCGTGACGCGGGCGCTTTTCGCGGATGAAGGCGCGAAGGATGATTGGACGATCAATGGCGTCCACCTCACCGAAGCCGGTTATGCCCGGGTCGATGCAGAACTCTATCGTGGCGTCTTTGCCCGCAGCGCCCCGGCGGTGGAGGAAGCCGTGCGCGATGTCTTGATCGACAAGAACCGGCAGTACTTTCGCCGTTACCGGCCCTTGAACACGTTTTACTACACGGGTGGCCGCAACAAGCGCTACGGTTACCTCGATTTCCTTCCGGCGATGCGGAATTTCGAGATCATGACGGCGAACCGCGAGGCGCGGGCTTGGGAAATGGCCAAGGGACGTGCGTTCGAGTCGAAAAAGATCGCGGACGAGAACGTGCCTCCTCTGGAAGGCGTGATTCAATCACGAGGAGCCAACGAGTGGCTCTCGCCGGAGGACGAACTCAAGGCCTTTTGTGTCGATCCGCGATTCGAGGTCAATCTCTTCGCGTCGGAGGAGGAGTTTCCCGACATCGCGTGCCCCATTCAGATGCGCTGGGATGCCAAGGGCCGGCTCTGGGTGGCGTGCTCCACGACTTATCCTCACATTTATCCGGGCCAGGAACCTTCGGACAAGATCGTCATTTTGGAAGACACGGATTGGGATGGCGTGGCGGACAAGTCCACCGTGTGGGCGGACGATGTGCACATCCCCTTGTCGTTTGTCCTCACGGAGGACGGCGTCTTGGTTTCGGAGGAGCCGCACTTGAGCCGGCTGCGAGATCTCGATGGCGATGATCGAGCGGATACGCGGGAGAGGATCCTCACGGGATTCGGAACGGAGGATTCACACCACGCCTTGCATGATTTTGTGTGGACGCCGGATGGCGATCTCCTCTTTCGCGAGTCGATCTTTCACAATTCTCAAGTGGAAACGGCCTACGGGCCAGTTCGGGCGAAGAACTCCGCCTGGTTTCAGTTTCATCCATCCTCGCAACGTCTGTGGACCTTCGGAAACTATCCCAACACCAATCCCTGGGGGGTGACCTTTGACGATTGGGGTTATCACGTGGCGAGCCACCCGATCTTTGCCAGTGCCTTCCACGCGACGAATCCGCCTTATCCCACGCAGCACCCGCGAGCCAACGGGCTCCCGGCCTACTCGGGGGTTTGCGGGCATGAGTTCGTCGATTTTACCAGCTGGCCAGAGGAACTGCAGGGTGGCTTCATCAAGGTGCGCTACAAGCCGACCAACCGGGTGGAGATTCATGAGTGGGTGGAGCGCGACGATCACTTCGAGGAAAAGTACCAGGGTGACCTTATTTTCTCGGAGAACCTGAGTTTCATCCCGGTCGATCTGCGTTACGGACCGCGTGGCGCCATGTATGTCTGTGATTGGTACAATCCCGTGAAGGGACACGCGCAGTACTCGCTGCGCGATCCCCGGAGAGATCGCAAGTCGGGCCGGATCTGGCGCATCACGCCGAAGAATGCGTCTCTCCAGGACCCACCGGTGATCGCCGGCGCCGGGATCGAAGCTTTGTTAGATATCCTCAAGCGGCCCGAGTACCGCTACCGTTATTGGGCGAAACGTGAACTTCGGGCGCGAGAGGGCAAACAGGTAGTGGCGATGTTAGATGCGTGGGTCAAGGGCCTTGATCCATCGGACGTTCGGCATCGGCATCATCAAGTGGAGGCACTTTGGCTCTATCGTTCGCTCGATGTGATCCGCCCCTATCTGCTGGCTGAACTCGTCAACTGTGAGAACCATCACGCCCGGGCAGCGGCCACGCGTCAGCTGCGCTATTGGCATGGGGATCTGAAGGATCACGGACTGGACCATTTGCGCGCCAGCGCCGTGGACGGGCGCGCGCTCGTGCGGATGGAGGCGGCGACGGCGGCAAGCTACCTGGGAACGCGGGAAGCCTTGGATGCGGTCTTGCCCATCTTGGAAATGCCCATGGGAGACCATCTCAAGTACGCCGTGCGTTGTGCCCTGGGGTCGGAGGCCCTTTCCCGGCACTGGCAAAAGGACGACAAACTCAACTCCGAGATCAGCGCCTTCTTGAGAACCTCCAACAAGGTGGATCCCGTGAAGGTGGCGAGCCGGGCGCGCAACGCGTCTGATGCGGGATTTGATTCCCAGACCGACCTCCTGACGATCGAGATCGGTTGCGTTCCGGAGCGGCTGCTCTTCACCAGGGAACGCTTCGAGGCCAAGTCTGGGCAGCCGGTGAAGCTGCTCTTCGTCAATCCGGACGCGACGCAGCACAACATCGTCTTTGTCCAGCCAGGCGCCTTGGAGGAAATTGGTTTGGCGGGGAACGAGATGGCCAAGGATCCCAGGGCCGCCAAGAAGGGATTCATTCCCAAGTCCGACAAGATCTTGCACCATAGCAAGCTCCTCAAACAAGGCGAGGCCCAGGCGCTTCGTTTTCGTGCTCCGAGTGAGCCCGGCGTCTACCCCTATCTCTGTACCTTTCCCGGGCACTGGATCATCATGAAGGGTGAGATGGTGGTGAAATGAGACCGGGAGACCGGGATTCGATGGCCTTCCTTGCCCGGGGCGGCGCCGTGTTGTCTTGGGCTTGCTCTCGGGGCCATTGTTTGCCAGGTTGCCTTTGAGGTCATGTCTGCGTCCCCCCATTTTCCGGAGCGTTCGACCCGCCGCCAGTTTCTCTTGCGGGCCGGCGGGGGATTTGGCGGCCTGGCCCTGAGCGATCTCCTGGCATCGGAGAAGACCGCGGATGATACAGGGTTGACCGTGTCCCATTTTCGGCCTCGGGCAAAACGGGTCATCTATCTGTTCATGCACGGGGGACCCAGCCACGTCGATCTCTGGGATCCCAAGGAAGCCTTGGTCCGCTATGCGGGGCAGCCTTTGCCGCAGAGCTTTGGTTCGGTCATGACGCGCCGCGACGTGGCCAAGAATCCCTTGTTAGGCCCCGTCAAGCCCTTCCGGCCGCGCGGCCAATCGGGACTGCAGATGAGTGACTTCTTGCCCCAGATGGCGGGGGTGGCCGATGAGTTCTGTGTCTTGCGGAGTTGCCATGGTGATAGTGTGAATCATCCGCAGTCGGTCTATCAGATGAATACGGGATCGATCCTCATGGGACGTCCGAGTCTGGGCAGCTGGGTGGCTTACGGTTTGGGGTCGGAGAATCGGGACATGCCGTCGTTCGTCGTCATGCCCGATCCCAAAGGGGGCTTGAAAGGGGGGCCTCCCGCGTGGGGCAGCGGGTATTTGCCGGCGAGTTATCAGGGAACGACCATGCGTGCGGGGGACAACCCCATCCTCAATCTGCGACCACCCGAGGGGCTTTCGGCGGAACGTCAGCGAGCGGCGCTCGACCATGCCAGGGCATTGAACGAACGCCATTTGGCTGTGAGAGACTTCGACGATGCCCTCTTGGCCAGGGTGCGCGCATACGAGCTGGCCTTCCGCATGCAGGCGGCGGCCCCGGATATCGTCGATGTCTCCCGGGAATCGGACACGGTGAAAAAGCTCTACGGGATCGGAGAGAAAGAGACCCATGAGTTTGGCACGCGCTGTCTCATCGCCCGGCGCATGATTGAGCGCGGGGTGCGTTTCGTGCAGCTTTATTCGGGCGACACCAACGGCTGGGATGCCCACAAGGACGTGATGCAGAATCACACGGCCTATTGCCGGGCGACGGACAAACCGGTGGCGGGGCTCCTGCGCGATCTGCGGGGACGGGGAATGTTAGACGACACCCTCGTCATTTGGGGAGGCGAATTCGGCCGCATGCCCATGAGTGAGCAGGGCAGGGGACGCGATCACAATCCGTGGGGTTACAGCGTCGTGTTGGCGGGAGCCGGTGTGCGCGGCGGCATGGCCTATGGTGCGACGGACGACATCGGGCTGCGCGCGGCGCAGAACAAGGTGCATGTTAGGGATCTGCACGCCACCATCTTGCATCTCATCGGGTTGGATCACGAGCGCCTTACCTTTTTGCATCACGGATTGGAGGAACGATTGACGGGGGTGGAAGACAGCCGCGTCGTGACGGAGATTTTGGGATGATGGTGAGGAGTCACCTGGTTGGAGCTTTCTTCTGCTGGCCGGTCTTGGTGGCGATTCTCTTCGGAGGGGTGTCGGCCGGGGAATCGGCGCATTGGGCTTTTCAACCGGTGTCGCCGGAAGCCGTGCCACCGGTTTCGCCGAAGGCACGCTCCGTCGTGCGATCGCCCATCGATGCCTTTCTCGCGGCTCGGCTGGCGGAGGAAGATCTTGTCATGGCGGCGCCGGCCACGCCTCTCGTGTGGTTTCGACGGCTTCATTTTTCCCTGACGGGGCTCCCGCCATCGCCCGAGGACGCTCGAGCATTTCATTCCGATGATCGAGCGGACGCGGGTGAACGGTGGATCGACCGCTTGCTGGCTTCGCCGGCCTTCGGAGAGCGTCGGGCGCAGTCGTGGCTCGACTTGGCGCGATTTGCCGAGAGCGACGGGTTTGAATTCGATCACGAGCGCAAGGAGGCATGGCGCTATCGCGATTGGGTCATCGAGGCCTTCAACCGGGATCTGCCCTACAACGACTTCGTGCGATTTCAGTTAGCGGGAGACGAGCTGGGGAGAAGCGATCCCTGGGCGGCGGAAGCGACGGGTTTCCTCTTCGCCGGACCGGACATGGTGGATATCAATCTGCCGGAGGAGCGCCGCCACAATGCCCTCTGTGAAATGACGGCGGCCGTGGGCTCGGCCTTTCTTGGACTGACGGTGGGTTGCGCCGAGTGTCATGATCATCGTTCGGATCCGATCAGTCTGCGCGATTACTATGCCTTTCAGGCCTATTTTGCCAACACCATCGTAGCGCCGAAGCGCAACAAGCAGTTAGGGCCACGGGCGGCGGAGCCGGGTCCCGACGTGCCGCCGACCCATGTTAAGATTCGCGGTGATTTTCGCCGGCCCGGCAAGGTCGTGGAGCCGGCCGTCTTCCCCATCGTCGCCTCTGCCGAGGCCACGGCTGCGTTGCCCAGCGGGTTGAATTCACGTTCTTCCAACAGGCGCGCGGGGCTTGCGAATGCGCTGACCCAGTCTAGCAATCCCCTCCTCGCCCGCGTCATGGTCAACCGGTTGTGGCAGGAGTATCTGGGGAAAGGCCTGGTGTCGACGCCGAGTGACTTTGGGGCCCTCGGAGGGCGTCCGAGTCATCCTGCCTTGCTCGATTGGCTGGCTGCTCAATTCCAGCTGCGTGGATGGAGCATGAAGAATGTGCAGAGACTGCTGCTGAGTTCCCACGTCTTTCGCCAGGGCAGTTTTGGGACGGGCGACGTCTGGGAAACTGCCAGGGAGCGGGATCCTGAGAACGCGCTCTACTGGCGCGCGGAACGTCAGCGCCTCTCGGGCGAGTTGATTCGCGATCACCTCTTGAGCGCGACAGGACGGCTCAGCCGAGCCATGGGTGGTCCCGGGGTGCGGCCGCCATTGCCGCCCGAAGTCACGAGTACCCTACTGAAGAATCAATGGAACGTGACTCCGGAGAAAAGCGAACATGTGCGCCGGAGTGTTTATCTCTTCGTCCGGCGCAACTTGCGGTTTCCCATGTTCGACGTCTTCGATAAGCCGGATCCCAATGCCACCTGTGCCCGACGGAACGTCTCCACCACCGCGCCACAGTCCCTCACCTTGTTGAATTCCGAGTTCAGCTATCAGATGGCTCGGGAACTCGCCTCTCCGCTAGGAGAATCGTTCGCACCGCGAGAGGCGGTGCAGTCGCTCTATTGGAGGCTGTTCAGCCGGCCCGCCTCGGAAGATGAGTTGGAGCTGGGGATTGCCTTTCTCCAGCGGGGCGCCTCGCGGGAGAGTCTGACAGATCTCTCATTAGCGCTCCTGAATTCGAATGAAGCGGTCTACGTGGATTAGGCTTGGCCTGGCGGGTCTCAGCGGAATCCTTGTGGGCGCCTTGGTAGCGGTGGTCATGACCGCGATGGACTGGCGACTCAATTCCGGTGAGCTATTCCACAGCGCCGATGGGAAAACGAATTGGGGTATTGTGAGGGAAACGGCAATGAGCTGGTTCGTCCCCGTTGCCTTGGTGGCATTCGCGTTGTCGCCGCCGTGCTTCACGGACTGAGTAAGCGGCGGTCGCCAGATCCTGCAGGCAAAGAATAGCAACGTGAGACCGGCGTCTCGCCGGTTCCATTGGCATCCTGTCACTGTTCTACCCGACAGGCGAGACGCCTGTCCCACGTTGACGCGTTTCGGGTGGCGATCGCCACCACACCCGGCCAATGCCATTGACGTCGCGGTCGAGCTTGCTTACGGTCGTGGCCGTGAGCGTTAAATTGTTCGCGATGACAATGGCCGCGCCCAGAAAACGCATATAACAGCATGGTCAAATTAAAACATTATCAAACACCAAATGAAATAACAGCAATTGTAAATACTAACATTCAAAAAGCAAGTAAATATAACTCCATAGTAAGTGAGGTAATAACATTAGATGAACAATTAGTAGGAAG
>JANQJH010000022.1 GCA_028281705.1 Verrucomicrobiales bacterium
GAGTTCTTCACCGGTCCGTCGGGCAGGCCACGCACCCACTTCACCGCACGATCGAAATCCATACTCGGCCACGCTCTTGGCGCCGCCCGGCGCCGTCAGCCAATCGAACTCTTTCTTGACCTGCAATGCCGCCGCACTCGGCTTCTCTTCTCCCAAATCCGCTCCAGTGGCGATCTCATCGTCGCCCCCAAAAACGGAGACGACGGTAATCAGGAGACCCGCGTACAAACATAAAATAGTCCCTTTCATCATATCAAAGCACTCATCAACGTGATTCCTCAGATCCTATGCCAGCGACTCCGCCATGTCCAATCCGGCTCGCCCACACCTCCGTAAATATCAGCGCCATCTGCGGTTCACACCCATACACCCAGTTTTTCGTGCCTTCCGTGCCTTTCGTTGACCCCCTCACTCTCCCAATCGAAGCCTGACAAACCGCTGCCTCTCCGAATCCCCACCCACCGGCGCCTCCGACCGAAACCCCTCCCCATGCCTGACAAACCCCGTATCCTCTGACTGCCACTCCACCAAGTCGACCGAAGACTCCAATGAATAAGCCTCCTCACTCTCCACCGTCAGGACCCAGTAGGCCACCCCCTCAATCACTTCCCGAGTGACCACAATGGCGACCTCCGAGACCGGCATTCCACCTCCGTCCGATTCAATCCGCCCAGGCGAACCTCCCACCGTATGACTGGCCCGCCAGTTCGCTGGCTCCGCGGAATCGGACAGCGGATCAACCAGCGTTAGGCTGAATCCCTCGCCATCAGCCGCCTCCGGCCAAGGAACCTCATCATCATAGGCGATTTCCTGAATCACCGATTCGCCAGCAGTGAGCGCCAAGGCAATCGTTTCCCCACCGTCGTTCAGCTTCCCCCGGGCAAACTCACCAATGACCGGCAGTTCCTCGCCATATCGACTAACAAAAGCCTCTCGATTGCGGACCAACAACGCCGTCGCTCCCGGCGCCAAATCCAACACGCCAAGCTGATCAAAGGAAAGCGTGAGTCCACGGGTAAAGGCCAATCCCCTCAAATCGACCGCTTCCGAACCGGCGTTGTAGAGTTCGAGAAACTCAAAATCACTCCGCCGATCAAAGCCGGCCGAACGTTCCTCTTCGCTCGGGGCCGCCGGCCGATAATGGATTTCGCTGATCTTGAGCGTCTCCGCCGTCGGAGTCACCGCGAGGACAAAGGTGGCCTCATTAAGAGCGCTCCAAGAACCGTCCTCACGATGGGTCCGCGCTCTGAGGGTGATCGACTCCGTCAGCTGAATCCCCGGCCCGCCCCGGTCATACACGAGCACACCGGGCGCCCGTTCGCCCGTCCCGTAGACGCGGGGATCCGTGCCATCCGTCGTATAGACAAAAGTGCCCCGCTCGGGACTAAACAAGGTCCCGGCATCCATCGTCAAACGATCCGTCGCCTCGATTTGACCGCCGTGCTGGCTGAAGTTAGGCGCTTTCGCTTTGGGATAGAGGTCAGCCTCCTTCAATTGCTTGATGAGCACCGCCGTGCGCTCGGGGAAATACTCCTCCACCAATCGGCGGCGCTCTTCCGCCCATTCCACATCCCGGGTGAACGGCCTCGACGGGCGCTTGGCGTCACCCCAGCGCGCGGATTCGCCCAGGAGAGCGGAGAAGATCTCATCCGAGCGGCGATTCCACCGCTCGAGTACCTTGTCAGGCGTCAATGCCCCGCCGTTGAAGAGGTGCCGGCGCACGTGATCGGCATAGCGCAGACGAAACTCGGGGAAGGCGCGCAGCTTGGAGTAGACAAAGGAGATGCTCCCCGGGATGGCGACATTGATATTGATGTTCCGGTCCACCTCCCAAAGGCTGTACTCCATGTCCCAGACAAAAAACCGGAACTGGGCACCCGGCTCGCGTTTGCGCACGCCGCGCATGTTGTTCGAGTTGAACTCCTCCGGTCCGTCCCGATTGCTCGTGTATTGATGGATGAGCATGTAGTCGATCAAGTCATCGATATCGAGATAGCCCTTGATGGCTTCATACTCCTCCAGTGTCGTCACCCCTTTCCGCGCCAGCTCGATCATCTCATTGTAGGCCTCGAGATCTCCGTCAATGGCCTCGTTCGTCGTCGTTCTTCGATTGATGGCATCGTATTCCTCCGCCTCGCCCCCAAAATACTCCGCCGCAAAATCGGCGTCGGGCCGCTCCACGGGATTGTAGAGCCCCCAGTAAAGCCCATTGAGATAGAGATGCACATAGGTCGCATGCCCATCGATCTTCCCCATGTCCCTCGCCGTGTCGCGAGCGAAGGTATCGTGCAAATACTGCGTCTGCTCGGGATCGCGAAAGTCCTGCCAGCCCTTGCTGCCCTGCGACCGCAACACAATGCTATCAAAACGCTCCACCGGAGCATCTTCAAACAACTTGTAGTCCAGCTTGGTCTTCCCGTAGCGTTCGCGAAACTCCAGGCGAAAAGAATGCTTGTGCGTATTGTTGTGATCCCGCCATCCAAACCCGTGCACCCTGATCCCGCAGTCTTCCTGAAATCCTCGACTCCCATCCGGATGAATCAGTTCAACCGATCCGATACGCTCCGAAGCATCCCCCCGATCCGTTGAGTTGGCATAGATCCCGTCCCGCGCTTCAAAGAGATCGTCCGGGTCGAGCACGAGTGACATCGAAGAGATACTCGTTAGCCCGGAAACGATCTCATCCTTGTAGGCCGGGTCATCGACGACACGGGGATCCATGCCATAGTCCGCCGGGTAATTGACCCACCTCTCGGGAAAGCCTTCCGGGTCGTCGGGTTGCCGGATGACCTGTTGGGGAAAAATATAGGTCTGAGTGTCCGTGTTGCTCGGTAGATACCCCTGCTTGAAAGCCCGGGCACGCAAGGTCGTCGTCTCGCTGATCGGGATTGGCCCCGCATACTCCAGACCGATGGGCCCCGTGAAGAGCGTGCCTTCACTCGGAATCTCCCCGTTGGTCGTGTAGAGAATCCGGACACCCTCCGTCTCCGTCGTGATCTCCACCTCAAACGCTTCGGTAAAGAATCCGCGATCGATATTAAACTTGGTATCGCCCACCACACCGGCAAACGACAGGCCGTTAGGCTCCCCCGGTGACGGATTGGTGAACGCCGGCTGCCCCTCGGCATCCAAACCATAGGAAATATCCGTGTGTTGGTCTGGATAGTCGAACTCCTGAACCACCGTTCCCTCGGGATTCGCCAGGGACAGGTAGTCCGCTGACCGGCTCAAAGTGAAGTTGGTGTGCACCGCTAACTGAAAGATCGAGTTTGCCTTCTTGCCCGAGGCAAAAAGCACTCCGTATCCACCCGCCTCCACCTCGAAAGAAGGCGATCGCCATTTCCTCGGGTTGTCGGGATCATCACTCAGGTACCATCCTGAAAAGTTCTGCGGCTCCCCCGTGAGGTTGTGGATCTCAATCCAGTCCGACTGCTGATCGTCCGAATCCTGAATCCCCTCCCCATTGACAGCGAGAAACTCCGTCACCTCAAAGGAAGCCTGGAGCATCGACGGGGCACCCAATGCCGAGAGCAAGGAAATGAGGGGGAGAAGCAAAGGGGAGACATTCTTCACCCGGTCAATTTAAGAAGAAAATTCCCCCTGAGCAATCCTCAAGCACAGGCGACTAGATGCGGCGGAGAGGATTGTCCGCATCACTATCCATCAGCAATTTTTCAGTCACCCAGGTCTGGGAAATCTTTTCCTGTTCCAACCGCCAGTTGTTCCCATGGCATTTTTCAAACAACGCCCGCTCATCGCCTGTGAGATACAACGGCCGATCGCTCCTCCGCGGCACACCCTCGACCCGAAAGTGGACAAACTCATCGGCAGTGGCCTCATCCATAAGAACACTGACAGTCTGCGGAAACCAGCTGCGAAACTGAGAGAGAATCTCGAAGCCCTGCACATCGATATCTCCCCAGTAATAAAGATCGGGACACCGGTGCAGCCAGCTCAAGTAGCGGAAGAGATTGACGAAATTCCCCAGCCCGGCGAGGACCATGGCGTTCTTGCGATCGGGCAATGTGAGGGCGTTGACGAGGTTCTCCACGACAAAAATCACCGGAGGCTGCACTCCGATCTCGATTGCCCGGGCGGCGGCACTCAATGGCAGGGCAATCTCAGATTGGCGGAAACCGTGGCCCGCTCCGAGATCGGAATCCAAGAAGCGCATGCGGATCAGCGGTTCCGGATAACCCAAACCGAATCGCCTCTCGAAATGGGGCTCGTCAGCCCGGATAGACTCCGGCGGCAAAATGAGATCGAGCCAGGGCCTCAGGATCTTTGTCGCATGCCGCTCGACAAACTTGGTGTCGACCTCCACCGGCAGTTCCCGAGCGAAGAGGCCCGGACGCGAATGCGCCGCCAGGTAGGCGCACACCTTCAGGAGACCGTCGGTGATCCCGGCTTCCGCAAGATCGCAAGTCAGTTTGAGATTGGACCTGAGCCACGGCTCCAGGACGGGAAACGCTCGCCGAATCGCACCAACGCTAGACTGAAACGCGGCAAAGGCCTTTTCCTTACCGATGAACCCTAGATAATCCTCCGGCGTCTCAAAGCTGATGCGATCGGGGAACGCATTGCGGCCAAATTGAGTGGAACGAATCTCGCGCCAGGCAATCGCATAGCCGTGTCCCTTCGCCTCTTTCGATTCTTCTCGCAGCGCACGAATTCCGGCGAGTGTGGCCGAAAAATCGTCGCCAGTCTTGACGTGGCGGAAGCGAATGGGCAGGGGAAACAAGGAGTCCAGGGTCCCGTGTTCCAGCCATGTCTTGAGGCATTCGCGATACCGGTTGGATGCCTTCTTCTTGATCTCATCGGGCGAAATCATGATCAAGCCGGACTCGTTTCCTCACTCAGTTGCCGGAATCTTTCCGCCGACATGGAATAGATCTCCGAATGGGCCGTGGATTCATCCTTCGTCACCAGGAGATAGAAATCCACGTAGTCCTCGGTGATCCGGGCCTTGGCATCGAGCGGCGCCACGATGAACAACTGCAGGCCAAGCTTGCCGAAGAGTTCCAATGCATAGCGGGCGTGATCGTCATCCACCTTGGAGAACATTTCATCAACTACCACGAAGTGGAATCGCTCACTCATGCTGTCGCGCGGATCGATCTGGTATTGATAGGCGATGGCGGCCACGAGAATAGTAAAAGCCAGCTTCGCCTTCTCTCCGCCCGAGCGCCCCGAACTGTCGGAATAGCGGCTCCGTTCCTCACCGGTCTCGGTTAGGATCTCGCTGGCAAAAAAGTCAAACCAGCGCCGGACGTCCGTGACGCGATCCCGATAGCGGTCGTCGTCGCGCAAGTCCGTGATGAGTTTTTCGATGCGGCTGAATCGCGCCTCGTCAGCCGCCGACGAATCCTGCATCACATTCGCCAGGCAATCACCGAGCTGGCCGCGAAACCGATGGATCTCGGGATCACTGACATCCTGAGGCAGCAATTGCATGTGGGTGCCCGCCCGATAGGGCAATGAGCGCAAGGCATCATTCAGAAGTCCGATGTTCTGTTTGATTTCGCGCGCTTCATCTTTGAGCGCGGCATTGAGGATTCCGATTTCCTTCGCTGCCTTGTCATTGAGACGCTCTTTGAAGCGCTGCTCAAAACCAGGCAAATCCTCGCGCACAATACGATCGTGCAACTCGATGAATGAGGCTGCGTAATCCACCCCGACATGGAGATCGCTTCCGTGGGCTTCAAACTTCCGCAGAAAACGCGCCATGCCATCGAGAAGCCGCGTCTCCAGTGGATCGACCTTGTTCCTAACCAAATCGATATCGGCATCAATGTTCCCCAGGAGTTGCCGTTCGGGCGCATCAAAGGCAAGCGGGTCACCCAGATCGAGGCCGTCTGTCAACGCGACCACGTCTTCGAAATGTTGTTCGGCCTCATCGGTGTCGATGTCTTCCAACTCGTCCCGGGCCTCATCCAAGACGCGGCGTGCCGTCCGAAGATCCCGTTCCAAGTCTCGAATCGAGCCGATGCAGCGGTCGCGATCCGATTGCGCCGCCAGCTTCGCCTTCTCCGTCTCCTTGAGACGCCGATCGAGTTCGCGCAATTCATCGGTCCCGGCGCGGAGCTGTGCTTCCTCTTGTCGCAACTCCGCCACCTGCTTTTCCTCGGCCAAGTAATCCACCGTATGGAAGGCAGTGACCTCCAGCGCACGCGCCGCCGCGGACTGCTCCTCTCGCAATTTCTTCAGAGCACTGTCGAGCCGGGTGATCTCCGCATCGAGCTGCCCCACGCGCCCCCGCTTCTCCTCGAACACGCTGACAAGATGCTTCAATTTCTCACGGTTATCCCAGCCGAGAACGAAGTGTCTCCGATCCGAGGCCCCCTCGCGATCGTCCTTCTCGTGCCGCTGTCCGCGACCGCTCTTCACATGGCGCTGAGCCGTCATGGCTTCGCCGCTCTGCCGTTGAAACTGCTCGATGGTGTCACAGCAAACGTAACTAAATCGCCGCTCAATCACACCCCGCACCCACGGAACCAGCCGATGGTTGGGACGAAACTCGAGTTTGCCGGGCAGCATCGTCGGCATCGCGACGGGCACGCCTTTATCTTCACCTTCATCGCGGGCGCTCCTCCCTAACGTTTCTTCGCCAATCCGAAAATAGACCAGCCGTTGCCCCTTGCCGCCACGATCCACCAACCGTGTGCGATCAATGAAGGCACTGACCTGATGGTAGTAGCGATCCGGAACGAGCAAGCTCAGGGCGAAGCTCCGCAGCACCATCTCGATCGAACTCTCCCACGCACTTTCGCTCAGCTTGACGGCCACCAGTTCGGCCGCAAAGGGCAAGTCGCGCTCCGGCAGATGAAGCGCCTCGCACACCTGACGGCGCAGAGCGACAAATCGCTCCGGAAGCGCCGTCTTTCTCTGTCGCAGAGCCGCGATCTCCACCTGCAATTCCTTGATCTCTTCGTCGAGCTGGAAGCGCTGAAACGAGAGACCGGTTTTCTTCTTCTCCTGCGCCGGGATCCTTTCATCGAGAAACTCGGCGCGCGCCTTGAGTTGAAGGCGGATCTTATCAAATTCGGTTTCGTCCCGCGGAGCCGCCTCCCCGGCGGAGAGATCC
>JANQJH010000339.1 GCA_028281705.1 Verrucomicrobiales bacterium
ATGGGGCGGACAGGAGTGTCCGCATCACGATCGGGTTGGGGCGAAATGGGGCGGACAGGAGTGTCCGCATCACGATCGGGTTGGGGACGGTCATCATGAGGGTGGTGAGCGAATTTGGTGAGGGGTTGCGCATTGCCTTGGAAGCGGTGCGGACGCACAAAATGCGTTCGGTTCTGGCGACCTTGGGCATTGTCATTGGGGTGTTCACCGTGACCTTGATGGCGACGGCGATCAGCGGGTTGACCACGGCGTTTACCAATAGCATTTCCGCGATCGGGAGTGATGTGCTCTATATTCAGCGGTTTTCCTGGGGCCCTTCGGAGGCGTGGTGGAAGATTCGGGCGCGCCGGCCCATCACTCTGGCCCAGGGGAGGCGTTTGCAAGAGCGGGCCACGATGGCAGAGGACGTCTCCCTGGAGACGCGGACCATGGCCACGGTGCGCTTCAGAGATCGCACGGCGAGCAGTGTGATCGTCACCGGCAACGTAGCGGAGAGTGCCCGGGTGCATAGCATTGAACTGGCGGAGGGGCGCTACCTCACGGAGGCCGAGGTGGAAGGGGTGCGCCCTGTTTGTGTGCTCGGGTTCACGGTGGCGGAGAACTTGTTTCCCTATGGCGGGAGCGTGGGGGAGTGGGTCAGTATTCAGAATTCGCGTTACCAGGTGATCGGGGTCGCGGCCAAGGTGGGGGGCTTCATCTTTGGCGACCTGGATAATCAGGTCACGGTGCCGATCACGCGCCTGGCGAGCGATCTCTTGATCAATCCCGAGGTGACCATCTCGGTCAAGGTAGCGAGTGCGGATCAATTGAAGGAGGCGGAGGAGGAGCTGCGCTGGATCATGCGGGCGGTGCGCAAGGTGCCCCTGGGCCGGGAAGACGACTTTTCCATCAACAACCAGCAATCCATCCTGGAGTCCTTTGGTCAATTCACCGCCATCGCGGGCTCGGCCGGCTTGTTCATCACGGGGCTCTCGCTTTTTGTCGGAGGCATCGGCATCATGAACGTGATGTTTGTCTCGGTCACGGAACGCACGCAGGAAATCGGCGTACGCAAGGCCCTGGGAGCGAAGTACCGCGCGATCCTGGCACAGTTCCTCATGGAGGCGGCGACGATTTGTGTCTTGGGTGGTTTGGTCGCCCTGGGCATGGCCTGGGGGGCGACGTTGATCGCGCGGCAGTGGCTGCCGGTGAGTATCTCGCCCCTGATCGCGACCCTGGCTCTTTCCGTCTCTGCCGTGACCGGCCTCATCGCCGGTTTTCTGCCGGCGCATCGCGCGGCCCGGCTCAAACCCGTGGATGCCTTGCGCAGTGAGTGAGGACGTGACCCATCAAGAAACGGGCTCGACGGAGCGGGAGAAGTTTCGCCTTGCCGGGTGGAACCGCTTGCGGGCGGAGATCCGTGAGAGTCTGGCGATGGCCTTTGATTCGGTGGCGGCCCACAAGCTGCGATCCGGCCTCACCTTGTTAGGCATTTTGATCGGCGTCTTCTCCATCATCATGGTGATGACCGTGCTCCGCGTCCTCGATCGCAATGCGCAGGAAAGCATCGCTGATCTGGGGCCGCACACCTTTCGCGTGAAACGGACGCCCCCTTTCTTCTTCAGTTCCCCCAAGGAACGGAGAAAGATTCGCAGTCGAGAACCCATTACCTGGCGACAGGGCCAGGATGTGATCCGCCGTGCGCGGCTGCCGTTGAGCATTGGGTTGGAAGAGGGATTCGCTTCGGGGACGGCGCGTTCCGAGTTTGCCGAAACCAATCCCGATGTGTCTTTGCGAGGGGTCACGCCCGAAGTCTTTCCCGCCCGCGTGTGGGATTTGGAGGAAGGGCGCCCGATCCAGACGGCGGATGTCGAATCTGCCCGATTGGTCTGCGTCTTGAGCAGCGGACTCGCGACCAAGCTCTTTCCCTACAGTTCGGCCGTGGGGGAGCGCATCACCTTCAACGGTCTGGCCTACCGCGTGGTGGGAGTGCTAGCCTCCAAGGGGCAAATGATGGGCGGTGACGACGATGCCTATCTCCTGGTGCCGTTGACCACGGGCTTGCAGCGGTATTCGGGGCCTTGGGTGAGCCTGGCATTGGTGGTTCAGGCGGAGGGGGAGAAACAGTTTGAGAACACGGTGGAAGAGATCCGCGGGATCATGCGGGTCTTGCGGCGCACGCCGCTGGGCGAACCGGATGATTTTGAGATCGTCTCCAACGACTCCCTCATGCAGCAGTTCCGCGACGTGACCTTCGCCGTGCGCGCCGGGGTGGGAATCATCAGTTCCATTGCGCTCTTGGCCGCCGGGATCGGGATCATGAACATCATGCTCATCTCGGTCACCGAACGCACGCGGGAGATTGGCGTCCGCCGGGCCATCGGGGCGCGAAAGCGGATGATCCTCACACAGTTCATCGTCGAGGCCGTCATCCTCTGCCTCCTCGGCGGCGTCGTTGGCGTCACTCTTGGCGTGGGTTGTGGGAATGTGCTTTCCCTCCTCTTCAAGACGCCCATCGTCATCCCGGTGGATTGGGTGTTCCTGGGTTTGGGGATTTGCACCGTGGTCGGCGTCGTCTTCGGGGCCTACCCGGCTTTCAAGGCGGCCAACATCGATCCCATTGACGCCCTGCGCTACGAGTAGGATAGGGTAGAGGCGGCGCGCAGACGATCCCTTATGAAATCCGGCTTCCTCGACAAACTCATTGCCCGAATCGGCAAGCTCGGTCCTGAAGAGGTGCAGAACGCTCTGGTTCGGCTGGTGCAGGAAAAAGGCTTTCTCGAGAAGATCTTCGATTCCCTCCAGGAAGG
Organism: Verrucomicrobiales bacterium; assembly: GCA_028281705.1. Taxonomy (GTDB): domain Bacteria; phylum Verrucomicrobiota; class Verrucomicrobiia; order Verrucomicrobiales; family DEV007; genus JAACDM01. The sequence continues at coordinate 2,790 of JANQJH010000339.1, forward strand.
CGTCCTCGTGATGGATGTCGATGGGCAGATCAACTACGTCAATCGATCGGCTTGCGGGTTCTTCGGCCTCGATGCCGATGAGGCGATCGACAAGCAACTGGACACCCAGATTCGGGGGCTCGACTGGAAGAGCTTGATCGCCGAGGGGCAGGTCGTCTCCCGAGACATCGAGGTTTTTTATCCCGAAAATCGCTTTCTCAATTTCTATCTCTCGCCCATCGAGGACGAGGAGATCGGGGAGGATTTGGGTTATGTCATGATTGTGCATGACATCACGCTGACGCGTAAACTGACGGAGGAAAAAATCGAGTCGGAGCGACTCTCAGCGCTGACCCTTTTGGCCGCGAGCGTGGCCCACGAGATTGGCAATCCCTTGAATTCATTGAATATCCACCTCCAGCTGGTGGAACGGCGCTTGCGAAAGGCGGCCCCCGATTTGTACGAGGCGCAGTTCAAGGAACTGCTCGACATCGCCAAGGGTGAGGTCAATCGGCTCGACTTCACCATCGCCCAGTTTCTCAAGGCGATTCGCCCCACGGCGCCGCTCTTGGAGATGCACGACATCAATGAACTCATTCGCGAGTCGGCTCGCTTTCTGGAGAAAGAACTGAGCGACCGCGGGATCGCGCTCAAGCTCGAGTTGCGATCGAACATCCCGCCGATGATGCTGGACGCCAATCAGCTGAAGCAGGCCTTTTACAATATTGTGAGGAACGCGATGCAGGCCATGTCGACCGACGGGCTGCTGACGATTCGGAGCGACATGGACACCTACGAGGTCCAGGTGATCTTCTCCGACACCGGTCCGGGGATTTCGGCGGAGACGATGGCGCGGGTGTTCGAGCCCTATTTCACGACGAAGAAATCGGGCACGGGATTGGGTCTCCTCATCGTGCGCCGGGTCGTCCGGGAACACGGGGGCGAGATCGAACTCACCAGCAAGCCGAACGAGGGGACGCGGATGGTGGTCCGGCTACCGCGGGGCAAGCGACCGCCGCGTTTTCTCCCGATGCGGAGCGGCGACGAGGAAGAACATCCGCCGGAGAAGGCCCGCGCGGCCTCCGGGGGGAACGACCCTGAGCCCGTGATCGAAGTGTGACGGGCTGCGGCGGGGCCGCGTGCGCGTGGGGCT
>JANQJH010000349.1 GCA_028281705.1 Verrucomicrobiales bacterium
CTGGGGCGCGGGACCCCGAGCCGTACAGTACCTCATCCTCGGTGCCAAGGCCAAGGCCGTGATGGAGGGACGCGCCTTCGCCACCCTGGCCGACGTCAAGGCCATCGCCAAACCCGTCCTCAGACACCGCATCATCACCACGTTCAACGCGGAATCGAACAACATCACCTCGGACGATGTCGTGGATCAGTTGCTGGAGAAAATTCCGGAACGCCGCGAAGAAGACGACGTCGCCCCCGAGCTGGCGCCCGCGTTTCATGCGGCCTGAGGCAAGACGGCAGGCGACTCCGTCTCTCTCTTCCTCTCCCCACCCTAAACCCGTCTCCACAAACCCCCATTCATGGCTGAAATCTCCTCCTCCGACGCTTCGAAATACCTGGACCCCAAGGTGCTTGAGAAAATCAAGCAGCTCGACGTCCGGGCGCGTCTCGTCGTCGAGGGATTCATCACCGGCCAGCACAAGAGCCCCTTCAGCGGCTTCGCCGTCGAGTTCGCCGGACACCGCGAGTACTCCCCGGGCGACGAGCTGAAACACATCGACTGGAAGGTGTGGTCCAAAACCGATCGCCTCTACATCAAGGAATACGAGGAAGAGACCAATCTCAACTGCACCATCATCGTCGATGCCAGCAAGTCCATGGGCTATGGGAGCAAGACCTGGAGCAAGTTTGACTACGCCGCCACCACGGCCGCTTCCCTAACGCATCTCTTACAGAAACAGCAAGACGTGGTCGGGCTTGTCGCCTTCAACACCAAGATCACGGTCAACCTGCCGCCCAGTGGACGCGCCATTCACCTCAAGCGAATGGTGCACGAACTCGACCAGATGCAGCCTGATGATCAAACCGATGTGGGCAATGTCTTTCTCGATCTGGCCAAGCAGATCCGGCAGCGCGGCATGGTGGTTCTCATCTCGGATCTCTTTGCCGATCTGGATCAGTTACGCGCCTCGCTGCAGCAGTTCCGCCTGCGCAAACACGAGGTCATCGTCATGCACGTGATGCACGATGACGAATTGACCTTCCCCTTCGATACCCACACCCGTTTTCTCGGTCTGGAAACGGATGATCAAGTGCACGCGGACCCGCGCGCGCTACGCCGCACCTATCTTGACATCGTGCAGGACTATCTGCAGAACGTGCGCAAGGTCTGCGCCTCCCTCGGTGCGGACTACACGCTGATGAACACCAAAGATCCCTTGGACGCGGCGCTCTCGCGCTACTTGGCCTTCCGGCAGCGGCACACGCGCCGGGCACGTAATCGGTAGTTAGTTAGGAAAGAGATCGGGCATGTCCAATTTTTTTATCAGTCCCCTCCTCTTCTGGTCCGGCCTCATCGCCGTGGCCCTGCCCATCATCATCCACCTGCTCAACCGGCGACGCTTTCGGCGGGTCGATTGGGCCGCGATGGATTTTCTCCTCCAAGCCCAGAAGATCAATCGGCGCCGGGTCAAACTGGAAGATTTCATTCTCCTGCTGCTCCGCTGTCTCATCATGCTTCTCGTGGGCCTCTTGCTCGCACGCCCCTTTTTCACCTTCAATCCCGGCGCCGGTCTCTTCAAGACAGCCCGCCACGAGCGCGTCATCCTCCTGGATGACTCCCTCAGCATGAACGCCCGCGCGGGCGGCACGACGCCCCTGACGGAGGCCGGCAAAGCCGTGACCAACTGGATCACCACCCTGGCTTCCGACAATGCGGACGATTCGTTCACCCTTTTGTTAGCCTCCAAGCCCGATCGCGCCATCTATCGGGACGAACCTCTGACGGAAGACGCCGTCAATCAGATCCTGGAGGATCTCAAGCAGTTGGAAGCGGCCGACGTCACCTCACAATTGCCCAAGGCGTTGGAGGAGATCGAGGAGATGTTAGACCCGGCGGCCGGTGGCGGCTCGGTCAACCGCATCGTCTATGTCCTGAGTGATTTTCGTTCGCGGGACTGGTCGCCCGAATCCCAGAAGGAAATCTACGAGAGTCTGAAGCGCATCGCCGACCAATCCGCGGGGCTTTACCTGGTGGACGCCGGAGCCGACGCCGCCGGGAGCACGGACAACGTGATCATCGAAGACATCCGCGCGCGGGACAAGGCTCTCATCGCCGGTGTCCCCAGCGAATTCGAAGTCACGGTGCGCAATCGGGGCACCGCCGCCGTAACCGATCTCGCGGTGCGGCTCACCGCCGGCGAGATGTTGCCCATTGAGCGCGTCATCGACCGCATTGCCCCTGGCGAGACCGGCGCCGCCGCCTTCACTTTCACCTTCGCGCGGCCAGCCAATGACCTGCCCCTGGCGCCCATCCCCTTGCGCGCCGAGATCTCGCCTGAAGCCGGCGATGGCCTGGGAGACGACAACACACGTTTCTTCCCCGCCCGGGTCACCAGTGGCATCCAAGTCTTGCTCGTGGACGGCGACCCCGACAGCTCCTATGGCGAGAGCGAAACCTTTTTCATGCAAAAAGCCCTGGCGCCACGGGGCCGCGCAATCTCAGGACTGGATCTCACCGTGGTGGACGACACCGAACTGGAAATCCTGCCATTGAGTGAATACGAAGTCATCTTCCTGGCAAACGTCTATCGCCTCAACCAATCAGCCCGCGAACGCCTCGAGGCATGGGTCGAAGACGGCGGCGGACTGGTATGGGTGTTAGGCGATCAGATCGACGAAGAATCTTACAACAGTGAATTGCACCGGAATGGAGAAGGGATGCTCCCGATCTCCCTCAGCGGCATTCGCGGGGATGACGAGGGCAATCCCTGGGCCGTGCTCAACCCTCTCGAACTATCGCACCCCGTTCTCAGTCTCTTCGACGGTGACGGCAGCCCACTGTTGGAAGGCGTCAAGGTCTTCCAGTGGTGGGGCAGTGCGGTTCTCCCCGCCGCCGTGGAAAGCGGCACGGTGGATGTCTTGGCCGAGCTCTCTGACGAATCCAAATCGCCGCTCCTCATCGAGTCGAGCTTTGGCGAGGGTCGCGTCATGACGGTGACGTCCGCCCTGGATCTGGACTGGAACAACTGGCCCACGGAAGCCGCCAGTTTTCTCATTGTCCTCCAGGAACTGACCCGGCACATGGCCCCCAAACGGACTGGTGAGGGCGTTTTTCCCGTGGGCGGCAGTCTCCGGCACGCCCTGGAGTTGACGGAATTCCGGCCCGACGGATCGGTCCGCACCCCCGCCGGAAGCAGCATTCCCCTGCGCGCCTTGCCCAAGACCGGTGGCGAGCAATCCACGACCTGGGAGGTACGCTTCGAGGACACCCCGCGCCGGGGCTTTTATGAGATCGAACTCACGCCGACGGATGGCGGAGACCCGGAAGGAATCCTCTTCGCGGCCAATGTCGATCCCAGTGAAGGCGCTCTGGAACGGGTGGGAACGAAAACGCTGAAAGGCGAGCTCGGCGAGACCCCGGTGAAAATCGTGGCCGCGAGCGCCTCGCTGATGGATCTCGGGGCGACCAAGTCCCGCTCGGAATATTGGCGCTGGGCGCTCTACGCTCTCCTCGCTTTCCTCTGTGTGGAACTGATCTATGGTTGGTGGTTGGGAGCCCGACGGTAACATGAGAAGTGCAAATCGAAATCGCCTGGCCAATACGGCTCGCTCTTTCAGCGCTGCCATTGCCGCGGCCACCCTGGCGGCCGGTCTCCTGGCCTGGGGGCAAGAGGAACCACCCCCTCCCATTGAGATCGATCCTCTTCCCCTGCCCCAGGATGATCCCGCCTTTGTCGAGATCATGGAGGACATCGACCCCAAGCTCCTGGAGCAACTGGAAAAGGTGTTGGGCAACGAACAAGGACTCTTGATCGACAACGCCCTGGCCAATCCGCTGGCCGACCCCGCGATGTTCGCCGGCATGGTCGGCTCCACGCGCATGCGCATGCGCGAACTGGCCACCGGATCGGTGAAGACCGATACCGACGCCGAAACGCTCCTCGAGCGCGCCGAGGCCTTTGCCGAGCAGGGACGCTATGATCTGGCCAGCCGGCTCTGGCAGCAAGCCATCGATCAAAGCAGCGATGCCCTCATCGAACGCGAGGAATGGAAGGACAAGACCTACAAGGGGAACACCTACCTGCAACTGCGTCCCATGATCGGCGAGATCGAATCCTCCATGGGCCGGACGATCAAGGGCGGCCTGGAAGCTTATCAGTTGAAGATCGACGGGGACGCCCGTGTCTTGTTAGCCCGATCCACTCCAGAGACTCGAGAATCCGCCCTCGCGGAAATCATCCTGCGCTACTTCCTCAGCTCCATCGGTGACGAAGCGGCCTTCGAGTTGGGCTGCCTCAAGATGGAACGGGGCGAGTTTTTGCCAGCCGTCCGTCTCTTCACCAAGATCCTCGACGAGTACCCTGAGCCCACGATGGATCGTGTCCAGGTGGAGATTCGGCTCGCCGGCTCACTCGCGCGTGTGGGCAACATCCGGCAGGCCTTGCAGATTGTCGACGCTCTCCACGATGAGTATCCGGAGCACCGCCGGGTCCTGACACTCGTGCGGAAGGACATCGAAGCCGTGCAGGACGCCCAAGGCGGGGACGACATGGCCAACACCGTCCTCACCACACCTCCCGGGGCGCAGGCGAGTTTGAGTAACCCGTCGCTGCCGGAGAGACTGCGCATCGCCTGGATGCAGAAATTTGATCTCCGATTGCCGCAGGACTGGCCGCTTCTGCCAGAATCACCTCGGGATCCTCTACCCAAGATTTACGATCCCTTTCAAAATTCGCGCCGGACCGCACCCGCCCCCAAGCCGGCGCCACTGACCACTCGCTGGAAGGAATTCTTCATGCCGGTGGGCCAGATGCTGGTGCGCGACGGTACCCTGTTCTTCAAGACAGACGATCGTCTCGTGGCCTGTGATTCGGCCACCGGGCAACTGCAATGGCTGGGCTTCCGCAACAGTCTGGTGCTCGATGAAAACACGCAGAGCAATCCCCGGCGCTACCGCAGCAACACGACCGCGGTCACCTCCTACCCCAACACGCCGGAAGAGTACCTCGTATTTGGCGATCGGGTGAACCAATCCATGACTTTGGCGGGCGACACTGTTTATGTCCTGCAAGGACACCCGCTCGATTTTCGGGACAGTGTGGGGGAAGCCTCCCCGGCGCCCAATGCGCGACGCCGGGGCGTTGGCCTGCGAGGGGTGAACACCTCGGGCCGTTTCCGGGAGAACCGGCTCGTCGCCTATGCCGCCAAAAGCGGCAAATTGCAATGGTACCGCCGGGCCGTCGAGCCGCTCGATCCCGATCTGCCCATCGCCCGCCGGGCGGGATTCTCCCGTGCTCCCATCCCTTACGGTTCGCTCTTGTTAGTCCCCGTTCACGAAGAATCCTCCCTCTGGCTCGCCGGTCTGAGCCGAAAGACGGGGAAAACGCTGTGGCGGACCTTTCTCTGTGACGAACCTGCCGGTGAGTGTCAGGGTCTCTCCCCCATCTCGCTTTCCGTCGACGCGGGAGAAGCCTATGTCGGCTCCGGCGCCGGCCTCCTCTTTTCCCTCGATGCCATCTCCGGCAAACTGAACTGGGCCGCCCGCTACCCTCGCAAAGCCAAGACGGTGCAGACGCGGGCCTCGAGTCCCTTCGTTCCTCTCTACGGGAATTCGGCAAACCTGTTAGACGGATTCCAACAAGATCGCATCTTGGCGCAAGGCAACGAGATCCTCACCGCGAGCACGGATTTCAATTATCTCTTCGCCCTCAACCGCCGCACGGGGAAACTGGCCTGGGAAACATCCAAGCTCCCCTTCCGCAGCGAAGATCCCAGCACCTATGTCCTCGCCGTGCACCAGGGCCGCATCTATGCCGGCGGCACCCAGACCGTCCGCTGTTATCAAACGCGCGGCGGCAAACTGGTCTGGGAAGCCAGATTGCCGAGTCAGTCCTTCGCCCGGGGCGCCTTCACCCCGACGGCCATCTACGTGCCCCTGGGACAGTCCATCGTCCAACTCGACCCCGCCACCGGCGCGATCGTGGCCCAGGCCGCGGTCACGCCTCCCATGAAAGACGAACCGGTCGGCAATCTCTTCACCGATGGGGATCGCCTCCTGGTCTTCGGTCTCAAGAAGGTCTACGCCCTGGAATCGCCACCGTCACTGAATTAGCCAATCAACCGACAAGAAAGACTAACGCCCTCTCAGCCATGCCAGCGTCCAACTTTGACCGCCGCCAGTTTCTCCGCCGAGGATCTCACCTCGCGGGAGCGACCGCGCTGGGATTTCCCGCGTGGTTAGGTCAGCCTGCGGCGCTGGCTGCCATCCCGGGCAGCGAAATTAAAGAAAAGCCCGCGGAAGAACTCATCGACGCTCGAACCCAGGCCGCGATCGACAAGGGCCTGCGGTTTCTCGCCAGCCGCCAGGTTTCCCGCGGCTCTGATCGCGGGGCCTTTGGTACGACGAGTTATGCCGGGAGTGTGGGGATTTGCGGCATCGGCGGGCTCGCCTTCATGAGCGAGGGCAGCACGCCGGGCATCGGCCGCTACGGAAAACACGTCGAGGGCTGTGGGCAATTCCTCATGCGCAACGTCTCCAAGTCGGGTTACATCGCCAGGGCAGGCAATCGCGGCGTGGGGAATATGTATGGGCACGGATTCGCCACCCTCTTTCTCACCCAAGCCTTCGGCATGACCCGGCAGAAGGAACTGGGAGACAAGCTGCGACTCGCCATCAAGCTCATTTTGAATGCCCAGAATGACGAGGGCGGCTGGCGTTACCGTCCCGAGCCCAGTGATGCCGATCTCTCCGTCACCGTGTGCCAGATCATGGCACTCCGGGCAGCGCGCGACGCCGGTATCAACGTTCCCGACCCCGCTCGCGAAAAATGTATCGACTACGTGAAGAAAAGCCAGGTCGAGGACGGTGGCTTTCGTTACACCTTGCGCGGCGGCCACACCACCTTTGCCCTCACCGCCGCCGGCCTGGTCAGCCTCTTCAGCGCCGGGATCTACGACGGGCCCCAGATCGAGAAGGGACTCCACTACCTCACGCGGCACCGCGCCCGCGCCGAAGGCCATTATTTTTTCTACGGCCACTACTACGCCGTCCAGGCCATGTGGCACATCGGCGGAAAATGGTGGAACGATTGGTACCCCTGGGTTCGCGATCTCCTGGTCAAACGCCAGCAAACGAACGGCTCTTGGTCCTCACCTTATAGCGAGGAATTCGGCACCGCCATGGCCTGCATCATTCTGCAAATGCCCAACGATCGCCTTCCCATTTTTGCCCGCTAAGGATGCTTGCCAATGCTACCATTCTCCGTTGGCTCGGGTTTGACGCCGAGCGCATTCCCGATGATGCGGAAGTCGAACTCCATTTCACGCACCTGCCGGAATCCTGGGGCGTCTTTGTCCTCTTGGGCCTCGCCGGGGGCCTGATTTACCTCACACACCAACTCTATCAGCGCGACCGGGCCGATTCTCCCGGCTGGGTCCGGTTGATCCTCGCCTCCGTGCGGAGCCTGAGTTTCCTTCTCCTGATCGCCATCCTGCTAGGCCCCGCGGTGAGCTACAACAAGGTGCGCACCATTCGCCCCGTGGTCACCGTGCTCCGGGACGCATCGGATTCGATGAACGAAACCGATGTCTATGACGATCCCCGATCCGCGGTCGGCGTTTCCCAACTCACGGGCCAAAACGTGGACGTGGCCAAGCAGACACCGGTGTCGCGGGCGGCTCTGGTCAACCACATCGCCCAGTGGGACGACGGCCGATTCTACCGTGAGATCGAACAGCAGGGCCGCCTCCGTCTGATCGATTTCGCCGACCGGATCACCGACGTTCCTACGACGACGAAGCCGGCGGACGAGAACGGTGAAGAGACCGAGGCCGCCTTGGGCCCCGAGATCCCCGAATTGACGGCTTCGGGATCCGGCACCGATCTGGCACGCGCCATCTCCACCAGCCTTTCGGAACGCCTGACGTCGAGCGTTCTCGTCCTCACCGATGGCCAACACAATGCCCAATCCGACCTCACCACGGTGGCTGCTCAAGCCAAAGAACGTCAGGTTCCTCTCCTCGTCGTCGGTCTCGGAGATCCTGAGCGGCCAACGAATCTCCAGGTAGCAGAAATTTACGCCGATCCCCAGGTTTGGAAAAACGATCCCTTCGAGATCCAAGCCACGCTGCGTTCTCAGGGACTCGACGCCAGTACGGTTGAGGTCTCCCTACTGGAAGTCACCCCGCCGGAGGATGCGGACCAGCCTCTGGAAGAGAAAGTTCTGGAAGTGAAAGAGGTGACGCTGCCTGAAGACGGTGGCCAGGTGCGGCTAAGCTTTACTCATCGGCCGGAGATGGAGGGACTCCGCTCCTACACCGTGAAGGCGACGCCACTGGAGAACGAAACGAATACCGAGGACAACCAGCCGCCGGCTCCTGTCCGCGTGAAGGTCCTCGACGATCACGCCCGCGTTCTCATCCTCGCCGGAGGGCCTAACTGGGAGTACCGCGCCCTCACCCGTCTCTTCATGCGCGAGGACAACGTGAATCTCTCGTGCTGGTTGCAGTCTCTCGACAACGGCCGGCAACAGCAGGGAAACACGCCGCTGGACCAGCTTCCCGTGACCCGGGATCAACTCTTCGAGTTTGATGTCGTGGTCATGATCGACCCCGATCCGAGAGAGTTCAGCGCCGCCTGGATCGATCTCCTCAAGTCCTTCGTCGGCGATCATGCCGGCGGCCTGCTCTACATGCCGGGTCCCGTCTTTGGCGGACCTTTTCTCACGGAACCGCGCCTGGAAGAGTTCAACGATCTCCTTCCGGTCACCCTGGGCGACATCGGCAGCCTCGAGGTCTCCAGTCTTCTCACCACCTTCAACCGGCCGTGGTCACTGGGAATCGTCACCGCCAATGTGGATCAACCCATCATGCGTTTCTACTCCGATACGGAGGAGACGCTGGACCGCTGGAAACGTCTCCCGGGCATCTTCTGGAGCTTCCCCGCAGCCTCGGCCAAGCCGGCGGCGCGTGTCCTCATCGAGCACACCGATCCCGGCCTGCGACGCAACGATGTCGCCCGGCCCCCCCTGGTCACGGGGAGCTACGGTTCGGGCCGCACGACCTACCTCGGTTTCGACGGCACCTGGCGCTGGCGCACCCCCGGACTCGACGCCGAATTCTTCAAGCGGTTCTGGGTCCAAACCACGCGCTACCTCATCGAGGGTCGCACCCTGGCCGGCAAGCGCCGGGGCGTCGTGGAAACCAGTCGCTACCGCTATGAAATCGGCGACCGGATTCGCATCACGGCTAGACTGCGTCAGCCTAACTACGAGCCCCTGGAGGAAGAAACCATCGCCGGCCGTCTCCAAGTGCCGGGCGAGGAATCCGAAGAGCTGACCTTCACCCTGGTCCCCAACTCACCCGGGCTTTACGAAACGACTGTGACCGCCGCCGCTCAAGGCCTCCATACCATCACCATCGACCTCCCCACGGAGGGGGCCGAGGAAGTGGAGATCGACACCAGCTTCTCCGTCATCCTGCCGATTCGCGAAACCCAGGCCACCTGGCTGAACAAGGCGGGCCTCGTCGAGCTGGCCGATGCCAGCGGGGGCCAGTATTTCGAGCTGGATCAGCTGGACCAGCTCTTGCAAGCCATTCCCAACCGCATCCGCCGCCTGGAAACGCCGAGTGCCTCCATTCCCATCTGGGACACCTTGCGCGTCTTTCTCTTGTTAGTCGGGCTCCTCGGGATCGAATGGGCCCTGCGCAAACGATTCAAGATGCTCTGACCCCTCCTCCCTTTCATTCATGAGTAGCGACGTTCTCACTTCCCTCGACAAGCTGCCTCGCGTCCTTTCAGGCACACTGGGCCGCTTGCGTCGCCGCGTGGCACTCTGGTTCGCCGTCGATGGGTTGAATCGCCTCCTGAGCACGGCCATCTGTCTCGTGGGATTGGATCTCGCGATCGACTGGTACTTTCGCATGGACCAGGCTCAGCGCGGGATCATGCTCGTCCTCATGCTCGGGGTGCTCCTCTGGGTGGCCTGGCGGTACCTCGTCAAGCCTCTGAAAACCAAGCTCACGGACGAGGCGCTCTGTCTCGAAATGGAGAAGCACGGCGACTACTCCGAGGAACTCATCAGCGCCCTGGAATTCTCCCGCACCGATTGGAGCCAGCACCCCAACGTCGCCGGCGGGCTGGTCAAGCAAACCATCGCCCGGGGACTGGAGACCGGCGATCGGCTATCTCTGGACGGTATTCTGCGCCAGGGTCGCCTGCGGGCCAATGCGGTGCTCTTCACCGTCCTCTTGTTAGGCGCCTCGGGACTCGCTCTGGCCTGTTTCAAGACCCCGACGATGAGTATTTGGCTCAATCGCAATGTCTTCTTGGGCAATGCCGCCTGGCCTCAGGATTTCTACTTCCGCGTCGCCCAAGCTGAAGGCGCCACGCTACGCATCCCCCGCGGGGACGACTACACCCTCACGGCGCACATCGAAGAGGGTTATCGCTATCTTCCCGACGAAGTGAAGGTGGAGTTCCGCAGCGGCGCGGGACGGCGCGCCGAGGCCATGGACCGGTCGGAGGATGGCCGTTCCTACCGCCACCAAATGGTGAGCGTGACGGAGCCGCTGAGTTTTCGTCTCACAAGCAAACAAATCAAGAGTGCCTGGTACCAGATCGAGCTGCTCCGCCGTCCGGAGGTGCAAGAGATCGACCTGCTCTCCAAACCGCCCGAGTACACCGGGGCCGATGTGACCACCCTGCCTCCCGGACAAGGGCCCTACTACATCCTCCAGGGATCCAGCCTGGGAATCCGGGGCCAAGCCGACAAGCCTCTGGCCTCGGCCGTCATTGTCTCCGGCGAAAAACGCTGGCCCATGGAGGTGCGTGACCAGAGCTTTGGCGGCGCCGTTCCCGCGGACCAACTCGCCTCCGGATCCTATCGCGTGGAGATCGAAGACACCGAAATGGTCCTGCAACCGGGTCGCACCGAGCCCTCGGGATTGGGAACGCGGGAGCCCCTGCGATTCAAGCTCCGGCTCAAGGAAGACGCCGCCCCCAAGATCAAGGCGCGCCTGGGAGGCGTCAGCGGCATGGTCGTCTCTCGCGCCCGGCTCCCTTACCAGGGTACCCTGTCGGATGATTTCGCCATCACCGATGTCAAGCTCGCCTGGCAATGGCGCGAAGATACCAGCGAGGCGGAGGAAACGACGGGCGATCACACCCCCAGCGGAGCTTCCCCCCTGCTTGGCCAGGCCACCATGGAACTGGCGGAAGCCTTCGAGATCGAGGCCCTCGATATCCCACCGGGCTCCCGCCTCAGCTTGCATCTCAGTGCCACGGATAACGACATCGTCTCCGGCCCCAAGACAACGGAATCCACCAAGATGATCGTTCGCGTCGTGAGCGAGGCCGAGCTGCGTGACGATCTGCTGCGGCGGGAAAAGGATCAGAGACAACTCCTGGCCGATATGGTCGACCGCCAGGACGTCCTCCTCACGGAGTGTCAGGCGCTCCAAGCGCAAACGCGGGGCGAGGCCGCATTGACGAGCGAGGCTCGCAACCTCGTGGTCCGCTTTGCCAAACGTCAGAATCAGTTAGGCAACGCCATCCTCCCCGTGGCCGCCCGCCTCCGTGGGATGGTCGCGGAGATCACCAACAACAAGTTGGAGGAAGAGGATGGGATTCTGCGAGAGCGGCTTCTCCAGCGCATCATTGAGCCGCTGGAAGCGGTGGCAAAGAACGAACTCACGCTGGCCGCAGAATACTTGGGACTCGTTCGCCGGGCGACGGACCTGGAGGAGCGCAAGCTTCTCTTCCAGGCCACGGTGTCCAATCAACAAGCCGGTCTCAAACGCCTCCGCGAAATCCTCGTGCACATGGTGAAGAACGAGAGCTACCAGCAAGCGGTGAACCTGCTCTACGAGATTCAGAAATCCCAGGAGGACTTGCGCACCCGCACGGAAAAAGAGAAGGCGGCCCTCCTCGAAAAAGTGCTGCGAGATCGCGAAACCGAGGAAAATCCTCAATCGCCCCCCAAACCCAACGCCCCACAGGAACCATGAAAATGTTCTCCACGATGCTGTGCCTCGCCCTAACCTTGGGGCTCCAAATCGAAACCAGGGCTCAGGCAGACCTTCCCGGCGGGCTCGCCGCCGAGGCCCGCGGCGCCGATCAGACGAGTCCCCTGGGCGCGCGTCAACAACGGATCAAACGGCTGCTCAACGACTTGGAATCAAAGTTCACCGAACTGGCCACCAAGCTGAGCGAAGAACAGCCGGAACAGGCCGAGAAACTCGAAGAGGCGTTCAAGCAATCGAAGGACTTGCTCCTCATGCAGCGCATGGACGAGATCACCGCCCTGCTCGATAGCGCCAAACTGGAGAGCGCCACCGACGAGCAAGGCAACGTCATCGGCGACCTCAAGGATTTGATCGACCTCCTACTCTACGAAGAGAGCGAGTACGAGCGCCTCCAGCGCGAAATCAAACAATTGGAACAATGGAAGGAAGCGCTCGACGGCCTGATCGACGACGAACGCGAACTCCAGGAGGAAAGCGATTCCCTGGCGGACCCGGAGAAGGCCCTGGCGGACCTCGAGGCCCAGATCGAGAAGACGAAGGATCTCATCGAGCAACAGAACGCGATGTTGGAGTCCACCGCAAAGCATGACGGCAGTGACGTCGATGCCATGGATGAACTCGCCGATGAGCAGGCCGACCTGCGCCAGCAAACGGAAGCGCTCGCCGAAGAGCTGGGCTCGGAAGAGGAATCTGGCAAAAATGAGAGTGCGCAGCAGCAGGCCAGCAAGTCCCTCGGCAAGGCGAGCAAGAGTCAGGGCAAGGCCGAAGAACAGTTGGCCCAGGGCAAACCCCAGGAAGCCGGCAGTTCGGAGGAGAAAGCCTTGGAGGATTTGAATGACGCGCTCAAGGCCCTGGAAGAGGAGAAGGCGCGCCTCCAACAACGCAACGCGGAAGAAACGGCCAAGGAACTGGCGCAACAGCAGAGCGAAACCGCCTCTGAAACCGAACAGCTGGGCGACGAAATGGCAGAGGCCGGCGAACCGCAGGACGGCGAGTCGTCCCCCGCGGAAAACGTGCAAAACGCGCAACAACAGATGAAGCAGGCCGCACAACAGTTAGGCCAGAATCAGTCGGGCCAGGCTTCGAAAAACCAGGAACAGGCCATTGAAGAGCTGAACAAGGCGCGAGAGGAAATCGAACGCCAATTGAACGAACTCCGCGACCAAGCCCAGCAAGAACAGATCGCCAAGCTGGAAGAGGTCTTCAAGAAAATGCTCGAACGCCAGCGGACGGTAACCGGCGGCACACGGGAAATCGACGAGCGCCGGGGGGGCGAGGAAAAACGTCTCCGGCGAGCAGACCGCATCGAGCTGCGTCAATGGGCCAAGGAAGAGCGCGCCCTGGAAGAGGATGCCAAGGCGGCGGAGCAACTCCTCGTCGACGATGGCACGAGCGTCGTCTTTCGGGATATCGTGGGCTATCTCCAATTGGAAATTGGTAGCGTCTCGGAACTGATGGAGAAGCAACAAACCGGCAGGCTTGTCCGGCAATCCCACGCCGAAATCGAATCCACCCTCGAGGAACTGGTCGCCGCTCTGGAAAACTCCGGCGCCGGTCTCGGCCAACAACAGCAGCAGGGGCAGCAACAACAAGGCGGGCAGCAGCAACAACGTCAGAGCCTCTTCCCTCCCCTGGCAGAAATCAAACTCCTCAAGTTCACTCAAGAGCGGATCAATCGCCAGACCAAGGCCATCGAAATCGCCCGGGGCGAGGCCGCCCCCGAGGTCGAAGCCATTCTCAACACCCGATACCAGGACGCCGCCAAGATGCAGGACCAGTTGACCAACATGACTCGTCAACTGGCCGCTCAGATGCGACCGTCCACGACCCAGGAGGATCCCAATGCGATCGATTAATCATCATCTACTGACACTTCTCCTAGCCGCTCTCGTCTTCGGAGGCGGCGGCACGCTCAGAGCTCAGGACGTGGGCGAGGTCGACGAAGGCGTCGTCTTCGAAAAGTTCCTCGACGGGCTCAAGAGCAACGAATCCGTGGACGAGACTCGCCAGCAAGCGGCCCTAAGTGCCGTCGCCGAAGCCCAAGTCAATGACGCCCCGCTCGCCGTCGCCATGGCCCTGGGCCTGCAGGCGCTCTATCCGGACTTCGAGGAGGCCATCACCCTGGCAAATCGCGAGGAAAGCAACATCGAGGGACTGCGAGAGCTCTACACCCTCAGCCGTTCCAAGGATCGCTTCCTCGCCGCCGAAGCCGCCTACGTCATGGCGCGCACGCTCTTTGCCCAGCAGCGCTACGAAGAATGCCTGCCCTTCCTCGAACGGCTTCGCGGCGACCTGGCCGACAAGACCATCCGTCACGGCGACGTCCTCTATCACCAGGGGATGGCCCTGGCCAACAGCCTGGACAAGGAATCGGCCATCGCTCTCCTCGCCCAGTACCTGGAAGACTACCCCGACGCCTCGGATCGCCTGCGGCTCTCCGCTCAGGCCACTTTGGATGGGATCATCGGCGTCCTCGATGGCTCCGTGGACGACATCGCGGATCACATGGATTTCTCCCAAAGGCGATTGTCCTTTGAGGATTCCGGCGAAAAAACCCAGGAAGTACAGGGCAAGATCGTGGCCATGCTCGACAAGATCATCAAGGACGCCGAAGAACAGCAGCAGCAGCAACAACAGCAGCAGCAGCAGCAAGGTGGCCAGGGACAAGGCCAGGGGCAGCAGCAACAACAGCAGCAGGGTTCCGGCGAAGGACAGACCGCCGGCGGCAATGCCAGCCCGCAAAACGATCCCAAGAACCTGCGCAACCTCAGTGGAGCAGCCAAGAGCGAATGGGATGACCTGCGCCAGCGCGCCCGGGAAACCGATGCGCTTTCCGGTTTGAAATCCAAGTACCCCCCACGCTATCGCGAACTCGTGGAACAGTATTTTAGAGATCTGCAACAAGGTGAGGACGGCGATCCCGAGGGTGACGCCACACCTCCCTCGAACAACAGCGACACGACGCCGTGAGCATGCGGGCCACGCACATTTACAAACTCTTTGCACCTCGCGTCCTCGCCTGGCTGCTTCTGCTGCCTTCGATCGGCCGTGCGGACCACGTGGTCACCCTGGAAGGCGATCTTCTCCAAGGGAAGGTAGGGGCGATCACGCCTGCTCAAGAGCTCCTTCTTGCGGGGCAGGATCCCTGGCCTCTGGAACAGCTGCGTGCCATCGTCCCCGCCGAACAGGCCACGGACGTCGATCCCGCCCCTTACACCATCTGGCTAACCAACGGCAGCCGCTTCTCCACCAGAGTGATCAAGCTGGCCGAGGAGAACTATGAGCTAGACAACCCGATCCTCGGCCGTCTCGATATTCCCATCGACCTCGTCTGGGCCGTTCGTATCGGGCGGCCGGATCCCGAATCGCGCTTCGCCCGTGCGGTGCGAGACATGGCCGAGCTCGACGAAGACGTCATCTACGCCACCGGAACCGGCACCGGCGAATTCCACGAAATCCGCGGTCTCATCGAAGAACTGAACGACGAGGGACTCACCTTCGATCAAGAGGGGGAACTCAAAGTCCTGCCGGCCGATCAGTTCCATGCCGTTCTCCTGGCGTCGCCGTTTTTCGAGCCCGAGACTCCCGACTGGATCACCAGCCGCCTCTCACTGAGCGATGGTTCTCTGATTTCGGGCAACATCATCCAGTTAGAGGAATCTCAGATTTCCATCCAGCTGGGAGAGGGCATGACCATTGACCTGCCATGGGCACAGATTCGGAGACTTACCGTCGAATCCGATCTCCTCCACTACCTCTCTGACCTCGAGCCCACGGAATCGAGCACGGAGGCGATCTACGCCTATCCCCGCACCTGGAAACGCGATCTCAACGTCCGCGGAAATCCCCTGCGCCTGGGTCAGGACCGTTTCGAAAAGGGCGTGGGCGTGGGCGCAGGTACCGCGATCACCTTTCAAAACGATGGAGAATACCGGCTCTTCACCGCCACCATCGGTCTCGACGTCGAACGCGGCGGAGCAGGCCATTGCACCTTTGTCGTCTCAGCTGGAAAGGAAGAGCTCTTTCGCCAACAGATTCGAGGGCGCGACAAACCTCAATTCATCAAGCTAGACATCGAGGATCACGAAGAGATCACCCTCAGCGTCGAGCCGGGAATCCTCGGCCTCGACCTGGGCGACGATGCCAACTGGTGCGAAGCCTGTTTTCTTCAGGCGGACTGAGAAGCCGGCCCTCCCTTTCGTTCACTGCAAGCGGATGGTGGTCTCCTTCTTCTCTCCGTTCCGCAGGTAAGTGAAAGAAACTTGCTCGCCGCGCCGGCGCTTGCCCAGCACTTCGCGCAAGAGAGCGCTCTCGTCCAGGTCGCGTTCGATCCCGTCGAACTTCACGATGACGTCGCCTTTTTTCACCCCGGCCCTTTTCGCGATCGCGTGGTCCCCATACTGCCCCACATGTTTCGCCAAGAGGCCTAACTGCCCCGGGGCCAGTCCGTTTTCCGTGCGCTCGGCATCTGACAGAGAAGTCAGATACATGCCCCCGAAAGCCATTCGCCTCAGGTCCCAGCTCGAAACCCGCCACGAGATATCCGAGTGCCGGTCCCAACCGGGTTCCAGTTTGAGCACGAGATCTCTCTCGCTATTCCCACGACGCACCCGCACCGTCAATGTGTCGGGCGCCTCCACATGATGCAGCACCCATTGCATGTCGGCGAGAGAGACCACGGCCTGATCGCCCATGCCAAGAATGACGTCACCTGCCTGAACTCCCGCCGCCGCGGCCACCGAATCCTCGCGCACTTGGCGCACATGAGCCGCCGTTTTCCGATCCATCTCGATCCCCAGAACCGAGGGCATCGGATAGGGCGTGAGCAAGTCATGAGGGAGCACGCCACCCCCATCACGCAGCACTCGCCTCTCCGCATCGCGGATCTGATGACAGTGAATGCAGCTCCCGGACACCTTGCCCTCGTAGTCCAACTTTGACTTGTACTTTTTCAGAAGCGGGTGTTTCTCCGGCACCGCATAGGGCACGGGACGCTTCGGCTGCTTGCCCTCCAGACGGCCCTTGTTACCCGGGTAACCCTGATGCAATGCCAGAACGCCCTGCATCGTGGCCTGCAAGCCCTCCATCGACATGTCCGCCGCCGCCATCTCCTCATTTCCCCGCCGTGAACCGTAGCGCGCGTAGACCGTACGATCCCAGTGGAGAAAAGTGGTGCCGAAAGACATGTCGTAGTCAAACTGAAAGAGAGCGAGATCCATGGCGTTCGCCTGCACCACCCGCACGCAGACAAACTCCTTCATCAACTCCCGGATCACGGCATCGCGACCAACAACCTGCTGGTCAAACTCGGCACAGGCATGTCATGGAATGCACCGGTGAATCACCATGAGCGGCTTTTTCACCCGCTCCGCCTCGGCAAAACCCTTCTCCAGGTCATTGTAAATCCACGCCGCGTTCTCTTGCAGCGCCGCACGATCATCGATCACCATTTCATCGCGCGTCTTCTTCGCCGGCTCCGCGGCAAGGACCACCCCCAGGCCAAAGGCACAGAGGACTCCAGATACGAGAATGCGTTTCATACCCTCCTTCTACCAGCGCGCCCCTCAAGAGACAAGCCCGCCTTCTCTCCTGCCCGGTTCCCCTCTGAGACCGGACGACTGCACCTCGACGCCCGCTCCGGGCCGTGCTAAGGCTTAGAATCACCTCTCATTCTGCCCCACTCCGGATGATCTACCTCGACAACAACGCCACGACCAAACTCCATCCCGAAGTCCTGGAGGCCATGATGCCTTTTCTCACCGAGGCCTACGCCAATCCTTCCAGCGGCTACCAGTGCTCCAGACAAGTCAAGAAGGCCGTCGACCGGGCACGGGGACAAGTGGCCTCCCTGTTAGGCGCCGATCCCGGCGAGATCATTTTTACCAGCGGCGGCACCGAGGCAGACAACACCGCCATCGCTTCTTCCATCGCCTGTCTCCCGGAGCGCAAACACCTCGTCGGAAGCACGGTGGAGCATCCGGCCGTCCTGCAGTTTTTTGAGATGCTCGAGCGGGAGCACGGCTACGGCGTCACCCTGGTCCCCGTCGACGGCAATGGCGAACTCGACCTCGAGCAACTGGAGGCCGCGGTCAAACCGGGGGAGACGGCCCTCGTCTCTCTCATGTGGGCGAACAACGAGACCGGCGTCCTCTTTCCCATCCCCGAGATCGCGCAGAGACTGGCGGACAAGGGCGTCTACTTCCACACGGACGCCGTCCAGGCCGTGGGCAAGTCTCCGATCGACGTCAAGGAAGCCGGCGTGCATTTTCTCGCTCTGTCAGGGCATAAATTCCACGGGCCCAAGGGAGTGGGAGCCCTCTACGCAAGTTCTCACGTGCGTCTCAAGCCCCGCATCATCGGCGGCGCCCAGGAGGCCAATCGCCGCGGGGGAACCGAGAATGTCGCCAGCATCGTCGGACTCGGCAAGGCGACGGAACTGATGCAGGCCAAACTGGCCCAGGGCGGCCACCTCAAACTGAGAGATGAACGGGATTACTTTGAAAACGCTCTCAAGTCCCGTCTGCCGGGCGTGCAAATCAACGGCCATCCCGATCATCGCCTAACCAACACGGCTAACCTCGCCTTCGAGGGAATCGAGGCCCAAGCCCTTCTCATCATGCTCGACGAAGCCGAAATTTGCGCCTCGGCCGGCTCCGCCTGCCACACCGGTTCGCTCCACGCCTCCCCCATTCTCAGCGCCATGGGCATGGCGCGCGAACGGGCCCTCGGGACCGTCCGCTTCTCCATCTCTTCCTTCACCACCCGGGAAGAGCTGGATGAGGCCATTGAACTGATTGTTAGGAGCGTGGAGAAACTGCGTCAACTCCGTCCCGGCGCCTCGGTCGTGGAAGAGCACGCTTCCACTTGAGAAGCACTATTGTTCCTCAACGCCGACGGCTGATCACGAGTCGCGGGTAGCGCAAACCGTTGAGGTTTCGACCGCCTCAGCCACTCTCTGGCTTTTCGTCAGATCGCACTGATGACGCGTGGGATGGAGGGGGTGATGCCAAAAAATGCAGAGCAATAGTTTCTGGATTTCGATCGCGATACTGGTATACTAAAAGTCCAGGAGGGAAGAGCGGACCTATCTAGCAGTCGAATCATGATCAGCCAGTCACGTTCACCCGAATAACCGCAACTCCTCCTCTCCATTTCGAAATCTTCCCCACCTTAGGCTGGAGCGCGACGTTCTGTCACACGTACTCCCGGGTCCGATGACGATAGCGGGACATTCAATCGTCTCGGGGCCAGCGGAAACTCACAGCGATCGCCCGTCAAGTGAACGGGTACCCGCCGTCTCCAGCTGATCCACTCACCATGAAACGAAGAAGTTTTGTCAAAACGGGAGGCTCCGCAGGACTGAGCGCCCTCTTTATCCCGGGGCGGTGTCCCGGTGCATCCCCATCTCCTGGAGGAGCCGTGTTGCGGGACGAGGACCACGAGGTCATCGAACAACTCTCCCACTATAGTCATCGGATCTATCTAACTGGCGGGATCGTGGCAACGCGTGCTCAGAATCCTTCCATTGCCACTCGCGTGGTCGACCTCATCGTCCGCATCGACGATCTCGATGCCTTCACCGGCGAAAACGGCATCGCCGCGCTCTCCCAACTCTATGGTCCCGTCTCCAGCCACGGCCGCAGGCTGACCTTGACGAACCAGGGCACCTTCTACCGGATCGAAAACCTCGCTCCCGATGAATTCCAGAGCCGCTTCGAGGAGATCGTCAACGGCGAGGACGGACAACTCAACTTCAAGACACTCTGCCACGACCTCTCAACAAACACCATCGTCGACAAATTCAAAGTCTTGCATGATCGCCGTCTCAATTCGATTCGGAAGATCAGACCGCAGGACTTGAGCCAGATTTCGGCAGCTTCACTCAAAGACGTCATCGCGGGCAAGAAAGCCTACCATTATTTTCAGTTAGAGGCCGGTGAGGAGTTCGAAGCATTTGCCAATCGCACCTTGAGTCTCGCCGCCAGCTCTCCTCAGGAGGCCGCAGCTGTGGTGAAACTTACCTTGCAGAACATTGCCCCCCTCTCAGAAGTCCTAACAGCGGAGGAAATCCGCGCTCTGTTGGAATCCAGGCTCGTTTCCACGAGCTTTGCTCTGCAGGACGGACGATCGACCTCCAGGATGGCAGATGCCCTCGAAGAGCTGATTCGGCGCTATGGGGATTCCTACACGACCGCAGCCATGTGGCTCGCCATCGCCATCGGCTCGGCGGATGAACAACATGGCTACGCCTATCAATCGATGTTCAACCAGGACGGTCTGGCGGCGACGAAGACACGCCGAGCCCTCAAGGGTGCGCTTGAGATCCTGCGGCAATCCCCATGGATCGACGAGCCGCCCAAACTCGAAGATCGGACGGTTGCCGCGTGGCAATCGGAGACACGGCCCGACGGACCAACCTTCCCCTCCAGCGAACTCAGTGATCTCGATAGGGATTCCGTCCCCAGCCTGATCGAATACGGGTTGGGCATGGATCCCTCGCAACCTTCCCCCTCGGGCCTGCCCTCCATCGAGTCTACCGTGATCGACGGTAAAGGATGCATTGCATTGCACTATCATCGTGATTCAGCCAAGACCGATCTGCTCTACGAGGTCCAAACCTCGACCAATCTCCGTGGCAATTGGACCACCCAAGGCGTCGTCGACGAACCCGCGGAACAGTTTTCTTCCACTGGAACGCTGGAACCACGAAGGGCTTACGTCCCGCAATCCAGCGAGCGAACGCGTTACCTGCGGCTCAAGATTTCCCGCCGTTTGCAATAAGAGGCCAGCCTCAATGCGCATCGTTATTGAACGAGCGCTTCTTCCAGATAAGCCGAGCCAAGTGATGCGGACACTCCTGTCCGCCCCCTCTGCGTCCTTATTTGCCAGGGGTCATCCGCATGGTTGAGGCGCCAACTAACTGGGTCCCTATCCTCCTCTTACCCAAGGACGCCTACTCACACTTAGTCTGAAAAATGAAGCGTCCTTCCATCCAGGCCGGCAGGACGCCACTCCATGAAGTAATGGGTTCCCCGCTCCTCCAGCAACTGAAAACCGAGCTGCTGATAAAAACCCAGAGCCGGCCCATTGCGCTCCACGTGAAGACGAAGGGGCCGCTTTGATTGCATGCACTCTCCTTGAATCCCCTGGATCACGGCCAACCCGATGCCCTTGCCGCGGTGGGCTTTCGCCACCACGATGTCGGCCAACCGGATCTCCTCGCTGTTCTGCATGACAATGAATCGTCCCACGCGCTCGCCTTCCACGAGGATGAGGCAATCCGTTTGATCCCAATTGACGTTCGCGTAGTGGTCCTCACGAGCCTGGTACTGGGACTCGACAATGCGTTTCTTCGCCTCGCTCATTTCCGGAGGCAAGGCATCGAGAAAGAGCCGTTCGACATCGCGCTCCTCCTGCAGGGCCCTCAAAAACGGCTCGTCTTCCGGCTCCGTCGGCCGCATGGTTAGGATGGGATTCATGATACGGTCGCAAAAGAAATCGCATAGATGGCGCCCCCCAGGCAATCACCAATCCCTTCCCGTTTCTGAATCCGACTGCAGCAGCACCCCCGCTTGAAAAATGATCTCCTGGCTGGACAGTCACGCATGACCTCCCTGGAGTCTGCCTACGAGGCGATCCCCTACTCGGGCAAGGCCTTTGCTGAAACCCATCCCGATCACATGGGGACGGTGGCCGCCCTTCTCGGCGTCGAGGCGCCCTGCCCAGATGATTGCCGCGTGCTGGAGATCGGTTGCGGCGACGGAAGCAACCTCATTCCCATGGCCGAAGCGCTTCCGCAAAGCACCTTTATCGGTATCGACTTGGGCCGGAGTCACATCGAGAAAGCACGCCACTTCGCCGAGGTGGTGGGACTGCAAAACATCACGTTTCACCAGCTCGACATCGCCGACTTTGACCGAGAAGAGGCTCCCTTCGACTACATCATCTGCCACGGTGTCTATTCCTGGGTCCCGCCACAGATTCAGGAACGCATCCTCGAAATCTGTGCGCGGCAACTCACCCCCAACGGGATCGCCTATGTTAGCCACAACGCTCTCCCGGGGTGGCACATGCGGGGCATGGTCCGTGACATGGCGGCCTATGCCAAGAAAAGCGACGGAGACCGTGAGCCGCAAGAGGATCTGCGCCACGCACGCGCCCTTGTCGAAAACCTGGCCGATCAACTCAACCTTATTCAAACGCCGTATGCGGCCCTCTTGAAAGCGGAATTCGAACTCGCGAACCAGGCGGACGACCACTATTTCTACCACGAGTATCTCGCGGAGTACAACGAAGCCCTCTACCTCTACCAGTTTATCGACCGCGCTCGAGCCCACGGCCTCAACTATCTGGCTGACAGTGAACTCTGTCTCAGCCTTCCAGGAGTCGGAGATCCAGGCATTGAAAACCTTCTTCAATCGCTCTCCTCGAATCGGATCGATCGCCAACAGTACGCCGATTTCCTTTTCAATCGCCCCTTTCGGCGAACCCTTCTTTGCCACACGGAGGTCACGGTGACCGAGAGCTTCCAGAGCGATCGCCTGAGCCAACTCCACGCATCGACCAACGCGACCGTTTCCCCAATGACACCAGGCAAGCCCGCCTCGATTCAAGCGTGGGACGGCACCTCACTCGGATTGCCTTTACCGCTCGTGGAAGCCGCCTTTCGCCACCTCGCTTCAGTGAAGCCGGCAAGTCTCACTGTGGATCAACTCCTGCGAAACGCCCGGCGCGACATGCAGCTGCCGGAGCAATCCCCGACCGATGCGGCCGATCGAGAAACTCTGAGCCGCTGGCTTCTCACCGGTCAATCGACGACTCCCACCGCAGTCATCGATCTCCACCGCTTTCCCGACCGCTTCGCTCATGCCTATTCGACAACGAGTGATCCTGTGGCCAGTCCGGTCGTCCGGTTCCAGTGCGCCAACGGTGCCAAGATCGTCACCAATCGACGGCACGAGAGCAAGTCCATCGATGCGCTCTACCAACGGATCCTGATCGCCCTGGACGGAAAACACAGCCGCTCTGACCTCGAGCACGTCGTTGAGGATGCTCGTCAAAATAAAGCGTTACCAGCCAACTACGGCGCGCTCGGCAATCGTGAAATTGTCGAGATCATCCTCTCGAAATGCACCGAAGCGGCCCTTCTTGTCGGTCCATAGAGTCCTCGCTCGACTCTTTCGAGGAAGAGGGCGAGTCAATCTACCTCATTGGATACTCTACCCTAATTCACCACGACCTCGTAGAGACTCCGTCCCGAGTCTTCGTCTTGGTCGTAGATCCTGAGGAACACCATTATTCCCACGTCATCGGCTGCGGAATCGTCAACGAGCTTGTAGAGGCCATTGACCAACATTGGCGACAAAGGCCCGGAGAAGAGAAGGGCGTAGGGCTTTCGACGGATATCCTGACGATCGCCGGTGTACTCCTTGTAGGGTTCCACCTGATCGAGCGTGAGTTTGACCTCGTTGATCGCTCCTTCGGGACCAGAGACGGCAAACGTCTTTCCCACCAGCGGTTTCACCTCCTCGAGTTCTCCGGGATCGCGCCAGACCTCGGCCTCCATGAAGGCCTCACTTCGTGCGTGATTAGCTGCGGTTCGCTCAACGGGATTCATCGGAAATCAATCAATAAGAGCCTGCTAAAGACGAGCTGGCCAGCAAGAAAAAATAAACCAACTCTCTATCACTTCACTCACAAGAACAAGCCTCTCCGCGGGCGCCTTCGCCAGGCATCCACGAAGAGGCAATGCAAATCGTTCAATAACTGAGGGTAAATTGTTAGTTAGTTCCTTGAGGGAAAAATACCCTCCAGTGCGATGATGTAGTTCACCACGAGATAGGGCTGCATGTTATTCACCGGCGTATTGGACCCGGTGTTATCGTTAACCACGGAGCCTGCTCCCATGAACGTATTGGCAGTCGCGCTTGGTCGAAACAGGTTGATCGTCCCTCCGGCTTCGGGAGCGAGAAAGCTGTCGACGGGAGTCGTCCTGCTTCCCGTCTTGCTCGACACCGCCACCTTCCCGGAATGGGTATGTGCCGCCAAGTTGCCTACCGTCAGAGTATTGGTCTCCGTTCCCGAACGCTCGCCCAGACTTCGCGGGGTGAGACCGGGTCCGCTTCCCGCGTGGACAGGGACACGGCCTCTGAGCTCAGGCAAGGCGAAATTCGTCCGGCCATCACCGCCATAAGTGGTTCCGAGGAGAGAGAAAAGCGCCTGGTTTTGACTGATCGAGAGCAGCTGGCCGTCGCAAAAAGACCAGCCGCGAGGATTGAAGTTGCCAGCGAACATGATGATTTCAGCAATAAATGGATCTGACATGTCTTAAATAGGTTGACGTTAGCACTACAGGTTGGATGAGGCGCCCTTGCTCCGCGATCCAACTCACGTCATCAAAGTAACCCCATATCCCTCCATACCTACGAAGGGGTCCATTCGTCCGCCATTTTCTAATTTTGACCTGAAGTGTCAAGCATTTGTCGATCGATAAGCACCAGATAGTTCTCGTGTTGCATGCCCAGCGAAGAACTTTGGAGCCCTCTCGACGCGGCAACCGCCTTCCCAAGAAGATGGTCGGCATCTAAGACGTGAAGATATGCTGGACATTATCCTCCAAATAGACCATTTTTGACCCACGATGAATGGGAGAGATAAGCTTAGTCGTTCTCGCCGTTTGGCAAGTTATGGAGCGGTCGCAACGGGAGCTTGCATGACCACCGCCGAGGCCGTCTTGGTCGTGGAGGATTTGAGCGGCCAGAGCCCCTTGGCGGATCAAGGGACAGCCACTCTGGGAGGCGAAGTGGTAGGAGGCACGTTTCAGTTTCACTCCAACACTTATGGCGACTACTTCATCGGGATTAACGCGACGAAGCCGTCGTTTCATCGGTCGGCGACTGGTTACGTCCATCCCAATTCAAACTATGATGGCGGTGAAGGTTTCCAGACCTCGGATCTCCCGCTCACCTTTGCGGCGGCTTCGGCTGGGGGGAATGGCGATCACTTTTGGTTTAACGGCTATGGTGACAATTACGGCGCGGGTAACAATTCCGGGACCGTCGCTGGTGTCAACTATCTGCCCGTCAGCACCGCAGGAGGAAAGAACGGCTGGCTCAAAGTGACGATCGCAGATCCTAACAACTCCCCTACTGTGGCATCGTCGTAGATAAACCAGTCGAGTGCCACAGTAGGGGAGTTGTTAGGATCTGCGGTCGTCACTTTGAGCCAGCCGTTCTTTCCTCCTGCGGTGCTGACGGGCAGATAGTTGACACCAGCGACGGT
>JANQJH010000393.1 GCA_028281705.1 Verrucomicrobiales bacterium
TTGGGGCCGATCTCCGCGCCGGGATGAATGTGGCCCTTCTCGCCATTCCCCAGGGGATGGCCTACGCCATGTTGGCCGGGTTGCCGATTTATTACGGGATCACCTGTTCCATCGTGGCGGCGATCGTGGCTCCCATCCTCTCGGGCTCGCCCTACACAGTCCTGGGGCCGACGAATGCCACGGCCTTTCTCATCCTGACCACGCTCATGCTGAACGCCGACATGTTGGGAGGAACCGAGGCGGTCTATGCCATGATGCCGATGCTCGTCCTTCTGGTGGGACTGATCCTGGTGGCGGGCGCCTATCTGCGGGTGGCGGATCTGGTGCAGTACGTCAGCCGTAGCGTGGTGGTGGGTTACATCACGGGGGCCGCGGTGCTGATCATCGCCAATCAGTTGAAGCATGTACTGGGACTGGAACTGAGCACGACGGAGAGTCGCACCTTCGTCGGGGTGGTCACGGGCATGGGAAAACAGATCCAGAGTGTCGCCTGGCAGCCGCTTCTCATTGGGGTGGGGACAGCGGCTGCCTATTTTGGGCTGCGCCGGCTGATCAATCGCCTGGCCTTTCCCGCGACCTTGCTCGGGATCACCCTGGCGGCCACCCTGGTGCGGGACTATCGTCCGGAGTTCGAGTTCAAGGATTTTCGCGAGCAGAATTTCCAGCTGACGGACTTGATTCCCGGGGTCCCCACTCTGGGCGACGCGGGATTGTTTGACCTCATCAGTCTCCTCCTGGGAACGGCCTTGGGCGTGGCCTTTCTCGCCTCACTCGAGACCTCGGTGATGTCCAAGACCTTGGCGGGCAAGACCGGGGAGTCGTCCAATCTCAATCAGGACATGCTCAGTCTGGGCGTGGCCAACATCGCGGGCGCCTTCCTCAGTGGCATGCCGGCCTCGGGATCGCTGACCCGTTCGGCCTTGAACTACGCCTCCGGAGCCGTCACGCGCTTGAGCAGCTTCTACAGTGGGATCTTTTGTCTCGTGGGCGCCATCTTGTTAGGCCCGTTGATCGGTTACATTCCCAAATCCTGTCTCGCCGCCCTGGTCATCTGTGTGGCGATCACGCTGATCAGCCCGCATAGTCTGCGCATCTGTCTCAATGCCACAGGCTCGGACGCGGCCGTGCTCACCGTGACCATGGCCGCCGCCATGATCTCCCGGCTCGATATCGCGATCTTCCTCGGGACCGGTGTCTCCATCGCGCTCTACCTCAAGAAGGCGAGCAAACCGCATTTGGCCGAATACGAGTTCAACCAGGAAGGTCAGTTAGCCGAAGCGGAGAAACGCGAACAGCGATCGGCCATCTCCATTGTCCATGTGGAAGGCGAACTCTTTTTCGGCGCGGCGGAACTCTTCCGCACCCAGATCCAGCGCGTCTGCCTCGATCCCGCGATCAAGGTCATCATTCTGCGATTGAAGAACGCGCGCCATCTCGATGCCACCAGCGTCATGGCCTTGGAAGATCTCATCCGCTTCATGCGCGAGCGGGATCGCCATCTCATCATCAGCGGGGCCAGTCAGGAAGTGTACAAAGTCCTGAAGAACAGCGGCGTTTTGGAAGTGCTGGATGACGATCCCGAGGAGTACCGCACGGATGAGAAAGACCGCAATCTCTTCCTCAATCAACCCCACAATCCCAACCTCTCGACGCGCGACGCCTTGATCCGGGCCCAGGCGGTCATGGGTGAGGGCGAGGAGCCGGATATCCGGATCTTTTTCGATCCCACGAAAAAGAAGAAAAAGAAAGAGGAGGACAAGTAGGGTGATCGATGGGATTGAACTGCCAAACGACGTGTGTGATCGCAGTGGAACGAGTTGTTTCCATGCATCTGGGGGCTCACGCAAAGACGCGAAGACGCCAAGATTCAATAATTTTTTTGGCTTCTCGACCTCGTTGGTACCGCTTGCAGCCAGCATCAACTGGGCCCAAAAAGAACAACCGGGCCCTGTTTTCATATCGTGCCAGCGATCCAGACCTTGGCGCCTTGGCGTCTTTGCGTGAGGCCCTGTCGGTTTGGTGTGCGTCCTCATTTACCTGAGTCCTAATTCACGTTATCCGCATATGAAATTCTTGTCGGCCCACTGGAAACATCTTCTGATGGCGAACTACAGCGTCAATCGTGATGTGCTCCGAGACTTCGTTCCGGCGCGGACGTCTATCGATGAGTTCGACGGTCACGTATATGTCAGCCTGGTCGCCTTTCTTTTCGATAAGACGAGCGTCTTTGGAATTCCGGTGCCGTTCCACCGCCGATTTGAGGAAGTCAATTTGCGCTTTTACGCCACGCCGGACAAGGACCGGTCGATCAGGGCCGTGACATTCATCAAGGAGATCGTGCCCAAACGGGTGATACCTCTGATCGCCAACGGGCTTTTTCACGAGAACTATGTGACCCAGCCGATGGACCATGGGGGACATGGTCAAGACTACTGGTATTCGTGGGGAAGCGGCCTTCGGAACAGGTTTTCTGCCAGAGTGGAGTCCGAACTTGCTTACCCGGCTCGTGGATCCATTGCCGAGTTTATCACCGAACACTATTGGGGTTACGCCCAGGGTCCGGGATCGAAGACGCTGGAATACCGGGTAGAACATCCTCAGTGGAAATGTTGTGAGATCAGCGATTTTGAAATCTCGGTGGATTTCGGCGAGACTTATGGCGAGCTATTCGCTTTTCTGAACTCGCTTCAACCCGACAGTGTCCTCTATACGGAAGGATCGGCGGTGACCGTTTCCTTCCCGAGACAGGTGTGACCCCCGGTTGGTTCGAATCCATCTGCAGTAGGGAGGCATGCCGTCGATCGGGCTGGACTTCTACCCGAACAAAGAGGCGCCGTTCTTTCTCAATCGATTCATTTACCACGCCTCGAATGCATGCCATGGTGAACGACACGGCAGAACGGAGCTTTTGCTAGCAAAGATATCCAGCTCTACATGTGCCGAATCCTCATCATTGAATCTCCATAAGCGCCTGATCCAAGATCATGATTGACCAAGCTCGCCTCCAGCAACTCATCCGAGAAGAGATCCCGTCACTGATCCAGATCCGTCGGAAGCTGCATCAAAACCCGGGGCTCTCCTATCAAGAAAGCTATGCGAGCGCATTGGTGAAAGAGGATCTGGGAAAGTCGTCGATTCCGTTCCGGGATGGTTTGGCCAAAGGGCCGGAATCAGAGGTCGGCACTGGTGTGGTGGCGGACCTGCCTGGAGACGCGGCCCAGGCGATCGGCCTGCGAGCAGATATGGACGCCCTGCCAATCGTCGAAGAGACTGGGTGCGAGTATGCCTCCAAGGTTCCTGGCGTGATGCATGCCTGCGGGCACGACGGCCACACCACCATCCTGATAGGCACGGCCAGAGTTCTCGCTCGTATCAACCGAGAGGACGGACTGCCCCAGCCGGTTCGACTTATTTTTCAGCCGGCGGAGGAAGGTGGCGCTGGTGGTGCGCGTATGATCGAGGACGGCTGTCTCGAAGCGACAGATTCGTCGCCACGTGTGAGGCAGATGTTTGCGCTCCATGGCTGGCCGGACGCGCCGTTGGGAACGATCCGCACGTGTGAGGGGCCGATTACAGCAGCCACAGCCTGCCTGGAGGTCACGGTGAAGGGGCGCGGAGGGCACGCCGCATTTCCACAGTTCAACCAGGATCCGATCGTGGCGACAGCGGCCATCGTGAGTGCGGCCCAAAGCATCGTCGCGCGGAACATCGATCCCATCGCGTCCGGAGTGATCTCAATCACCCAATGCCGTGCCGGCGATGGCGGCTACAATGTGATCCCATCTGAAGCCACGTTGAGGGGCACCATCAGGGCGCTGGAAACGAGCGTGATGGAGACGCTCAAGCGGCGCTTCGAAGAGGTCGTCTCTCAAATAGCAGCCGCTCACGATTGTTGTGGGGAGGTGACCTATCAGATTGAAGGATTGGCGGAATACCCGGTGACAATCAACAGTCCAGAGGCCGTTCGGGTTTTGAAAGGAGCCCTGCCCGAAGCGCAGACAGATCTTCAACCGGTGATGGGAGGGGAGGATTTCGCTTTTTATGGCCAAAAAGTGCCGTCGGCGATGTTTGTCCTCGGCCTGCGTCCAGGTGAGGCCCCCATTCCCGGTCTACACCACCCGCAATTCAACTTCAACGATGATGCGATTGCTACCGGAGTCGAGGCGTTTTGCCGCGTGGCACTGCACGCACCAAGCGATCCAGAACCGTAGACTCAACGTTGAGTGTGGAGCGTGCGGCCGGGGGGGGGCGTGCGGGATCATTGGTCTCCGAAAACGGGTTGAGCCCAGCCAATAACGAAGTGACCAAGAATCGTGGATGAGGGTTGGCCGGGGGTAGGTGTCAGGGAACTTCAAGGCCAAACCTGACAGAACCATTCCTTCTCTACCACATGCTGGTAATTGTGCCCGCGGAACTCTGTCGGTCCTACCTATTTGAACCCTTCTGCGCCGTCGTTGTCTCATCCACTTTCCGCATAGGCCCAGACCGTCAGGGTGCCGTCTCCATTCGGGTGGTAGTACATGGCTGAAAACCAGATGAAGCCATCGTAGGAAAATTCGAATCCAGCTCCCAGACCACCCCCTTGGGGTCGGTTCCACCAAGAAGAGCGCCGAGCGCGATCGATAAAAGCGCCGTCAAATTTTTCCCGGAATTCGACCATTTCGCGGCGTTTGTCGTCTAGCAGTTCACTCGGATCATCAGTCTTGGCAATGAACTTAAAGCCATGACTGATGTCCAAGGAATCCAAGCGGCGGTAGCCAAGCGGTTCGATCTCGAGTTCGGGGTGGAGACGGAACATCTCGCGGCACAGAGTGACGTGCTCAGCGGCTGGCGTCGCCGTGTTTACTTTCGGGTGGCTCAATATCAAGAGCGCCACCACTCCAACGGCCAGACAGATGGCAACCAGGCTAACAACGATGGCAATGCAAAGCTTGAAATTGGAGAAGATACGCGAGAGGCGGTGGGCGTTGTTCATGGGATCAATTTACTTTGCCGTGCAAAGTAAACGCCAATACTTTGTAACGCAAAGCTTATCGCGCTTTTGGCTCGGTCTATTCTCCCATTGTTCCAGGATGAGACCTGTAAAGTCAACGCCACCTCGTCATCTGCGTACGTCCGCGCCTCGTCTGCGATTCCCCCCTTTGCGAAACCCGGAATCTCCCTGCCTATTGGGTGAACCACAGATTAGACAGATGTTCGCAGATTGATCAGCGGTTGTAGGAAAGAGGAAGGGATTCAAATTTCAAATAGATCTTGGATGCGGAGGTCATCTGGGTTCTGCTCCCCACATGCTGGCACTTACAAGCCCGGTGGGTGACGCAGGATGAACTTCGATGTCTTGCGTCCGAAGGGTTTCCACTGAGGTCCGGTGTCCTCCTTGGTGCCGCCGGTATCGATGCGGAGACCGGCGATGGTCATGAAGACGTGGCCTTCGCGGGCGTAGATCGTGATCCAGCGGCCGGGACCGCGATTGCCATAGGTGAGGAACTCGCTCGAGGTCATGGTGCGGTCTAACAAGCCCGCCTTGTGCAAGAGATAGGAGACGGTGCCGGAGCAGTCGTAGCCGCTGTCTTCAAACTGAGCGTGGCCGCCGCCATAGCGGTAGGGACGGCCCTGGAGGGCGTTGCCCGCGGCGATGGCGCGATGGACGGCTTCGGGCGCCTTCCGCGGTGCCCGGGCGTAGCCATTCCGAACGAGCGCCGTCTTGCCGTGGACGAAGTTGTAGTGGTAGCGCTCTTCGGCACGCACTTGGGTGGAAGAGCAGGAAGAGAGAACGGTGGCGAGGCCGAGGGAAATGCCAGTGAGCGCGGTGATCATCATTGTCGACGTTTTCATCACAGAGGGTTTGATTGCCCGATTTCTCTTTACAGAGGGTGGGGACGGGCAACGATTCTTTGATAGAACTTGCCCCGGATGGACGCCGGACGTCTGCGTTTCATTCAACGTCAGGGCGCCTTTCTTGTTCATGCCGGGATGGATCGCCATGCTTTGCGTTCATGGAGACTAACTGATGGATGACTCCAGTGCGAGTGGTTTTGTCACCGTGGGGGAGGGTGGCTGGCGGGAAATTTTGAAAATTTGAATACGAATCCTGTTCCGCCGTCCGGCGGGGTGATTGGCCAAGGGGCCACGAAGAGATGGACAGATGGGAAAACGCTTCTATTGCTGTCCTGCGTGCGCGATCTCCTTACAGAACCTCTCTCAAGACCGGATGATCTGGGAAAACCGATTCCCGATTCTCCCCATGCGGTCTCGGTCACCATGCCGACGTGGCAGAGCGTGATCGATTACGAGGAGGAAGACCCTGAGGTTCACCGGGCGCTCCGCTGTGGCTACCCCCGTTTTTTCTGTCATCCCAAGGTGCAGCAGCTCTTTGAGGAGGCTTCGCAGCGCTTCGCGGCCACGGGCGAGGCCGCCTTGGTCTTTGCCAGTGAGGCGGCCTGTCGGAGGTGTGCCGATTTTCTGGAATCCGGGGCGGGTGGAGACCGCGCCGGCCTCGAGTGCCGGGTGGTTGCCTGGCCGGCGAGCACGGTCTCCGTCCTCATCTTTCCGGAATCACAGCGGCGGAGGGCCTTGCGCTACTGGCGCTACACCGGCGAGATCGTCAGCAGTCGCCACGCGGATGCCCTCTTGGCCGAGGCGGAGGATTCGAACGAAGCGGGCGATGGACAGGCGCTGCGGGAGCGGATGGCCGGGTGGTCGGGGCAACCGGCGGACCACGGTCATCTCTACGCCACGGGCATGGCAGCGATCTTTGCCGCGTTCCGCGCCGCCACCGAGGGAGGCGCGGCGGGAAACACCATTCAGTTAGAATTTCCCTATGTCGACGTCTTCTGTATCCAGAAGCACCTGGGAAGGGGGGCGCATCTCTTGTTAGGAGATAGCGTGGTCGACGATCTGAGGCATCGATTGCGGAGCGAGCCGATTCGCGCGGTCTTTTGCGAGGTCCCGTGCAATCCGCTCAACCGCACGGTGGATCTCCCGGTCGTATCGCAAATCTGTCGCGAGGCCGGTGTGCCCTTGGTCGTCGATGATACCCTGGGCACGGTGCATAACATCGATGTCTATCCCTATGCGGATCTCGTGACCACGAGCCTAACAAAGACGATCTCCGGCGCCGGTGATGTCATGGCAGGTTCCGTCTGGGTGTGTCGCGAGAGCCCGTTTGCCGAGCGGTTCCAACGGTTTCTCGCCAATGATGCGCACTCGGCGCCTCTCTACGCCGGTGACGAAGCCGTTCTCCTGCGCAATAGCGAGGATTTTCCGGAGCGGATGGAGGTGATCAATGGCAATGCGCTGGCCCTATCCGACTACCTGGCGGAACGGCCGGAGGTCGAGGCGGTCCACTATCCGTGTTTTGAAACCCGGGAACTCTACGAGAAGATCATGAGGCCTGGACCGGGATCGGGGTACGGCGGGCTCGTCTCGATCCTGCTGCGAGGCGGCGAGGCAGCGGCACGTGCCTTTTACGATGCGCTTGAGGTGAGCAAGGGGCCGAGTTTGGGGACCAACTTCACCCTGGCCTGTCCCTACACGCTCCTGGCCCACTACGAGGAACTCGACTGGGCAGAATCCTGTGGTGTGTCGCGCAATCTCATCCGGATCGCGGTGGGGATGGAACCACGAAAGACCTTGATTGAGAGGTTCGATGCCGCTTTCCGCGGTAGATGATGATTGTCCCAATTTGTTAAAACGTGAGACACCGGCGTTCCGCCGGTGCCGATCATCTGTCATCGGCCTGCTCGACAGGCGAGACTCCAGCGAGAGACCTGTTCGCAGGGATGAGTTCGCTTGTGTGATGAAGGGACTAAATCCCACATTCTGGCAGATACCAGTCAAATGTCCTATGCAATAAATCCGATCAGTGGTGATAGGTGGGACACCTGTCCGGCGTTGTTTTATCAGGCGGTGCGCCGGCCGAGTTTGAGGGTTTCCTTGCAGTAGCGGATGCTGCGCTCGAGTTCGGCTTTTTGATAGTCTTGGGTGGCCTTCTGGCGGTCGGCGTCGGGATCGGGGCGGAAGGGATCGATGGCTTTGCCAGACTTGGCCAACTTGATGAAGCTGGCGAGTTCGGGCCCGCGAATGTCTTCGTAGCCACTCCAGAAACTCTCCTTGAGGTAGGGGAACGGTTTGGCGAAGCCCGAGATGATTTCCAACTGGAAGGGAGCATCGGGACAGAGTTCGGCGAAGCGCGCGGCGTAGCGTTTGAGGTCGACGTTGCCTTCGCCCATGGCGGTCCATTGCACGAGGGCGCCATCTTCGGATTCCCAGACCATGGAGTCGCGAATTCCGGAGGAGAGGACGTAGGGGGCGAGGATCTCCAGGTTTACCAGCGGATCTTCCAGGGTCCAGGTGGCATTGCCGGAATCGATGGTGGCGCCGACATAGTCCGGACCGGCCTCTTCGATGAGTTCTTTCAACTGCCAGGCCTGCATGTCGCCGGCGTGATTTTCAATGGCGATCTTGACGCCGAGATCCTTGGCCATGGACTCGACAGCCTTGCAGACCTTGACCGTGTCCGCCATTCGAGCCGGGAGGCCGCCCTCCAAATGGCGATCGGCACTGCTGCCTTGATAACAGCGGATGGCCGAAGAACCGAGGGCGTGACCGACCCGGAGGGTGAGTTTGAGATGTTCTTCCGCGGTGCCCCACTTGTCTTTGAAATTTCTCGCGCTGGGACAGATGCCGCCGGTGCCGGCCTGGATCTCGATGCCCAGGTCATCGGCCTGGGCTTTGATGTCTTTGAGATAGGCGGCGTCGTGGCTCTCGTAGACGTCGAGGTCGGAGAAGAGGACGGTGTCGACCTTCTGCGCCGCTGCGTAATCCAGCAGCTGTGGGGCTTTCCAGCCAAGCGCGCGGATGGAGAAGTTGTCGAAGCCGAGTTTGAGCGGGGCTTGTTTTCCTTTGGCAGCGTGGACCAAGGGAGTCACCGCCGCGGCGGCTCCGGCGGCGACGGTGGTGGAGAGAAAGGAACGGCGATTGATCGAGGCAGCGGCGTTGGATGTCATTTCGGAGCAAACCCTAGAAAAGAGGGTGTGGTGCCTCAATGAAATTATTATTTCCATCATCCGGGCCTAACCATCGATCTCGAGGGGAAGGCGGCTGGAGTTGCCAGGCATGGGGGCTCTGCCGTATGCTGGTCGTCATGAGGCGAAGAAACGGATTTTTCAGGATGTTTCGCTGGTTTCCGGCGCTGACGATGGCCTTGGTTTCCATGACCGCCGTGGCAGAGGAGGACCACCGGAACCGGGCCGGGGACAGATTACTGCCGGAGGGGGAGGGACTGGCGAAGGCTTATCCAGGGGATCGAGGTTTGTCTGCGGATCCCTCGGTGATTTTTGCCGACGCCTTTGCGGACCGCGAGGCATTGAAAGGTGACTGGGACGAAGCTCGGAATGAGGACACCGTCTTGGCACTCGTCGATGGCGGAGCCGACGGGGGGCATGCCCTGCTCGTCACGGCCACCTTGGGGGAAAACACGGGAGGCGGATTGACGGTGTGGTTTTCTTCCGCGGACAGCCTATTCATCCGGTTCTACACCAAGTTTGATGAGGCCCGCTGTGATTACGTGCACCACTTTGCCACCCTGCGTGCCAATCATGGACTCCAGGGAAAGGACCGGTGGTCGGGCTTTGGAGGGGCGGGTTTGAAACCGGCGGGCGATGAGCGTTTTTCCACAGCGCTGGAGCCGTGGGGCAATTGGGGAAAATGGAAGGCGCCGGGGAAATGGAATTTCTACAGCTACTGGCACGAGATGAAGGCCTCTCCGGACGGCAAGTACTGGGGGAACGGCTTTCGCCCGCGCGAGCAGGAGACGATTGCCAAGGGGCGGTGGATTTGCACGGAGTTCATGCTGAAGCACAACACACCGGGAAAACGAGACGGTGAACAAGCTTACTGGATCGACGGGAAACTGAAGGGACACTGGCAGGGCATTTCCTGGCGGGAGTCGCCCACCTTGATGGCCAATGCCTTCACCTTGGAAAGTTATGTCACCGACCGCTGGACCAAGCAGAAGGTGAATGTGGTGTTTTTTGATAATGTGGTGATCGCGCGACGGTATATCGGTCCCATATCGGCAATCAAGTAGTTATGGCAAAATAAAAACTTAAACTTCAACCTAAACATGAACTTAAACTCCCACAGAGACGCCACCGAATGCGGGAATCGTTTAAGTTGAAATTTAAGTGTAAGTGTAAGTGTAAGTTTTTTATTTATTCCGTGAGGATGTCATCTTCCTCGAAGACAGCATGCCGGATGGTGGTGCGCTCGTTTGAGGTAAAGATGACGTGGATCTTCCCGTCCTTGGTTTGGATGGCGGTGGGGTAGGCAAAGGAGCCCTCGCCTTCCATGAGGTTGCGCCGATGGGGGAAGGTTTTGCCGCCGTCGGTCGAGATGGCGACGGTGAGCGGGGTGCGTTCGTACATGTGATCGTTGTAAACGAGCATGACGTGTCCGTTGGCCAGCTCTTTAAGATCGATGGCGGAGTTGGGATTGGGAAATTTGGAGTCGACGCCCTCGGACCAGGTCTTACCGCCATCCGTGGAAGTGCTAGTCACCGTCCAGCCGTTGTCGGTGGGCTCGTAGTCGCCGGCGCGGCGGCAGTAGGCTAACAAGTGGCCGGGAGAGGTTTCGACGACGCCGGGCTGGAGGTTGCCTTTTTTCGACCGGATGATGCCGGTCTCGCGCCAGAGGGTGTCGCCGGGCGTGTAGCGCAGCATGCGCGAGGTGGTATCGGCTCCGGTGAACTCGGTGTCGTGGCCGGTCTCATGGTAAACGGGCAGGAGGTAATCGCCATCACTGAGGACGATGGGGTGATTGCGCACCATGGTGCCTTCCTGGAGATGGACGAGGAAGGAGTCGGACCAGGTCACGGCGCCATCGCGTGAGATCTTGCCCTTGATGCGCGAGGTGGACCAGGTCTCGCCGAACCGGGTGACGTAGAAGAGCCAGACGAGTCCGTCGGGGGCCTGCCAGACGACGGGGTTGCCGAGGGATTTGAAGGGATTGCTGGCGATGACCCGGGGAGCGGTCCATTTCTCGCTTCCGGTGGCGAGGCGGGAGGCGAAGACGCGGGTGCTCTGGGCATACTCGCCGGCGCCACCGTAGTAGGCCAGATAGAGATCGCCGTTGTCTAACTGGGTGACGCAGGAGGGATGTTTGTAGTCGCCCGTTTTGATCTCGGGACCGAAGACCTTGGAGATGCGGATGTCTCCCCAAGCGAGCGTGCTAGGGATGAGAAGCAGAGCGAGTAAGAGGAGGAACGCGGCGGCAGAGTGATGAAGGCGGATCATTGAGCCTTCTCAATACCTTCAAGGACCTGTCCGGGTCCAATGAATTCAGGAAGGATGATGGGAAGTCGATCGAGATTTGGGGGGTAGATGACGTTCACGGGGATATTCGAACGGTTGTAATGTTCGGCCAGAAAATCCCATGGCTGTTCAAATTCGTCGATGTCGATCACGATCTTGGCCACATCGAGTTCTTGGAATTTCTCTTTCACGGTGCCAGAACCTGGCAGCTTGAAGACGCGACGGTAGTTGGCTTCGCAGGTCGCTCACCAACTGGCGGTGTAGTCGACGAAGACGGTGCGTCCTTCTTCGCGAAGATCTCTGATGTGGGCGGTCAATTGCGCGGCGTTGGTCAGACCGTTGTTTTTCGGGGCCGTGCGGTACTTGGTCGAATCATAGCAGAGGTAGACGCCAAGGAGGGCGAAGAGGGCCCCGAAGATGACGCCGCGGTAGCGAGTGGCCTTGGAGCGCATGGGGGCCGACCACTTGCCGTAGACCCAGAGTCCGAGAGCGATGGCGAGCATGCCGGCGAGAAGCAAGACGACGCCGTCGGCACCGGTTTTCCTGGCGAAGCCGCGAAGGAAGAAGATGGCGGCCGCAAACATGGGGAAGGCCATGATTTGTTTGAAGGTCTCCATCCAGGCGCCGGGGCGCGGGAGCTTGTTGACCAATTGGGGAAAGAAAGAGAGGAAGACGTAGGGTGCGGCCACGCCGAGGGCGAAGACGGAGAAGAGTAGGAGGGCGATGGGAATCGGCTGGGAAAAGGTGTAGCCCATGACGACGCCGAGAAAGGGGCCGCTGCAGGGGGTGGCGACGACCGTGGTGAGGACGCCGGAGAAGAAACTCCCACTCATGCCTTCCTTCTGCATCAATCCGCTGCCCGTGCTCACGAGGGAAGTTCCGATCTCAAAAAGACCGGCGAGGTTGAGCCCGATGACGAACATGAGGACGACGATGGTGGCGGCCACAGCCGGGTGGCTCATGTGGGATCCCCATCCCTGGGCTTGACCGGTGGCGACATTGATGCCGATGACGACCGAGGCCAGGGCGAGACAGGAAAGGAGGACGCCGAGTCCAAAGACGAGGCCGTGTTTCTTCACTTTGCCAGGGTCTTTCCCCGCTTGCTCGACAAAACCGAGCACCTTGATGCTGAGGACGGGAAAGACGCAGGGCATGAGGTTGAGGATCATGCCGCCGATGAATCCGAGGAGGAGCGCTTTCCAGAGCGAGAGCGATTTTTCCACCTCGCCTGACAGAGTAACTACCTTGGCGCCGCCGTTGCCGCCCCCAGCGGCGCTGGTGGTATTCTCCACCGGTTGATCGGTGAAGGTCATGGTGAAGGGCTGCTCTCCCGCCTTGAGCCAGCCGTTGGGCGCGAAGAGATAGCCCTTGAGGGCGGTGATCTCCTCTTCGCCGGCCTTTGGGACGGAGACAACAAACTTGGCGTCATCGCGCGTGATCTCCGGAGTCGCGGCGTCTAACAACTGTTCTTCCTCGAAGACATAGATCGCACCGGGATCGGTGTTGGCGCCATCGCCGGGAGTGAGGGTGAAGGTGTAGGTCTCGGCTGTTTGTTCCGCTGCCACCGTCCAGGCGTCGAGGGGAGTGGGCTGGGCCGAGATGACGGCATCAATGGCCACGCGGGCGATCTCGTCGATCTCGACTTCCTCGCCCACCTTGAGGGTGAGATCGACGGGAGCTTTTTGCGGCGGGTCACAGCGGTCTTCGACGCACTGGAGCCAGGAGGCCGTGCCCTTGAGAGAGACGCTTTCACCCGAGAGATCTGCCGGGGGAGTGATTTGATAGACGTGGTAGATGGTGCCGTAGTGCTCGTGGAGATTTCCGATGACGTCCTCTTTGACTTTGGGAACGGGAGACATCTTTCCTCCCACGGCAAAGCCTTCAGGGAGTTCCCAGGCCACCTCGGTGGGCATGCCGATACCGGGATTGGTCCAGTAGGAGTGCCAGCCCTCGTCATGGGTCATTTCCAATGCCACGTAGAAGGCCTGTCCGGGAACGATGGTCTTGGTTTCGCTCACGAGCTTGACCCTCACCGGAGCCGGTCCGCCGCGATTGGCTCCGCCGAAACCGAATTGAGCGTGGGCGACGCTGCCGAGGAGGCATAACAAGATCGCAACCAGAGAGAACGACTTCATGCTGGTAACGAAGCGTTTATGGTGGGGAGCAGCCAATCTTTTTTTCATGGGATTGGACCTTGGATGCGCG
>JANQJH010000041.1 GCA_028281705.1 Verrucomicrobiales bacterium
CCCTCGGAGATCATGGTCTCACCCTTGCCGTCCCCTCTGGATGTGGAGACGCTCGCGGGCATCAAGGCGGACGTCTTCGCCAT
The DNA here is from genome assembly GCA_028281705.1 of Verrucomicrobiales bacterium. GTDB lineage: Bacteria > Verrucomicrobiota > Verrucomicrobiia > Verrucomicrobiales > DEV007 > JAACDM01. Next base: position 84 of record JANQJH010000041.1, read on the forward strand.
GGGCCCGGGCCTGGGGCCGGAGCCTGCACCGGTCTATCTGGATTGGCTGCGGGCAGAGGCGCGTCCGGTGGTGATCGATGCGGACGGGCTCAACCTCATGGCGCGTCATCCCTCGGCCCGTCAAGGGGTGGCGCAGGCCGGGCCGCGATTGCTCACGCCCCATCCGGGTGAGTTTGCCCGCCTTTTTCCCGAGGCTACGGGCCTTCCCAGTCGCCGTCTGCGTGCGGAGGCAGTGGCGAAGGACTATCCCCTGACGCTCCTCTACAAGGGGACGCGGTCGATCATCGCCCGGGAGGGTGAGCCGACGAGTTTCAATCTCACGGGGAATCCCGGCATGGCCACCGGGGGGATGGGCGATGTCCTCACGGGCGTCTGTGCCGGCCTGGCAGCCCAGGGCTATGCCCTGCCGGACGCCGCCTGCCTGGGGGGCTGGCTCTGCGGACGCGCCGCCGATCGCGCGATTCAAGACGGGGCGACGTTTGAGACCCTGCGGGCGAGTAGCGTCATTGACGGGCTAGCGGGAGCGTTTCGCGATCTCCTGTAAATGCTTGAAGGCGATACCGCGCTTGAAAAAACGAGATCGATGCTATCGTTGCATTGGCCATGGCTCAGTTGATTGTCAGAAACCTGGAGCAAGCATTGGTGCGAAGTTTAAAGAAGCGGGCCAGTGAACATGGAGTTTCGATGGACGACGAAATCCGCCGGATTCTTGCGGATGCGTTGCTGGCGGATGCTCCCACCCGAAGGAGAAGATTCTGGGAAATGTTGAGTGCGATGCCGGATGTCGGTGAGGATGAGTTCTTTGAGCGAGACCGTAACATCCCGATTATCATCCGTGGTAATTGAGGGATCAGATCTCGGTCAATCTATCTGAATGTCCCGGCCATCTCTCTACATCCTCTCAAACGCCCAGATCCGTCTTGGTAAAGAGGGCTTCAAACACGTAGCCGGCGCCTTCGATATTTTCCCGGGCACCCTCTTCGCGATCAATGGTGCCGATGATCTTCACGATCGTGGCGCCCTGATCTTCGATGACCTTGGCGGCTTCGAGAATTTGCCCGCCGGTGGTGCAGACGTCTTCTAGCAGAGCGACCTGATCGCCCTCGCCGAGTTTGCCTTCGAGTTGTTTGGCGGTGCCGTATTCCTTCTTCTGGTTGCGGATGAAGACGCAGGGATGGCCGCTGGCGAGGGCGGCCACGGTGACTAGCGGAATGCCGCCGAGCTCCGCGCCGGCAAGCTTGTTCACCGGATCCCCAAGGCGTTCGGCGAAGAGTTTGCCCAGAGCCTGGAGGATGTCCGGCTGTGTGCTGAAGAGGTACTTGTCGAGGTAGTAATGGCTCTTGCGTCCACTGCGGAGGGTAAACTCACCTTTCAGGAGTGAGGCTTCGGCAATACGGGCGGCTAACTGTTCGCGTGTCATGATGTGTGCAATGAATGATGTGCTAAAGGATGTCGATGGGGAGGACAAGTCTAGGTTCCCCGGGTGTTACCGAAGAGTTCGAGGTGCAAACGATTGCAATAGCGGTAGCCACGCTCCTTGCAGAGTGCGATCAAGGTAGCCTGGCGGCTGCGGACGGCGCTGGACGAAAGCCCTTCGGGCATGAGGAGCACCTGATGGGAAGGGACCGGATGCCGCAACTGCGCCAGGAGAGCTTCGATTTCATCGATGTCCTGGGTTTCGGAGACGACGAACTTGAGTTGGAAGTCGCAGTGCGCCAGCCAGGCGTCGATGACCTCGGGCTGGAGGCGGCGGGCTTCGTGTTTTTCGATCCACCCCGGGGCGATTTCGCCTTCGAGTGGCGTGGCATTGCGCAGTTTGGGGCTGAGGGAAGCGAGATCGCAGGCGATTCCCGCGGGGGGAAGGGTGGCCGCCGTTTCGATGGTGATGTGCTTGCCCGCCTCGCGTAGAGCGGCGGCGAGTTGGGGCATCTCCTTGGCGATCATGGGTTCGCCCCCGGTGATGACGCAGTGCGCAGCGGCGGGGTGTGCTTCCACCCGAGACAGAATTTCTCCGATTTCATACTCCTCTCCATCGGGATCCCAGGAAGCGTATTTGGTGTCACACCAGCGACACCGCAGATTGCATCCCGAGGTGCGGATAAAGACGGAAGGGACTCCTGTGAGCTGGCCTTCTCCTTGAATGGAATAAAAGATTTCGGAGATGCGCATCTGGTCACGCCTGCTTTTGGTAGTTCGTTGGATCCTCCAGTCCGGCCAGGGCAAAGGCTTCCCGGCGCTCGACACAGGTGCCACAAGTGCCGCAATGCTCCCGGCCGCCCTTGTAGCAGGACCACGTCTGGGCGAAATCGACGCCGAGTTCGTGACCGCGCGCCGCAATCTCTTCCTTGCGCTGCGCGATGAACGGGCGGAGTACGGTCAGGTTGGCATAGGTGCCTAACTGAATGGCCTCCCCCATGGCTTTCATAAAATCTTCCCGGCAGTCGGGGTAGATGGCGTGGTCGCCGGCATGTGCCGCGATGACGAGACCTTCGGCTTCGCGACTCTCAGCAAAACCGGCGGCGATGGCGAGCATGATGCCATTGCGGAAGGGAACGACCGTTTGTTTCATGCTGCTCTCCTCATAGTGGCCATCGGGAATGGCATCGCCCGATTGCAGAAGGGCGCTTTCGAAGTGCGTGTTGATGAAACCGAGGTCGATCGTTTGGTGAGCCACGCCTAACTGATCACAGTGATACTTGGCAAAAGGGATCTCGCGGTGGTTGTGTTTCGATCCATAGTCGAAGCTGAGACCGCCGAGTACCTCATGCCCTCCGGCCGCCGCGTGATGGAGCGCGACGACGGAATCCATGCCGCCACTGACGAGGACGACCACCTTCATGCCTTCTCCTTCTGACTTCGCCATCGATTGTTGCTGCAGGTACGGTTATTCAAGTGTTCTCGTGCGTCCTCCGTCTCCCTTGGCCCGCTCCGCGGCCCGCATGAGGAAGTCGAGGGCCGGCTTGGCTTGAGGCTTGTGTAGCAGATTCGTCTCCTCCCTGGGGTCGGCGGCCAGGTTGTAGAGTTCCTGGGGATGAAGTTCGCCGTGGAAGGCAAAGCGATGATCGAGAAAGAGCTTCCACCGTCCTGGGAGAGGTGTGGCGTTGGAGCGAACCGCCACCCAGGCCCGCTCATCGGAGCGCTTCTTGGTTGCTTCCTGGTGATCATTGGGGAAGAGCGGTGCGCGAGCCGGTGTTTTCTCATTTCGGAGCGCGGCCAATTGGGAAAAGCTATCCTCGGCACCGCGAGGAGGCAGGGGTTTTTGCAGTATGTCAGCGATGGTGCCGTAGAGATCGTTGAGGCCGAGCAAGCGGTCGCTCGTGCTCCCCGCGGGAATCCCGCCGGCCGGCCAGGAGGCGATGAAGGGGATGCGGTGTCCGCCTTCGTAGGTGGAACCCTTGTGAGAACGCAGCGGGCCCGTGGCCGTCTTCGACTTGATTTCGGCACCGTTGTCACTGGCAAAAATGACAAGCGTGTTTTCTATCAAGGCCTGACCGGGCCGCCGGGGATCGTCCGTTTTTTCCAGGTAATCCAAGAGAAGACCTAACTGAACGTCGTTCTCGTAGATGAAATCCAGCCGGGCCGAGTCCGTGGGTTGGCCGTTCTTGAACTTGCTCGCCCCGCGAACGGGCCGCCCGGCCAATTGCCGGCACGGCGTGTAGGGTGCGTGGTTCGCCGGGGAGGCGAAGTAGAGAAAGAAGGGATCCTTCCCCGCACTTTGCAGGAGCGTTTGCGCCTCTCGCTGAAGGACGGGGCCGATCTCGTCGAGGACATAGCTGCCGTCGAGTTTCTTCCCCTCGCCGGTGGCTCCGGTGATGCTGCGTCCGTGCATCCAGCCCGGGCCGCGCGCTTGCTCCGGCGTGTTTTTCCATTTGCTGCCATTCGGTCCCGACGTCCCGTGGCTGCGAGAGATTCCATGGAAGAAATCGAAGCCGTGCTCCAGGGGACCATTGGCGATGGGCCTGGTGAGGTCGGCGTCCTCCCAACCGTCCGCCGGCGAGCCGTCCGATCGCGTGTAGGTCAATCCGAGATGCCACTTCCCCACGAGTCCCGTGCGATAGCCCTCGCACTGAAGAAACTCGGGCAGGGTGGTGATCTCGGGAGCGATGAGCGGGTCACAGTGGACGCCGAAGAGCACCCAATGCTTGAGCGTGGTGCGCCAGCAGTAACGCCCGGTCAGGAGGGCGTAGCGCGTGGGGGAACATCGGCTCGATGGCGAGTGGGCGTCCGTGAACCGGATCCCGCGGGCCGCCAGGCGCTCCGTGTTCGGGGTGTGGAGCTGTTTCCCGGCGGCGTTGCCCGTCCAGTCTTGATAGACCGACGTATCCCCCATGCCCATGTCGTCGGCCAGGTAGACGATGATGTTCGGCTGGGCGGCAAACGCCGGCGCTGCAGTGGCCAGAAGAACGCCAGCGAAATGAAGAAGCACTCGGGTGAACGGGATCATGACGAGCCCAGTGTATCGTCCTCTGGAGGGCCGTCAATGAGCCCAAGGTGCTGCCGGCTAACCGGATTGGTTTAGCTTGCCTGCCTGCTAGCCCACGACTTCCTTACGCACGACCTCGATCTCGCCCAGGGGATCTTTCTGTTCGAAGCGGAACTGCTTGAGGCGAATCAGTTCTAACAACGCAAGAAAGGTCACGATGACCTCAGTGCGCGACGTGGCCCGGTCGAACAAGTGTGAGAAAGTCAGACTGCGGCCCGGCTGGAAGCGCTCCAGGAGGTAGTCGATCTTGTCGCTGACGGTGAAGGGATCGTCCTTGATTTCGCCCAGCTCCAGTTCTTCCTGAAAGCGCTTGAGCACGTTTTGGAAGGCGCGGATGAGATCGAAAATATTGACGTTGGGAGGGGGCGGCGGGCCCGCGGGAAACTTGGGCACATCGGGGATGTGCTCAAAGAGCTCGCCCTGCTCCATCTCCCGTTGACCGAGATAGTTCGCCGCGTCCTTGAATTTCTTGTACTCCACCAGCTGGCGGATGAGATCCCAGCGCGGGTCGTCCTCCTCGGCGTCTTCCTCGGGAGGCTGTTCCGGTTTGGGAAGCAGCGTGCGGCTCTTGATGTACATGAGGTTCGCCGCCATGACGACGAACTCGCTTGCCAGATCGATGTTGAGCAGTTTGAAGGTCTCGATGTAGGAGAGATACTGTTTCGTGATCCGCTCGATGGAGATGCTGTAGATGTCGATTTCGTCCTTTCGAATGAGATAGAGCAGAAGGTCTAACGGACCTTCGAAAATGTCCAGTTTGACCTTGTACTCCTCTTCCGCCGTCCCGCTCATCTCGTCGTCTTAATGGATTCTTTCTAGGAGATAGGGCAGCAGTCCGTCGATGGAAATGCGCTCCTGGGTCATGGCATCGCGTTCGCGAACGGTCACCGTGCCTTCGTTCTCGGGGCCATTCTCGCCCAACGTGTCGAAATCGATGGTGACACAGAAGGGCGTCCCGATCTCGTCCTGGCGGCGATAGCGGCGTCCCACGGCTCCGCCTTCATCGTAGAACACGTTCATGTGGGGGCGGAGCAGCTCTTGCACTTCCCGCGCCTTGGCCACCAGTTCGGGCTTGTTCTTCAGCAGCGGGAAAATGCCGCATTTCACCGGGGCCATGCGGGGACTGAAACGGAGCACGGTACGGGTTTCCTCTTTGCCCTTGTCGTTCGTCACCGTTTCCTCGGCGAAGGCCTCGCAGATCACGGCGAGCACCGTGCGATCGACACCGGCGCTGGGCTCAACCACGTGGGGAATGAACTTCTCTTTCGTCTCGGCGTCAAAATACTCTAACGGTTTGCCGCTGTGTTCCTGATGCTTGCTCAGGTCGTAGTCCGTGCGGTAGGCCACGCCCTCGAGTTCTTGCACGCCGAAGGGAAACTCGTATTCGATGTCGTAGGTGCCCTTGGAATAGTGCGCCCGCTCCTTGTCGGGCACGTCGAGCACGTGCAGCTTCTCGCGGGGAACGCCGATCTCCTCGTAGAATTTGAGACGTTCCTCGAGCCACTCGTCGAGCAGGCGCATGCCGTCTTCCGGCCGGCAGAAGTACTCGATCTCCATCTGTTCGAACTCACGCGAACGGAAGGTGAAATTGCGAGGATTGATCTCGTTGCGAAACGCCTTGCCGATCTGGGCGATGCCGAAGGGCAGCTTGACCCGGGAAGTCTCGAGGACGTTCTTGAACTGCACGAAAATGGCCTGTGCCGTTTCCGGTCGCAGATAGGTCACATTGGAGTCATCCTCCACCGGACCGACATAGGTCTTGAACATCAGATTGAACTGACGCGGCTCCGTGAGGGTGCCGGGTTCGGTCGAGTTCGGGCTCGGGATCTGCGCGCGTTCTGCGTCGCTGGCCTCCGTCAAGACCCGCAATTGTACGGGAGCGATCTCGCCCTTGAGGCCGCCCTTCTTTTGCAGCTTGCGAATCTTCTGTTGGGCCTCCTCCTCCATGCTGGGCGATTCCACCACGGAGACGAATCCGTGGGTCTCCTCGCCGATTTTGGCCGGCGTGAAAAAGATCTGGTCCGCGCGGAATCGCGCCTTGGTCTCCTTGCAGTCCACCAGTGGATCGCTGAATGTCTTTTCGTGGCCGCTGGCCCGCCACACGGAGCGGTTCTGCAAGATGGCTCCGTCCATGCCCACGACGTCGTCGCGATCACGCACCATGCGCCGCCACCAGTAGTCCTTGAGGTTCTTTTTCAGCTCCGCCCCGAGCGGGCCGTAATCCCAGCAGCCGTTGAGTCCCCCGTAGATCTCACTCGATTGGAAGATGAAACCGCGGCGTTTGCACAGGCTCACGATCTTGTCCATGAGCACGTTGCGTGCGTTGTCGGAACTCGATTTGGCTTTGGACATAGGCAGGCGGCCATAGAAGCAAGAGTCCGCCGTTTAGCAACCGATTTGAGGTCATCAGCGAGCGGCGAAATCGGGTCTCTCCGGCCGATCAGCCGGTTCCGTCCAGACTCGTGGCCTGGATCGTGGTCTCGCCATCTTCATCGATGGCCACCGTGAGCACCATCGGCCGGCAGCAGATTTCGCAGTCGTAGTCCAACTGGGCTTCCGTCTCGGCGAGATCCGGCGGGGGGATATCGAAGGATTCGAAGCAGGTCGGGCAGACGACGGGTATCCAGTCCACGGGACAAAGAAATTCAGGGTTTCACGCTACGACATCGATTCTCTCACGCGGACGTGTCCACCGATGGAGGCATCGACGATGGCGGCATAGTCCTTGGCCTCGGATTCCACCGCCAGCGGGGGCATCTCGAGGATCGATTGGAGATCGCAGAGCTGCGTGGTGGCCCCTGAATTCTCCGCCAGGATGCGCACCGTCTTGAGGCCCTTGATGTAGGATTCCCGATTCTCGCGCAGGACTTCCACAGCCTTTTCCCGGTTGCCCAAGTCGACGTCGTTCCCCACCTCCTCGAGTCGATCGAGCATCCGGATGCGATCGACGAGGCGGTTGTGCTGTTCGATGCGTTTGAAGAGTCGATCGAGATCGCTGGCAAACTGCATGTCTTCCTCGGTAGGCAGGGAATTTTTGCGAAGGCGAGCCCAGACGAACCAGAATCCGATGCCGATTGCCGGAAGGATCAGCCCGAGGAACTGCCTGCTGAGAAGACTCCACGCCAGGGTTCCCACGATGCCCAAAAGCAGACCGCTCTGCACGATCACATGGGTCTTGCGACTGGCGAGGAAACTCGTCTTGCCCTCGGCCAGATTCCTCTGGCGGTGATGCCATCCGTTCACGCCCAAGTATTCGAGGGCAGAGTACTTGGTGAGTTCCAATTGATCGATGGTCTTGGCGTCCTGGCGGCCCATTTCTCGAACGATCTTATCTCCCGTCGACGAGGTCAAGTGCGGGCGCCAAGTGGTTGGGTTGAGGCGCTTCTACGACGATCGAGTGATTCCTCATCGCCCAGGTGAACCGCCGATCTCCTGGCTCGCCGCCCAGCTTGCGGCCACTCCGAGGTCCTCCGGTTTCGACGATGGCTTGAGTTCGAGGCTATGCCCGGCGCCGTCGGCGGCCTCGGGCCAGGGATCCTGGTCATCATAGCGAAACCTCACAAACGGACGGCCCTCTCCCAATTTGAGCCTAATCCATTCTCCGTTGTTCGCCAACTTCCCGCTCGTCCACTCGCCGGCGACGACTTCGGCGCGATCCGGAAAACGCCGCAGGAAGGCGTCGCGATCTTCGACGATGACGATTCTTTGGCCGGGTCCCAAAATCTGGACGGAGGCGTCCGTGAAATCGAACTCGATGCCATCCGAGAATTGCAGCCAGGTGAGGTCCAGCGGCTCCTGGCCAAGGTTCGTCAGCTCGACGAACTCCGACTCGGGAAGGCCGCTCTCCGCTCGTCTCGGGTGGTACATGATCTCGGAAATGACAAGTCCACGGCGGTAGGGTTGGACGTCGGGCTTCGCCGTGGTGAACTCCAGGGGCGCGGACCAGTGACTCCAGCGCCCCGAATCATCGAGGAACTGGGCGCGCACGCGATAGGTGCGTCCGGGTAGGAGTGAACCCTGGGGAATGGTCATGGGCTCTTGGATGGACTGCAGGATGGGGCTTTGCCAGACCGTCTCGACTTCGTAGCGATTAGGATCGCCCGGGTGATAGTGAGGCACTGAGGGATCATAGATCTCTCCCGCGCGCCATCGCATGCCGGCGAAGGTTGTGGCGCCCTGCGGATCGGCGAAGGCGTTGCACGTAAAGGTCAAAGCCGACTGGCTGACGAAGCGGATCGATGGAGTGGCGGGAATGTCAGGATCTTTCACGTCCTCCCGCAACTGGAGATGCCCCCAGCCGCGATACGATTTGCCACCGGAACGGATGGTCCCGGGATGTGGCAGGGTGAGGAATTCTTTGAAGTAGCGGACGCGTTCCGCGAAGTTGAGGTTGTCGAACGTGATTTCCATGCCGTCGCGGCGTGGGGGCAGGTGGGGGAGATAGAAGGTTTCCCGGTGATGCCGTGTCGTTCTCGGATGATTGTTCCAGAGATAGCGATCGACTTCGGCGAAACTCATCTGCCTCTCGATCGGCCCGAGGTCGCGCACCAATTCCTCGACGAGAGCGTTTACTTGATGGTCATTGAAGAGGAGATCGAGCAATTCGCGCCCGCGATTCTGATAGGCGATCCAGTAGGGCGCATGGGCGAGGCAGTCTTTGAGGTAGGGATGCCAACGATGGTGATGGGGGTCATAGCGGACGGTACGGAATGAGAGATCGGCGTCCCAGGGGATCACAGTCCAACCCCGCTGAGGATGGCGGTAGAGCATGTGATTGTGGTTCAGTTTCTGGTCGTAACGCACGGTGATGATGCTGATGGCGTGATAACCGAAGTAGCGCTCGAGATCGACGGTGCGCCGCCACCATTCGGCCGGTTGCCGCCGCCGCCGCACATCAGCCCAAAACTGGCCATAGCTCAGTCCCGGCGGGGCCGGATGGGCCGGCGGCCGTTCTAACCGATTTCCGGACTGTTTCACGCGATGGATTTCGCCGTCGGGTTCGCCGTGATTGTCTAACAGGAACCCGTCGACGGATTCGAAGGCCATGTAGAGTCCCCAGAGATCTCCCGAGTACTGATCGGCGCCGGCTTCGTCCTCGTCATCAACCACGCGAAAGTGGATGTGTGCGGTGTCCGGCGCGGGAGATCCAGCTAGTTGGTAGAGGCGGAAAACCAGGCGTTCATTGAGGGCGGCGTTGCCGCGGAAACTGGCGTCGTAGGGAGCGGTCGCGGGATTGAGGTTGAGCCGCTTCCACCGGCGTTTCCCGGGCTTGCCATCGAGGACATTGGCAGGCAATTCGCGCGTGCGGTTGAAATTGATCCTCCATTTGTTCTTTCCCACACTGTAGGTCGTCGTTTCCCCGCGATTGCGAAAACGAATGTGATCGTAGACTTCATCGCCGGCAACGAGCGTTCCCCGGAGAAATCGCTCGTTGAAGGCGTGGCGATACTGTGAGTTTTCCACGTCTTTGGAGGCGGCGATGAGATGGAGGATAGGTAGTGCGTTCATCGTCTCGCGGGAGAAGATCTTTACTGGAGGGCGTCCTCGGCGGTCGATGCCGGCCCACGCCGGTGCCTCGTCGTAGCAGTAGTAAGCGAAGTTAGGCTGTGCATCGTCGGCGTAGGGCACCCTCACGGTGGCGCCACGTTTGTCCCGGGCCGCGATGCGGTAGCGAATGAGGTGGCGGCGCTGTTGCCAGTCCGGCGGAACTTCGGCGGTATAAAGGTCGCCCTCGCCCTTCATGGGGATGGTGGTCCAGGTCGATTGGTAGCGCGGGTCCTCCCGATGGATGTAGTCGCCCGGGCTGACTCGCTGGCAGAGCAGGGTCACCTCGGCGACCTCGTCCGGGTCCGTCACCTTGCAGGTGACCTTGACGGGCTGATCCGGAAGCGGTCTGCGGGGCTCGTGGCGGACTTGGCGAATTTGTGGGGGTGGCTGGGGTGTCGCGGCGTGATTGGGGGCGCCTGGGCTCGGTTGTGGCGGGATGGACTCCGGTGGCGGCGTCCGGAGTTCGGCGTCGATGGAAAAATCGGAGCTGGTGGGGTTTCCGTTGACCGCGATGATGGCGAGAACGTTCTTTCCCGGTTTGAGAATCCGTTGCGGATGGCGAATCAAAATTTCTTCCCAGGCCGCCTCGTGATTGACCGTGGTCCTACTGCGATGCGTCGGGTTTCGGCCCGCCACCCGGAGGCGGCCGATCTCCTGATCATTGAGCCAGATCACGGCGCCGTCATCACTGTAGACACGGAGGAGAAGGGGGCCTTCGAGAGGATTCGTGGGATCGTAGGTGAAGGTCTTGCGCAGATACACGGTGGTGTAGTTGTTCTGCATGTCCCTCAAGACGGTGTTGTCATCGCCGTCGGCATAACCAATGGGGGTCTGTCCCGAGCGCCAGCGGCGGGCATCGAAGTCCAGATGGCGCCAGTTTCCGGGAGGTTCTCTGAGGCCTTTGAGATACCGCCAGTCTTCGGCCTGCGCTTGGATCAAGAATCGCGGTTCACGATCGGCAGCTGCCTCTGGCTTCAGAGAGGATCGCCACGATCCTGACAGATCGTTGTCCAGGCCGATGTGAATCAGCTCCATGGAGGCGCCGCCGCCCGCCGCCATCGTCGGCCAGGGAAAGCCTTCCCCGTAGTCTACTTCATCGGTCTTCCGCCCTCCGGCATCGCGCAAGGTGAGGGTTTCGCCCTCGTTGCTCAGCTTTCCCTTCCATGGACCGTGTGCCTCGACGTCGTAATGGTGTTTGAGATCGGCTGGATTGGCCGCGATCACGAGGAGTGCGCCCGCGGGAATCGAGACCTTGTCAGGGAAGGTGTAGTCGATCCCTTCTTCAAACCGCCACCCTGACAAATCAACGGTATCCGGTCCGGTATTGACGAGTTCGATGAACTCCAGTTCGGGCCCGCGCTCCATGGGATGGTAGTGGATCTCATTGATCACGATCTCCGCTCGGGCCGTGCACAGGACAAGCACGGTGGCGAAGGCGACGGGAGCGAAATGCATGGCGACCGACCGTAGCAGGGGAGCGGCAGGGGTTCATCCTCTTTGTCGCCGGAGATCATCAAAGCTGATCCGGCGTCGGCGAAGAGCGGTTGGCCCGGCGGCAAAAAAAACTCCCCAGATTCTGTCTGATCTTTTCCCCGAGTCTACGGTCTCTAGTGAAACAATCACTAAATATTGAGCGCATGGGAGACCAGGAACACTTAGCACGCTACGTTGCCGATGACTCGGAGGAGGCTTTCCAGGCGCTTGTGCGGCAATACGCCGGCATGGTCCTGGCCACGGCATTGCGGCGCACGGGTGACCGCTGTGCGGCCGAGGAGATCAGCCAGAACGTCTTCACCATCCTGGCGAGAAAGGCCGGCAAATTGACGGCCAAGGGGCCACTGGGCGGATGGCTGCACCGCACCACGTTGTTGGAGGCGCGCAACTACATCCAGCAGCAAGAGAGAAGACTTCGAAAGATGCAGGCCCTGACCGAATTAGAGCAGTCGCAACGCATCGAGCAACCGCCAGAGTCCGAGGGCTTGCCGGAATACCTCGATGAGGCAATTGACAGACTTCCGGCGTCGTATCGGCGCATCATTTTGCTCCGGTTCTTTGATGGACTGAGTATTCGGGAGATCGCCGCGGTCACGGGCAAGAGTGAAGCGGCCAGCCAGCGGCAGTCTCATCGAGCCTTGCAAAAACTCTCGCAGCTCCTGCGGGGGAGAGGTGCTGGCGTCTCCGTCTCCGTGCTGGCGGCGCAGCTGGTTCCCCAGACGTCGAAGGCGGTCACGGCGGAAGTGGTCACCTCGCTTTCAACGGCGGCTCTCAGCGGAGCCGCTTCCGTCACGAACACACAACTACTAACCAACACCATACTAACAATGACCTATCCAAAAACCGTCCTCACCTTGGCGGCGAGCGTCACTGCCGCTGTCACCATTGCCATACCCGTGATCACCCTGGCCCAGGGTGAAGAGAGAAGAGAAAATTCAAGCCAAGCCGAAGAATGGGGGGCTGTGCGATCGCACTGGCAGAACTTGGACCAACGCACTGCCAGGGAATACCGGGAGATCATCTCCGGTTTGGGCCTGACGGGGGAGAAGAGAGCCAAGTTTATCAGACTGACATCCCGTCTGCACCAGAGTTTGGGGAGGGAGACCGACGACGAGCGGGAGGGCCTGATTTCCCGAAAGGAATATGGTGAGCAGGTGGCGAAACTGATCGGGAGAGAGAAGTTCGCCGCGATTAAGGGGCGGCTCAAGGCCAAGCAGGACAAGGCGCTCGAAGAGCTGGAGGACAACGAAGAACGAGAGGACAGGGATGAGGAGAGGGCAGCGGATGGCGATGAGGGCGAGAATCGCAGTGACGATCCGTTTGGGAGTTGATCGCATTCCTCGTGTTCTGGGTGCCTCGGCACCCTCTGTTTCGAGGGGGGAAGAACCTTGGGAAAAAGGTTCGTCCCTCTGCGCGTGGGCCCGATCGGGAGCAGTCCATCGCCCAGCTCTATGAGAGCTGAAGATTTTGTGTAACAGCGCCGACCGGATCTCTCAGGTAGATGTGGTATCATTATATCCCGACACCGACCCACATCATGAGCACGCTTCAATTTTCCGGCAAGATCGCGATCCTTCTCGGCATCGCTCTCGGTATCTTTGTTTTCTGGACCCATTCCCAACAGAAGGAGGAAATGAGAAGACTCTCCGGTGCTCTGGCAGGAGTGGAATCTCGTCTGACCGCATTGGAGAGCGCGAGCCAGTGGCGTCGGTCTGTTAGTGGCCGGAAACAACACGACACACATGGGGTCGCTGAAGGTAGCCGAGAGAACCTTGCCGGAGGCGTGTCTGGTGGCCAATCCGACGCCACCGCGGCTCTCCAGCAGCAAGTCGACGAGATGCGCCGGGTTCTTGCCGAGCGACGGTTGATTCCACCTGATCAGCAGTCCATCGATGCCGCCAAGGTGCGCGTCCTGGACGCGGGCAGCTCTTCTATGGAGAAACTGGAAGCCTTGCGCCTCTTGCGATCGGCTGATGCGCGGAGCGACGATGTGGTGCTGGCAATGATCGCGGTCTATGACAATGAATCCGATCCAAGAATCCGGGCTGACGTTTTTCGGCAGCTCGACGGGGTGAACACGCCGGAGTTGAGGGAACCCTTGTTGCATGCGGTCTCCGAAGAGGAAGTGCCCGATGTGCGTGAGGAGGCCGCGGAGACCCTGGCGCATTTTCTGCCGGATGAAAACGTGCGTGAATGGTTGGAGTACCTGCGAGACAACGATCCCGACGAGGATGTTAGAGAGCAGGCGGGACGGTCATTGTCCTTTGATGGCAATCGGCGATGATCGATCAGCCGGCGTCGATGGCCGCCGAGGATGGCCGGTGACCAGGGAAGACTTGCCTCGTTCCGGCGAAGACGCATGATGGGGATACGTGCGAAGCCGAGCGCATCGCGAAATCCCTCTTGATTATGGACAAGTACCCCGCAGTGGCGCTTTTTCTGGCGTGCCTTTTCTCCAGCGTGCCGGTGGAGGCGGCCGAGTTTGAATGGAAGACAGCCGCGGCGGAAAGTCAGGGGATGTCGTCGGCCAAGCTTCAGGCCTTGGAACGACGCTTGATCGAACGAAACACGAAAGCGTTTCTCGTCATACGCAACGACCGGATCGTGCACGAATGGTACGGGGCCGGTCACGGACGCCGCTCGCGGCATTACACGGCGTCCATGGCCAAGGCACTCGTCGGCGGTGTGTCCTTGGCCGTCGCCATCAGTGATGGATTGATATCGGTGGATGATCCGGTGTCGAAGCATGTCCCTCAATGGAAATCTGACCCGTTGAAATCCCAGATCACGGTGCGCCATTTGGGGTCGCACACCTCCGGGATCCAGGATGCCTGGGTGAGTGAGGAATCGGCCCGCGGCGTGAACCAGGGTGATTTCTCGGGCTGGGAAGGCGCCTTTTGGCAATGGCGCGGTGGCGGGAAGACGCCCCCGAATGATGCCTTCACCTTGTCACGCGAGGCGGCTCCCGTCCTCTTCAAGCCGGGGACGGACTATCACTACAGCAACCCGGGGATTGCGATGCTAACTTATGCAGTGACGGCAAGTTTGAAGGGAACGGCTAGTTCGGATGTGCGACTGCTATTGCGAGATCGTGTGATGCGGCCAATAGGGGTCCCCGACGGTGAATGGTCTTGCGGCTACGGGAAGACGGAGGAGGTCGATCGCTTGCCCCTGGTCGCGAGCTGGGGAGGGGGAAGCTACAGCGCCAACGCCACGGCGAGAGTGGCGCGGCTGATGCTGCGTGGCGGTGACTGGGAGGGGCGGCAACTGATCGGTGAGGACGCCGTCAAGGCCACCATTTCGGATGCCGGCACGCCCCTGAATGGAGGCATGGGCTGGTGGACAAACGCCGAGGGTGATTTTGGCAAGGCGCCCCGCGACGCTTTCAGCGGACAAGGGGCGGGGCATCAAGTGGTGTTCGTCGTGCCGAGCCTCAACCTGATTGCCGTGCGCAACGGCGGACCCCTGGATTCGACGGTCGAATACCGCGCGGCGCTGCGGCAGTTCCTCTTCGATCCACTCGTGAATGCCATGACGGACGCGCCTGCGATGACGAGTAGACCCGATCTTCCCTACCCGAGAAGTCCGTTGATAAGGGAACTTCGGTGGGCGCCCGTGGATTCCATTCGGCGTCAGGCGGAGGGAGGAGATAACTGGCCGATCACCTGGGCGGATGATGGCGATCTCTACACGGCGTATGGCGATGGCTGGGGGTTTGAGCCCAAGATTGATCAAAAGCTCAGTCTCGGGCTGGCAAGGGTGGAGGGTAGTCCGGAGGATTTTCAGGGCGTGAATGTGCGCTCGACGACGGGAGAGTTTATCGGTCAGGGGGCGAATGGCAAGAAAGCTAGTGGACTATTGATGGTGGATGGCGTGCTTTACATGTTGGTCCGCAATGCCGGGAACGCGCAACTCGGCTGGTCGGGCGATCACGGTGAGCATTGGGAGTGGAGCGACTGGAAATTCACCGAGAGCTTCGGGGCGCCAACGCTGTTGAATTTCGGGAAAAACTACGCCGGGGCCCGCGACGGCTTTGTCTATCTCTATTCGCATGACGCCTCCAGCGCCTACGAACCGGCTGATCACATGGTGATGGCGCGAGTGCCCAAGGATCAGATGAAAGACCGCGCGGCTTATGAGTTTTTCAAGCAACTCGACAATCGCGGCGGGCCCATCTGGACGAAGAACGTTGAAGAACGGGGATCCGTCTTCTCCCACCCGGGCATGTGTTATCGCAGCGGGATCAGCTATAACGCAGGCTTGAAGCGATACCTCTGGTGCCAGATTCATCCAGACACGCTTGCGGAACGAGGGCCGCGCTTTCAGGGCGGGTTTGGCATCTACGAAGCGCCGGAGCCTTGGGGACCGTGGCGCACGGTGTTCTATACTCGGGAGTGGGATGTGGGGCCGGGGGAGACGTCGAGTTTTCCCCCGAAATGGATGAGCGGCGATGGCAAGACCATGCATCTGGTTTTTTCCGGCGATGACCATTTCTCTGTCCGTAAGGCAGATGTGATCGTGGAGGAAGATCAGGATTGAAGATGAGACGTTTGTCTCATCTTCGCTGAGTGGCGAATCTTGTAGCGGAACATGACCTCAATAGTCTCGAAATGGTCCACGTGGTTCGGCATTTGCCATTTCTGATTCCCATCGTTTGAAGCGCTCTTCGATCTTGGCGAGGATCTCCGGCCGCTCACCTGAGAGATTGTTGGTTTCGCCCGGATCGGTTTCGAGATCGAAGAGGCCGCCGCCACTGTCCGCCATATCCGTCCACTTCCATTTGCCGACACGGGCGGCGGTGAGGTTTCGCCGGCGCCAGAACATTTCCTCGCGCAATGACGCCTGCCTTCCTTGAAGCACGGGGAGCATGTCGAAACCGTCGTAGACGATATTGTTGGGCAATCGGACACCTGCGGCCGCGGCGATGGTGGGGAAGATTTCGAGGCTGGTGAGAAAGGCGTCGTTGACGCTTCCTGCGGGGATCTCGCCGGGCCATCGGATGATGCCGGGAACGCGCAACCCACCCTCCCACATTTGGGCTTTGTGCCCGCGTAGCGGCGTGTTGTCTGCTCCACCACCGCCGCCGTTGTCGGACAGGAAGATGACCAGGGTGTTCTCCGTTCGTCCTTGCGCATCGAGCAGGTTCAGGATCTTGCCGATCGAGTGATCCATGCAGGTCACGGCGGCGCGGTAGTCGCGCTTCTTCGCTTCGCGCGTGGGCACGGTCGCTTTCTTGCCGTAACGGGTTCCCGTTGTCCATTCCTCCTCCACAGGGGGGTAGCGTTTTTTGAAAGCGTCAGGTGCCTGCACCGTGCCGCGAATCTTCGGGTCGAGCGCTGACGAATTGTGTGGAGCGTTGAAGGGAACATAGAGGAAAAAGGGCTCGCTCGTGCTGGATTGCGTTTTGAGGAACCGGAGGGCCTCGCGTTCGAAGAGCAAGGTCGCGTAGGTGCCGCGGTCTTCTTCGGTGTGCTCTGTCCCCCGCACCATGCAGTGGACTCCGTAGCGTTCGTGGGTGTAGTAGTCGATGCCCGTGTTGACGAAGCCGTAGAAGTCGTCGAATCCTCGCGAGGTCGGGAGGTATCTCTTGAGCGCGCCGAGGTCCCATTTGCCGTAGATGCCGCTGTGGTATCCGGCTTGTTTGAGTACCTGGGGGAGGAGAACTTCGCGCGTGTCCATGCCCCCGATGCGCTCAAAGGTGACATCGTATTCTTCTCTTGTCCGGTAACGATAGCCGTAGTCCGGTGCTTCATTGCGAACCATGTCAAACATGCCGTTTCGCTGGGGGTAGCGACCGGTGAGAAGACTACCTCGAGAGGGAGTGCAGGCCGGCCAGGTGACGTAGAAGTTGGTTAGGCGCACGCCCTCGCTGGCCAGGCGGTCGAGATTGGGGGTGATGATGTCGGGATTCAGTATTCCGAGATCGTTGTAGCCCTGATCGTCGGAGACAATGAGTAAGACGTTGGGTATGGCGTGCGCCGGTACCGTAGCGAGGCACGCCAAGGCAAGGATCAAGAGGACGGCAAAGTCGGGGCGTGGTTTCATGGCGAGAGATTACGCGGTCACGCGGCGCCGGGGCAACGGCCGTTTCTCGTGATTCTACCGGCGCCCGAAGTTCTTGAAGACAATCGCCGTGAAATCCGTTATGGTTGCGGTGTGCCGAAAGGGAGAACAGCGATGCCTCGGAGCATTCGCGATGGGCATTCCTGCCTAACGTCATTCCTTTACTTCGTCGCGGTTGTGACGGCGGCCACGACAAGCATTGAAGCCAGAGATCTCCCTGGCGTGGTGCTTCCCGGCAAGGATTGGGAGGAGGCCACACCGCAGTCCCAGGGAATCGACCCGGCGAAGCTCCAAACGGCGGTGGATTTTCTCGAGGCCAATGCGCCCCGCGACGGCGTGAAAGAGTTGGTCATTGTCCGCAACGGCCGGTTGATACACGGCGGGCCGGACATCGACAAGGTGCACGGTGTTTGGTCCGCCACCAAATCGTTCACCAGTACGGTGTTGGGGCTCCTTATCCACGACGGCAAGTGCACTCTGGACACGCTGGCGAAGGTTCACCTGCCGGAGATGTCGGAAAACTTTGCCGCCGTGACGTTGCGTCATTTCACCACCATGACCTCGGGCTACCGGGCTGTCTTTGGACACCTGATGTTGAACCGGGGAAACTGGATGGGGCGCCAACTCACTCCCGCCGAGTGGATCGAGCAGGCGACAAAAGTTCAAGTGCCGGCCGTGCTACCGCTGGGACATCCGGAGAGCGATATCCCCGGTCCCGGAACCTATGGCTTCAACTGGTGGGTCAACGGGATCAATCCTGACGGAGCGCGCAAGTGGCCGGGAGTTTCGCCCCGTGTCTATGCCGCCAGCGGTCACAACAACAATGTCATGTTCGTCATCCCTGATTGGAACATGGTGATTGTCCGTTTCGGCCTCGACGCTTCGGGTGAGGGCGGGTTCAAGATCACGGATGAGACCCACGCCGCCTTTCTGAGAATGATCGGTGATGCGATTCTCCCCGCAGATCGTCGAGATACTGACGGAAGGTAGGAGGCTGCCCCTCGTGACGCTTTCTTCAGGGTAACACTCGGGGCGCCCTGAAAGAAAAATAATTTGGCCCGGTTTCGCCGAGAATCTCGAACTGATGGGCGCCGGTGCCGGCGGGGATTGATTGCTACCGATCGGCATCACCACATTAGAACACAATCACCAATGTACTCATGAAACTGCCCCATCGAACGATCGCGCTGGCCTCCGTCATGGTCTTTCTGACCGCTGGAGGCGTCGTGCATCATCAGAAGACCGCCTCCCGCCAGACCGAGGCGCCGGAAATGCAGGCCGACGGGGGCTCCGATGCCCTCGTCGTCGTTCCTAACAAGACAAAGAAGCCGGGGTCTGAGCCCGGAATCACCCCGGAGCGTGCGGTTGCCCTGGCGCTCAATGATCTCCAGCCATCGGAGGAAGATCCGGGTACTCTGGAGTTGCGCCATCCGAAGCACGCGGCCTTCTTTTCCCGGGAGGAGGGCATTCGTTTCTCACCGCGCTTCTCGAATCTTACCTGGAACTGGAAGCTGCGGCACTTTGGCGGGGAAACTCGCAATCTGCTGGCAGACGCCGGCGCCGAACCACGGCCCGAGAAGAAACACTCCAACGCCGACTTTGACCACGGAGCCTTCATTGAACGCTACCTTCCGAAGAAGGACACGGTTGAGCAGCGGTTCATTTTGAAGGAACAACCGGCGATCGCCGAGGGTGAGAACCTCGTCATTCGCGGTCAGGTCACCAGTGGCGGCGCGTTTGACGACGCTCGGGCCGACGACTTTGGCTGGGTCTGGCGTGAGTCCCATTCCGGCGGCGTTGTCAGCCTTGGGCAGGTGACGGTATTTGACGCCGCGGGCGAGATCCTCCCTGCCACGATGCTTGCCAGTGCGGACACGACGCAGATCACCGTCGACGGCGCAGCTCTAGCAGGAGCTCGATATCCGGTGACGGTGGACCCCGAGATTGGCACCAACGATTTTCTCATCAGCGAGCCAACCACTCAGGGCGATGAGGATGTGCATGAGTTGCCCGCCACCGCGCACGGCCAGGGCCGGATCTGCGTGGCTTGGCTCAAGGGCAGTCCGGCGCCCGGGGCCACTTATCAGTTGTATGTACAATTGGTAGACACTTCGGACAGCACCACTTCTGAAACGGGTCCTCAGTTGACGGGCGATCCCGTGCTCATCACGGACAAGGCCGCGGGCACGCGCCCCGCCGTGAGCTTTGATGGCGAGCATTTCATGGTTGCCTGGAACGAAGCGAGGAACAATGCCTTTGATACCATCGGCCGAGCACAGGTGATTGACCGCCGGGGAAACACGGTTTTAGCCCAGCCCGTCGCCGTGACTTCCTCGAGCCCGCACCAGGGAAACAGCCTGTCCTTGAGTGCCTATTCGCGACTTGGGCAGGGTTTCGTTCTCGCCTGGGTGGATGGCCGGAGAATGGTGCGTTTCCGCGTGGTCGATACCCGGGGGAACGTCGTCCATCCCGATCGCGTGATTGGCGCGCACGGCAGCATCGCCTCCCCGGCTGAACTCGCTCTCAGTTCGGCCTATGTGGCCGGAAGCGCTCATTGCATCACCTGGATGCAAAGCAACGTCGAGACCGGAGGGCGCGACGTCGTGGCCCGGTTCGTGGGGAGCAATGGAGCGATCGATGTAGAGACGGCGATCGTTGCTTCCGGGAGGAATCGCTTGGCCGCTCTCGATGTGGCGGTCAGCGATCGTCAGGTTCCTCGTGAACTGGCATTCATCTGGCAAGATCAGGACGTGCCGGCGGCATCGGGTCAAGTGATCTATCATCGTCTCATGAATGCGGACCTCTCGGGCAAGACGGAGGCCGCGGTCGTGAGTCTACCCGAGAACAATGCGCAGATCTTGAACCCCGAAATCGCTTACGCGGCGGAGAATCAGGCCTATGTCGTGACCTGGGCGGCCCATGCCAACGGAGATCTCGGCATCCGGGGCTCCCTCGTGGCCGAGCAAACGGGCGATCTGCTTGTCGGGGGCTTCGCCTTGACCGATGAGGGCGGCGATGCCGCCATTGTCATGGCCTCGCAGAGTCTCCGCAACGATCGCCTGTTCGTGGTGGTTTCGTTGGTCGGAGAGCCTCGGGCGAATGATATCGGAAGACCGATGTTGGGCTACACGCTCGAATTGCCTAACAACAGCTTTGAGATCAAGAGCGACCCTCCTCTCGTGTTTGGCGTTGCCCACCGAAGCCAATTGGAGGCCTCCACACCGAGCGTGGCCTACCTGAGCTGGTCCAATCACTATGTGGTGGCTTGGGACCAGCAGGGTGCCGGGCCGGAGGATTCAGAGATCATGATCCGTTGGATCCCAGGTGATCCCGAGGCAGAGAACCCTAACGACGCCACGAGCGTCAGCCGTGAAAGCGCGGTCCCGGCGGTGGACCGCATCACGGGCAGCCGCGCTCCGACGATCGCTCCCATTCCCAACAGCAACGATTTTCTTGTCGTGTGGGAGGCCAGGACACCGGCGAACATTCCCGGTCCGCGGAAGACCGAGATCTACGGCCGGGCTTGGTACGGCCATGGAAGCGATTGGACTTCGGCGCCCTTCCAGGTATCGGATACCGGCCGTACGGAAGAAGAGATCGGTGGCTTTGCGGCCGCGGATCCCGATGTGGTCTACAATAGTGAGGATCACCGTTATCTCGTCGTCTGGAGTGCCAATGCGGACGCTGGCGCCGCCGTTCCGGGGAATGCGGAGATCTACGCTCGCTCGATCGAGGCCACGAACCTGATCCTCTCATCCGTTATCCGCAAGTTGAGCAACAGCGCGGCCGGGCAGTTGCCGGCGGTGGATCCGGCGGTGGCCTACAATGCGAATGACAATGAGTATTTAGTGGTTTGGTCAGGGAGCAAGGGCGATCCCTTCACCATGGCCTTGAAGGAAGAGGAGATCATCGGTCAGCGTCTCTCGGCCACGGCCAAGCCAATCGGTTTTCCCGAGATCCGCGTGAGCGAGATGGGACCCATTCTCGACACCCGCTATGGAGCACGGACGCCTGACGTGGCCTACAATCCCGTTTCTAACGAATATCTCATCGTCTGGGCGGGAGAGCATGACTTCCACACTAACACGGAGATTCATGCGCAGTACCTGAGGGCGAATGGAACGCGTCGTGACTTCCGCCGGCAGATCAGCGAGATGGGCATGACGGATGATTTTGCCGCCGCCTGGGTGGCGATGTCGCCTCAGGTGGCGTACGAAGCGGTCGACGATTCCTTCCGTGTGGTCTGGACGAGCGGTCACGTTTTGACGGGCATGGCCATCGGTGAGACCGAAGTGTTTACCACGGAGGTACGGGCGAACAGACACGGACCGGGCCACGATCGTATCAGTGATTTGGGTCCTGACGGAAATCGAGATTTTGATGCCAACCAAGCCGCCATCGGAACAGACGGTGAGGGGCGTTACCTGGTGGCTTTCGACGGGAACGACGATGGGGAACCGCTGACGCACGACAGCAGCGCGATCTTCGGGCAGTACTTTGAGCGCTACTCCAATGAACCCGACGGCGAATTCCAAATTCCCACAGACCCTGGAGCTGGGAGCGGTGACCCGGATAAGGCCGGCGACGGTTCGGGGAGGGATCCGGGGGGCGATGTCTCACCGGTGAAGATCGAAAGCGATGAACGAGGTACCTGGCTTGTGTGGGAGGAGGAGTTCGGCGCCAGCTATGCCATCCAGGCCAGCACGGATCTGCAGACCTGGCAAACCATCGCCGAGCACCACGTTCAAGGTGACGGTGAGGGTGAGGCCTCCAAGCGTTTCTTTCGCATCCTCATCCTCCCCCGCGTGGGTGGGTGAGTGAGTGAATTCTGGCGATCGTTCCCCTGATTGTCGGGAGGGCGTCTTCTTCGGAGGGCGCCCTCTTCTTTTGACGTTCTCCGGGTCTCAATGGGGAGGGTCTGTCGTGAATGCCGCGAACTTGCCGCTGATAATTTGGCCTACTTTTCGCCGAAAATTCGAACTAGGTGACGGACATCTTCATTTCAATTTTCAAATCATGAATGCCTTTCTCATTTCCACCAATATCGAAGTGCTCTGGAAAAAGATCTTCCAGTATTTGCGCACCTTGGAGTGCTCGCATGAGGAGGCTGAGGATCTGGCCCAAGAAGTCTTCCTTCATCTCACCGAAAAGGGCTTCTTTGAAGGAAAGCCGAAGTGGTTTGAGTCGCCTGACGAAGGGCGAAATTACCTCTTCGCTATGGCGCGCAACGTGTTGCGGGATCGATGGCGCCGGGATTCCGCGTTGAAACGCGGCGGCCGGTCCGGCGAAGCCCCGCTTGATGAATTGAGCGAGACCGTGTTGGTCCATGAGGAGACGACGCCGGCGGAGAAAGTGCAGCAAGTGGAAGCGGAAGAACTCCTGGAGCAGCAACTTGCGTCCCTCGAGAGGCGGGCCATCCGGCAAGGAAAACATGCCCTTTTCATCCGCTTGGAGCAAACGCTCAGACCGGGCTACGGTCCGGCGAATCTGAGAGAAACGGCGCGATCCTTGGGACTGGCGCAGTCCAGTGTGCGAGTGCAGGCCCATCGCTGGCGCAAGGATCTTCTCGCCAGCTTGCGCGCCAGCTTCGATGCCGATTTGGCAGCCTAACTAAAACCATTTACCTCATCGTTCCCATGAAAATTGCCTTTGTTCCTCACTCGAGTGCTCTCACCGTCTTGGCTCTGCTCGGTTGCGCCTCCCAATCTCTTGCCGCGAGCAATGTTGACGACGATTCCCGTTATAGCTACGGCGGAAACGTCGGCTGGATCGACTGGAAACCCGACCCTGGCTCTGATCCAGAGGTCGGCGGTCGTATCGAGAACGGTGTCTGTTCGGGCTACATTTACTCCGCCAACGTCGGTTGGATTCACTTGGGCGACGGCTCTCCCGAGGATGGCAGCGCCTACGCCAACAACTCTATGGATGACTATGGCGTCAACGTCGATCCAGGCGGCAAGCTCACGGGCTTGGCCTACGGTGCCAACATTGGCTGGATCAACTTTGGCATGAATTACAGTGCGGACACACCGGCCACCGCCCGGCCCCGGGTCATTGGGGGGAAGCTTTACGGCTTTGCTTACGGCGCCAATATCGGCTGGATCGATCTGGGCCCGACGCGTCATGGCGAATCGGACATCGACGGCGACGGCATGCCGGACGAGTGGGAGATGGATCATCTGGAAAACAATGGCCTCGATCCGAGCGATTTTGTCACCGTGATCACCGAGACGACCGACAATGACGGTGACGGCTCTTCTGACCTGGGCGAATACGTTGCCGGCACCGATCCCTTTGATGGCGCCGATTATCTGGAGATCATCCGGCTGACGATGGATACGGCCGCCGATCTCTGCGAACTGACCTGGACGAGCAAGCCCGGTATTCTCTATGACATCGAGACCTGCGACGATCTCACCGACTGGCAGATCGCCGGGAGCGATGTGCCGGCTTCAGCACTGGAGACGACGACAGTTGATCTGATCGTTCCCGGATTGATTGCCATTCAGCGCATGTTCGTTAGGGTTGTTCCGAAGAGACCCAATTGATGCCGGCCAGAATATTCTGGCTGGTGTCGGGGCGGTGGGGGAATCAGAATGATTTCATGACCGCAACCTTCCGTCTCCATCTCGATCCCGCATGCGGCTGGTGGCTCAGGAGTTCGATCTTGGTCGCCCTTATCTGGACTGGCTCCTGGTGGCCCGCAGTGGCCCAAGACCCTGCGGAGGCAGCGTTTGATCTCGTTATCCGGGACGGGAAAATTGTCGACGGGACAGGCAACCCTTGGTTTGCCGGCGATGTAGGGATCCGGGGCGACCGCATTGTGGCGATCGGAAGGGACGTCAAGGGAACGGCCGAGCGGGAGATTGATGCCGCTGGTTTGGTGGTGGCGCCCGGGTTCATTGACATTCACTCGCACTCCGATTGGCTCCTGCTCGAAGACGGCGATGCCCAAAGCAAGATCCGGCAGGGCGTGACCACCGAAATTCTGGGAGAAGGAGGATCCGCGGGACCTTTCCAAGGGAAGCTACGGCCCAGGAGCGCCCGAGTAGGAGATGAAACAACGCGCATCGCCACCTTGGCCGAGTATTTCGATATCGTGGATCGTTCTGGCACTTCGGTCAACGTGGCTTCCTATGTCGGCTTGGGAAACGTCTGGCGATGTGTGATGGGTGAATCATTTGATCAGCCCGGTGCGGAGGATCTCGAGCAGATGAAGCGCCTGGTTGCCGAGGCCATGGAAGACGGCGCCCTCGGTTTATCTAGCCAGTTGATGATGCCGCCGGGGCTGTTGGCCACGACCGATCAGTTGGTGGAGTTAGGCAGGGTCGTGCATTCGTACGGCGGGATCTACTCGTCTCATATTCGCAACGAGGGCCTGGGCGTCTTCCAAGCGGTGAAACAGGCCATCGAGATTGGTGAGCGCGCCGGGATACCGGTCGATATCATTCACTTCAAGATTGCCGACCAGAAATATTGGGGACGCATGAATGAGCTGGTTGCCCTCATCAACGAGGCGCGAACGCGCGGGGTCAACGTTCAGGCGAATGTCTACCCCTACACCCGTGGCAACAACAACCTCTCGAGCATCATCCCTCCCTGGGCCCATGAGGGCGGATCCTTGCGGATGCTGTGGAGGCTGGGAAGGCCGGCGGAGCGGGCCAAGATGAAGAACGACATCGTCCGGGGCGTTCCGGGGTGGTACAATCACTACACGGCGGTGGGCGGCGACTGGAGCCGCATGTTAGTTAGTGGAAACAACCGTTACCGGGGCCTGACCATGGATGTGGTGATGGCTCAACGAACGAAAGAGAAAGGCCCCGATCCCGATTTGCTCGATGAGTTGTTTGACCTCTTGATCGAGGAGGAGGGCTCGGTCGGAACTGTCTATGCGCACCACACTGAAGAGGACATGACCTATGCCCTCCGGCAACCCTGGTGCTCGGTTGGCTCGGATGGATCCGCCTATGCCACCGAGGGAAAGTTGCGGCGGGGCAACCCGCACCCGCGAAACTTCGGAACCTTTCCCAGGGTGTTGGGTCGCTACATGCGTGAACATGGCTTGTTAACCCTCGAGGACGCGGTGCGCAAGATGACTTCGTTGAATGCCGCCAAAGTGGGACTGCGCGATCGCGGCCTCCTGCAGAAGGGATTCTTTGCGGACCTCACACTGTTCGATCCCGCGCGCGTGATCGACAAGTCGACCTACACGGACCCGTTTCACTACAACACCGGCATTGAGTTCGTCATCGTGAATGGGCAGATCGTCCTCGACAAGACCGGGCACACAGGCAAGAGGCCCGGCCGGGCGCTCCGCCGCGGCGTAGCGCCCTGAGTGTTCTCAACTGAGATCCGAGAAGTGGCAGACAGATGGGGGTGAACCGCAGATGAGGCACGATGATCGCAGATGATGGATTGGAATGATGGGACGCCGGTCCCACGTTGGACGAGATCCGCTTGAGCTATACTCAGCGGCATCATCAATTTTTGGTCAATTTCGAAGGATGTGAGGTTTGTTTGTGATCGCACTAGAGTGAACGTGGAGTCTAGCATCAGTCCCGAAGGGATGAAAAATGTTAGCCGGTGGTGTAGCAACGCGGAACCACCGGATATCTGGTCGGACGCTACAGCACCCTGAAAAGGTGCCAGAAAACTACCAGTTGAGGAGGGGTGATCACTGGATGGGTCATTCAAGTCGTGACGTTTGGGCTGCGCGGTGTCGTGAGGCAACGCGTGTCCCTCAAGGCAGACATTTCTCCCGCCCTGCCAGGGCGGTATCATCATGGTTACTCTATTCCGGCAGTTCCGCTTCGCTTCACTGCCGGCTACCATCTCTCATCCCTTCGGGACGACACGGGAAGCGACGCGGCAATGTCCGAGATAGAAAGAGTGATGACGCGCAGAATTGCCGGCTACGGCAGGATGTCAGGATTCGGTCGGTAGGCCATGGGTTTCGGTTCTAGCATTTCGAGTAGCTTGTCCTTCAGGGCAAAGGCGCAGAAGAGGTTGCCCCTGGGTGTGTAGTGTCCGATGAAGTACTGCTCGAGGTATTCCTTGGCGCTCACCTTGTATTTTGCGTAGTCGGCGAGGTGGGCTTCCATCAGGTCGACGTAAGGAAGATTTCGTTTCTGCAAGAAGTCGACAAACGATTGATCCCATCGCTTGCCCTCCCTGATCCTGCGGGCGATGGTCGTCGCGGGATAGGAGAGGACGTAGAGGACCTTTTTTCCATTGGCTTGGGCGTAGGCCTCGATCTTCTCGACGATCTTTTGGGTTGAGAAAAGGGCTGCCTGGTTCTGGATGGCGTTGGCTGTCTGGGAGAGGCGCTCGCTGGTTTCGATGGAAGTCTCGATCCCGTGAGTGGACGCCAGTGCAATGATGTCTTGGTAGCTTTGGAAGGGGTTTTTCGTCTTGGCATTCCGGTGGGCCAGCATGATCTTGAGGACGAAATCGTCCTTGAAGAGTTCATAGGTTTTGTCCAGATCACAGAGGTCATAGACAGACTCCGGTGTCGGGCATTTGTTGGGATGCTCCTCAAACGCCTCGTTCTTGGGGTTGACGCTGACGTAGGGCAAGGTCGGCTCGATAAAGCGGCGATGCTTGCGCACGCGAATATTACGCCAGGAATCCAGATTGCGCCGGTGATCGTCGTCGTAAATGTTGAAAATGATATAGTCCGCCGGTGTGCGTTTCTCCTCCTTGAGCATGCGCAGGTAGGCCTGGTAGCAGGACCAGCCTCCAATGCCGAAATTGCGCACCGGCTCCTGGAAGTGGGCGGCCAAGAGTTCCTGCCAGGTTTCGTCGTCACTCACCTGGTGGCATTGGGTGAAGCTGTCACCGTAGGTGTTGATCCGGCACGGTTGGCCGGCGTAGTTCCGCATGACGCGCTCCCCATCCGGCTGAACATAGGTGTAGATACTGACACTATTGTCGACGCCGTCGCGGAACCGGGCATCCGGTAGCAACCAGCCGAAGGCACTGCTGTACTTGGCGAAGGGAAATGCCTTCCCGGCGAGCCACTGGTCGACCTCGTCCTTGGAGTAAAGGATGCTGGCGAGAAAGTCGCGAACAGTCAGCTGCTTGTCATTCGAGTCCTGAGCAGACAAGGCCGGGACAACGCTGGCGCCCAGGGCCGAGAAGGCGGATTGTTTGAGAAACGCTTTTCGGTTCATGTGAGTGAGTTGGAGATAGCGGAGGCGCCGAGTTTGGGGCATCCAGGGCAATCATGGAAGCCTTCGAAGGGGAAATTCACGATCTGTACTGCCTCCAAGTGTCTCCGCAATGATTCCGGCCTTGGCATTCAATCGCCAGCCGTTTACCTTTCGAAATGAGATTACTGATCGGTTTCGCGATCGCCGGGCTGTCGTTTTTAGCATCCACCAGCAACATTCAGGCCAATGAGTGGAAGGAGGCCTTGAGCGCGTCCAAGGCGCCCATTCCTGCGGCTCCCTTTGACTCGGTGAATTGGAGGGATGATTTTCCCGACGCCTTGAAAGAGGCGGAACGGACGGGGGCCCCTCTCTTGGTGACCTGGCGCTGCATCCCTTGCAAACAGTGTGCCGCTTTCGACAAGAACGTTCTCGAGGGCAGCGCCAACCTGACGCCACTGCTCAAGCAGTTCGTCACCGTGCGATTGACCGACGCGGCACACCTGGACGAGCGTTTCTTTCCCTACCGAACCCACCAAGATCTCGATCTTTCCTGGTGGGCCTACATGCTTTCCTCGAAGGGTCGTCTCTACGGTGTGTTTGGAGGAAAAGACCACGTCTCCGATGCCACGCGGATCAGCGAGGAGGCTTTCGTGAATACGCTGCAGCGGGTCCTGGAGCATCACTATGATCCACGCCGTGATCAGTGGGGCATCGACGGCCCGACGCCAGTTTCGAGCCGGCCGCCCATCAGGCCGGCAGAATCGACGAGCTTTCAGGAATTTGCCAAGACGCGGCCGTGGGTGAAGAAGCAGGAATGCATCCACTGCCATCAGGTGGGCGATCTCTTGAACTTTGAAAAGATTGAGAACAAAACCTTTCGCATCGAGCACCTGTCGCAGCCGTGGCCGCTGCCGGAGAATGTCGGCATCGAGGTGGACCGCGATCATGGTCTGCGGGTGATCAAGGTGAAGAAGGGGAGCCCGGCGGCATCGAT
Source organism: Verrucomicrobiales bacterium (assembly GCA_028281705.1). GTDB lineage: Bacteria > Verrucomicrobiota > Verrucomicrobiia > Verrucomicrobiales > DEV007 > JAACDM01. Next base: position 28,816 of record JANQJH010000041.1, read on the forward strand.
CG
>JANQJH010000407.1 GCA_028281705.1 Verrucomicrobiales bacterium
ATTTTGATCCACCCAGCTCGAGGCATGCCAGTGGAAGGGGAGCACGTCGCCGTCGATGAGGCGGAGCTTGACGCGCTCCACTTGGTAGGGGTCCTCGTCAAAGGTGGCCAGGCCGTGGACGTCGTCCTCCAGCCCAAAGAGTTCCTGCCCGATGTAGAGCGGGGGAATGATGAACTGTTGGTACATTGGGGCGTTGACGATGGCGACGACCATGAGTTCCTGGGGCACCATGGCATTTTCCAGATTGCTGAGGAACTCCTCGGAGTTGCCGCGTTCCTCCTCGGGCGTGTCCCGATACTCGCGGATGTCAGAGAGGACGCGCTTCGTCGTCACGGGCGAGTAGACGGTGATGGTATCGCCGAGTTCCAGCGGTCTCCCGAAGCTGTTTGCCAGGGCTTGGCTGATGATGACGCGTTCCGGGGCGTTCCCTTCGTCGTTCACCTGGGGGACGAGATCGAGTTCCCCTTCGAGGAGCATGCCCTGTTTCTCCAGCTCGACCAGTTGCTGATCGTCGGGCTGGATGGCCTTCATGATGGGGGTCTGCACGCGGTCGCCCACCTGGACGAGAACGTGTCCGGCGACGAAGGGAGACTGGGAGACGATCTCGGGAACGTCCTCGACGCGGGCCCCCACGGCATCGTGTGACACGGTCTCGACTCCGTTTTCGTGCGGGTTGAGGGCGAGAAGATGGGGATCAAAACCGAGGAGTGTGCGCTGGAACTCGTTCTCGAATCCCTTCATCACGCTGAGGACGACGATCATCACGGCGACACCGAGGCAGATGCCGAGAATGGTGAGCACGTTGATAAAGATAAGGAACAGCCCTTTGGGAACGAGATAGCGTTGTGCTAGAAAATAGCTGAAATTTTTCGTCATGGGCCGCTTTGGACGCTGACACCAGTGGCGTTGTTCATCGCGGGGCGCAACCGATTGTTCCCCGGCCTAGCGGCCAGTCCAAGCCTGCTGAAGATCATCCTTCAGATCGTCGATATGCTCGATCCCAATGGAGAATCGCACGAGAGAGTCGGTGATGCCCACGGCTTCCCGGGTCTCCCGGGGGACGCTGGCGTGGGTCATGCTGGCCGGGTGGCAGACGAGGGATTCGATGCCGCCCAGGCTCTCCGCGAGCGTGAAATAGCGCAGCCGGTCAAGGTTGGCCTTGGTCTCTTCCAGCGAGAGCTGGAAATCGGCGGTGACGATTCCGGATCCGCCGGTCATCTGGCGCCGTGCCAGATCGTATTGCGGGTGGGAGGGCAGGAAGGGAAAACGGACTGTTGCCTCGGGCCACTCCGTTTCGAGGAACTGGGCGAAACTCAAGGCATTGGCGTGGTGACGTTCCATGCGCAGGGCCTGGGTCTTGACGCCGCGTGCGATCATCCAGCTATCAAAGGGGGACGGTTGGAGACCCAGGGCCTTTTGGGCGAAGATCATCTTTTCCTGCCAGGCGGGGGAGTTGGTGCAGACCACGCCTCCAAGGCAGTCGGAGTGGCCATTGCTGTACTTGGTCGTGCTCAGAAGGGAGAGATCGGCGCCCAGGGCCAGGGGTTTCTGAAAATAGCTCGAGGCAAAAGTGTTATCCACGATGAGCGAGCTTCCAGCCTCCTTGGCCAAGCGGGCAGCCCAGGCGATGTCGATGATTTTCAGCAGAGGATTCGTGGGGGACTCGATCCAGACCAAGGCGGGTTTCTTCTCCAGAATGAAGCGGCCGTTGGCTTCATTCGTGAGATCATGATAGTCGATGGAAATGCCGAACTTGGCGAAGACCTGAGCGAAGAGCCGGAAGGTGCAGCCATAGATGTTCTCTTCCGCGATCACGAGATCACCGCTCTTCAAGGTGGAGACGACGGCGGTGATGGCCGAGACGCCACTGGCGAAGACGGTGGCGCCGGCCGCCCCCTCGAGGGCGGCTAACTGTTCGCCGAGATTGTTGAAGTTCGGATTGCCGGACCGGGTGTAATCGAACCCGTCGGCATTGCCGTGGGCAAAGGTGGAGGTGAGGTAGACGGGCGGAATGACGGCCCCGGTCTCTCCCTGGTAGTTTTGGCCTTTGTGAATGCCGTCGGTTTCGAACACGCTGCAGGAGCTTCTAGTGATCTTCCTTGTAATGCTTGGCCAGCACGTCGTCGCCAAAGTCGTTCTTCAGATCGCGGAACACGGCGTGGACGTGGTTGGCATCGTTCTGGGTGTTGGCGTACTCCATGAGGAAATCGGGGCTCTGCACGCGGTAGTAATGGCCATCGCCTTTCTTCAGGCCTCCGGCCCAGGCGAAGGTCACCTTGTCCCAACCCGCTTTTTCGATCCGCTCCATCTCGCGCTTGAGAATCGCCTTGCGATGCTTGCTCACGTAGTGATTGACGAGCGATTTCAAGAGTTCTTGTTGCTCATCGTTGAGTTTGCCGAAGCCGATGCCGACGGGCTCCAGGCGCTTCACATTGCGATCGGCCGAGGTGAGGATGTCGCGCGGGGCTTTGTCATCAATGATGGCGATTTTCTTTTGTGCATCATCTAGGCTATTGGCCAACTTCCGGGCCACGTTCTCTTCACCGGCGAGTACCTGGAGGCCTTTGCGCGGCCCATCGAGCACACGACCGGGATTGGTTGCATAAAAAGAGGGTGTGACTGCAAGCTCCTTGCCTTTGACCACGGTGTAATTGAGAGAGAGATGATGGCCCTCCACGCGCCATCCCCAGGTGCCCTTGGGATCCGGTTTGCCGAAGACACTGATGTAGTACTTGCCCGGGTCGCGCGTCGGGTTGTTGTTTTCCTTGATGAATAACACTTTTTCAAGGCTCATCACCTGCATGGCCTGTTGATAACCCTTGTGACTCAGTCCGGTGACGATGAGGCCGTGAGCCAAGGCGCGCTGGGAGTCATCGAGTTCTTTCAGAGGCAGACCTTTGCGCTCACGCGGGATAAAATGCCAGTTGACGCGTTCCGTGTCCTTCCATTCGAAGGTGGCCTTAGCCCGTTGATCGTCATTCAGATCTTGGAGGAAGACTTCACACGCCTTGGCCATTTCACGAACGGTGGCGGTGTGCCCGTCGGAGTCGATTGGGGAAAGGGTCGCAAACACGGCGGTAGCGGCGAGGGTGACTTGGAAGAGATTTCTCATCATCATGATGTCTGGTTGACCAGAGGCTATGGACCCGGGAAAGCTGCGGTCAAGTGTCGAAATGGGGTCCGCCGGGAAGTTACGAACTCTGAAAAACCGGGCTCACAGGCCAGTCTGGGCACGATCGGCAGACGAAGAGATAGATGGCGCCGGCATCTCCCAGCATGAGCCCGGCGTCTTCCACCCCGGCACCGCCGGGCTCAAGAGGTTCTTCCGCAGGCCGCCAGCGTTCGTAGCTGGCCCCGTCCCACTCCCAACTGGCGACGGTCAGGAGATGGTCCATGGCGGCATCGCAGTGGACGCAGGAGGGGACCTCGGCCTCCTGGATCCAGTCGGGATGCCCGCCGATCTTGAATCCCGGTGCCGAGCCGAGGAGGACATGGTAGGCGTTCACCGCCAGCTCGTCGACGGGAGGCGGACCCGAGGCCGCCGGGCTTTGTTCCCCGCTGTCGTCGTCTTCGTGGACGAAGGTTTCCGGGTAAATGGCCTTGCCCAGCCTTTGAAGTTCCGGGTGACGCGAGACCTGCGTCTGCAGGGAGCCGTGCAGGGAGAGGAAGTCGGGGTAGTCCATGATCACTTCCGGATGGAATTGGCATTGCCGGGGAGTGGTTTCCAGCGGGCTGCGGCGCGGCACGGGATTTGGCTTGCCCGTGGATTGGGCGCCGGCTCCGTCGAGCCATTGGACCTCCACCCGGGGACAGCACCGCTCGCCGTGATCGAAGGGGCACCACAGGAGTTGCATCACCGTCTTACCTGGAGGGAAGAGATCCAACTCGCCCGGCAGCTCGGATTGCGTCAGCTGGACGACGCCGACGTAGGGTGTCCGGTGGTGGTGGCACACCGGCCAGGATTGGCGATCGTTTCCCAGAAACGAGCCGCCGCACTTGCTCACGTTTTGGGGTAGCTCGGTATGCCGCCGCGGATGCAGCCGGATGGCCGGGGCGGCGAATTCGGCAAAGGCGGGGATGAGCCGCTCGAGATCGACGGGTGCGGGGCGCGTGGTGTAGGAGGTGTGGTCCGGCCGCGCCACCAGGCCCAGATCCTCCTCGAACGACTCGGAGACGCCCTCTTGCGCCAGTTCAAAAATGTCGTCGATCAACCAGGTCTCCTCTTGCCGTGTCAGCCGGTAAATCCGGGAGAAGGCGGCCGATTCAAAATGGTACTCCGTGGCCACCTCACCCTCGCGTGTTCCCAAAACAGTGACATTGGAGATCCGCTCGTGAATGGGATGGTGCTCCGGTGGGTCGCTGAAGCCGAGGTGGTTGAAGGCGTCCCGGCGGACGAGATGCCGGCCGATGAGGCGAGCGTGTTCCCGGCGCAGCCGGTCGAAGGTGGCATTCGTCTCCTCCGATTCGGAGTCCTCATCGAGGGGCTGCAGGTCATGCTCGAGGCCGTCTTCCACCGAATTCCAACCATTGGCCTGCGGGAAAAGGGAATCCGATTCTTCCACCATCATGGCATTCCATTCGAACATCGCCTTGATGAAGAGGCGAACGCGACGTTCCATGAGTGCTTGGTCAGACTCCATAGGACGGCATCCGACCACAGCTCTCCGCCTCTTGCAAGCGCCGTGGTGCCACGATAGAGGCCTGGTGCAGCGGTCAGGGTGCAGCACCTTTCTTGCCGATGGTGGCCAGGGCCTCGGTGATGTCGTTTTTTTGGAAATGATAGCCCATGCGCTGCAGCGCCGCCGGCTCCACGGCGAGATCAGCCAGCAGAGCGGCCTCTGCCATTTCCCCCAGAATGAGCTTCAGTGCGAGGGAGGGCACGGGAAGAAAGGTCCAGCGATGGAGGGCTCCGGCCAGGGCGACGGTGAACTCTGCGTTGGTGATGATGCGTGGAGAGGTGACGTTGATCGGGCCGCTGAAGCGGTCATCCTCCAGCGCCTGGGTGAAGACTTGGATCACGTCTTCCAGGGCGATCCAGCTCATGCGTTGCCGGCCCGATCCCAACCTCCCGCCGAGACCGAGTTTGAAGATGGGGAGCATCTGTGCCAGGGCGCCGCCCCTCGGAGTGAGGACGACGCCGAGGCGGGCTCGCATGACACGAATGCCCGCGTCTCGAGCAGGAAAGGTTTCCGCCTCCCAGCTTTGGCACACCTGTGAGAGGAAATCCTCTCCCGCCGCGTCCGCCTCCGTCATGACCGTTCCCGTGTTGCTTGGATAGTAGTTGATCCCGGAGGCACTGATGAAAACGCGGGGCCGTGGCGAGCGTGCGGTGATTGCCCTAACGATGGTGCGGGTGCCAAGGCGGCGGCTCTCGAGGATGCGCTCCTTCTTCCGGGCGGTCCACCGGTCCTGCGCCAGGTTCTCGCCCGCGAGATGGATCACGGCATCGAGGGCGTCCAGCGGCGAGAGATCGATCTCGTTCCCTTCCGGGTTCCACCGCAGGGCATCCGGTCCGTCAGGGGACCGGCTGGCGATCCACACGCGGTGGCCGAGTCCTCGTAGGTGTTTTGCTAGCGCCGTGCCGATGAGGCCGCGGCCTCCGGTAATGAGGATGGTCATGGTGTCAAAAGAAGCGTGTGGGGAACGGGTCCTTTTCTGTGCTGGCCCTTGGATCGGGTCTACGGTAGGCTCTTCTTGTCATGAACGTCGTGAAAAATTCCGTTTTTATCGCCGCGGGTCTATGCGGTCTCGTCTTTGTCTCGGGCTGTTTTCTCGCGGCTCCACTGCATGAAGAAACCCGCCATTCGGTTCTCTCCCACGTCCCGGATGCGCCCATCCACGTGACGACGGTCAATGGCAAGATTTCGGTAATACAGGCCGCCCGAGAGGATGTCTCGATTGAGGCCAGGGTGCGTGCGACGTCGCCCGAGCGCCTCGAGCAGACCGCGGTGACGCCGCAGAGAGCCTCGGACGGCACCTTGACCGTGGCGGTTTCCTGGCCGGACGGCAAACGGCGTAGCCGTGAGGGATGCGACCTCGCGATTCAGACGCCGGACGCCCGGGGGCTGCAGTTGCGTTCTTCCAACGGTTCGATCACGGTGCAGAACTTGCGCGGTATGGCCTACGCCAAGACGAGCAACGGCAGCATCACGGTGAATGGTCAGCAGGGGGCGGTGGACGCGAAGACGAGCAACGGAAAGATCAAGGTGGAGGGCGCCCAGGGGAGCGCCAAGTTGGAGTCGAGCAATGGATCCATCACGGCCCGGGGAATTGCCGGTGCCGTCGATGCGGTGACGAGCAATGGATCCGTCGAGGTGGCGCTTGGTAGCGGCAGTTCGGGGCCGATCCAGGTGAGATCCTCCAATGGATCGGTCAACGTGAGTGTCGGCGGCCTTCAAGGGGAGCTCCAACTCAAGACATCCAACGGAAAGCTCAAATTCGGCGAGGGATTGCCTGGGCGCGTGGTGGAACGAAGTAAGAAAAGCGCCTTGCTGCAGTTTGGCGTCGAGGCTTCGCCGGCCTCATCGACACTGCGGACGAGCAATGGTTCGATCACGGTGCGGCCTTGAATAAGTCCAGGGGTGAAATGTGGGACAGGCGTCTCGCCTGTCGGGCTCAGCGATCGTGCAAATGCATGGGGACCGGCGAGACGCCGGTCTCACGTTTGGCTGTGGGACGGCGTCTCTCTTGAACGACCTCGTGGTTAATCTGATAGTTAGTTTAGAGGTAAATCGTAGGCCCGGCCGTCGCGTTTTTCGTAGAAATGGACGAAGGCGCGATTGGCCACGGCGTAACCGCCCGGGGTGGGGTAGTCCCCGGTGAAGTACCAGACGCCGGAGTTCTCGGGCAGTGACCGCTTGAGGTTCTCAATTGTTTGAAACATGACCTGGACCTCGCCGTGCCAGCTGGTGTTTTGCGGTCTCACCATCTGGCTCACCTGGGCGGAGATCTCGGTGTCCGTGAAGGGATCGTAGATCTGCTGCACCGCGTTGCGCATTTCGCCGAGGGGCTTCTTCAGTTCTGCAAGGCAGGCCTCGTAGACGTCATGGACGAGGGAGTAATCGCCACGTGTCTGGAGCAAGTTGATCGCCGCTTGAAAGGCGATGAACTTGCCGAGTTCGGACATGTCGATCCCATAGCAATCCGGGTAGCGGATCTGGGGAGCGGTGGAGACGATAACGATCTTCTTGGGGTTGGTCCGCGCCAGGATCTTGAGGATGGACTTCCGCAGGGTGGTACCGCGGACGATGGAGTCGTCGAGAACGACAAGATTGTCCTGGGGTTGGACCACGCCGTAGGTGATATCGTAGACGTGCGAGACTAACTGATTGCGACCCTTTTCCTGGCTGATGAAGGTGCGCAGCTTGATGTCTTTTTGCGCGATCTTCTCGTCGCGCGGCCAGTTGCGGAGGATGAGTTCGTCGATGAGGTTCTCATCGAGCTGGCCGCGCTGGAGAGCATCGAGCAGTCCTTGTTTCACTTCCTGGCGGCGGTGTTTTCGCAGCCCCTCCATCATCCCGTAGTAGGCGACTTCAGCGGTGTTGGGGACGAAACTGAGAACCGTATTCTCCAGGTCGTTGTCGATCGATGTGAGGATTTGCGGAACGAGCGCTTCGCCCAAAGCCTTGCGTTCGCGATAGATCTCCGGATCGTTGCCGCGGGAGAAATAGATGCGTTCAAACGAGCAGGGCGTGTGCCGGCGGCCGGTGCAGAAATCCGTGAAACTGATCTCTCCAGAGGCCTTGATCACCGCCACACTGCCTGGCTTGAGTTCGGTGACCTCATCCTGCTCGGCGTCGAAGGCGGTCATGAGGGCGACGCGCTCCGAGGCGAAGGCAATGAGTTCGTCCGAACGATAGAAAAAGCAGGGGCGGATTCCCTGGGGATCCCGCAGGACAAAGCCGTCGCCATTGCCGATGGCGCCGAAAATGGCATAACCCCCATCCCAGACCTCGCCGGAAACCTTGATCAGTCCTGGGATGTCGAGGCGACGGCTGATCTCGCCGGGAATGGCGGAACCGGAGAGCCCCTTGTCTCTCAGCTCGCGATAGAGATCGGTGTGTTGCTCATCGAGATGAAACCCGATTTCCTCGAGCACGGTTTGGGTGTCCGTACCGTAGACCGGATGCTGGCCGCGCTCGATGAGATTCTCGATGAGCTGGGGTGCATTGGTCATGTTGAAGTTCCCGCAGACCATGAGGGTCTTTGTCGGCCAATTGCTGCGGCGAACGAAGGGGTGGCAGGAGCCTTCATTGAAAAGCCCGGAGGTCCCGTAGCGCAGATGGCCGACGAGAAGTTCGCCGCCGAACTCGAAGTTTGCCTTGACGCTTTCAGGATCCTTGGGGTCGATGACGCCTTTCTGACAGAGTTCGTCGAACTTTGCTAGTTCCTGATTGACGACCCAGGAAAGCGAGTCTTTGCGGGTGGACCGGCGCCGGAACATGTAGGGCTGGCCGATCGGCGTGTTGAGTTTTTGGCAGCCGATGCCGACGCCGTCCTGACCACGGTTGTGCTGTTTCTCCATGAGGAGGAATAGCTTTTGAAAGCCGTAGAGAACGCGGCCGTACTTGTCCTGAAAATAGGCGAGCGGTTTCAGCAGCCGAATGAAGGCCAGGCCGCATTCGTGCTTGAGGGCATCACTCATCCTTTTTTCCTAACTGTCACGTCGATGGCAGCGTTACTGGTGACTTCGCCTAAGATATGGCTGCGCGGCAGAGCGCGGAGGGCTTCGTCGGCCCGATCAGCCGCGACGGCGACGACCCAGCCGAACCCCATGTTGAGGGTCCGGATGGCTTCGTCCTCTTCAAGATGGTTGAGCACGCGCTGCACGGGTTCGTTCTCCCACAACGGCAGTTGCAAACGCATTCCCTTGCCGTTGAGCAGGCGCTCGAGGTTTTCCGGCAGGCCTCCCCCCGTGATGTGGGCCATGGCTTTGGGGGTGATCCCCGCTGATTTGAGCGCGGCGCACTCCTCGTGATAGAGCCGCGTGGGGGCCAGCAGGCGATGCATGTCCTCCTCCGAGTAGGTCAGGGATTTCGCGTCGAGCACCCGTCGCACCAGGCTCCAGCCATTGGCGTGAAAGCCGTCGGATGCGCAGCCGATGAGGACATCGCCCACGGCCAGCGTGCTCGGGTCAATGAGGTCGCGTTTTTCCGCCGCGCCGATGCAGAAACCGGAGAGTTCGATCATGTCCTCCTCGACCATATCCGGCATCTCGGCCGTCTCGCCTCCGGCGAGGATGCAGCCGCAGGCTTCGAGGTGATCCACCATGCCGGCGATGACACGTTTGATCTTGGATTTGTCGATTTTGCCCACGCCGATGTAGTCGAGAAACATGATGGGATCGGCGCCGCTGGTGAGAACGTCGTTGACGTTCATCGCCACCAGATCCTGGCCCGCGATTTCCAGGGCGTCGTGAGCCAAGAGGAGTTTCAGCTTGGTTCCGACGCCGTCGCAACCGGTGAAGACCACGGGGGCGTCATAACCGCTGAGGTCAAAACCGGCGGCGAAGAGCCCGAAGCTCTGAAAGAGCTGGCGCTTGGCTTCCGTCCGCAGGCGGAGTTCCCCGATGTCTCCCACGAGGGCCGCGGCCTCTTCGATGTCAACGCCGGCGTCTTTGTATGTGAGGGCTTCGCTCATGAGGGAGGCTCCTGGATCAATCAATCAGTTAGGCGGTGACGGTTTGGTAAATCGACTGGAAGAGGTAGTAACCCCAGCCATGCTCGGCCAGAGGCCAGTCGCGATCATAGTGTTGCTCTCGATAGATGAATCGCTCCGGATGCGGCATGAGACCGAGCACGCGGCGCTCGGTATCCTGCATGCCGGCGATCCGTTCATAGGAGCCATTGACATCTTCGCCATAGGTGATGGCCGCGAGGCCGTCTGTACGGTAACCGGCGGCATCCTCGAGGTGGCGGGTCACGAGACGGCCCTCGCCGTGGGCAATGGGGAGTTCGAAATCTTCCGGCAAGGCGTGGAGGAAGGGCGAATCTGTAACCTGTTTCTTCAAGGGAACCCACTTGCAGATGAAACGTTCACTGACATTATCCACGAGGCTGCCCTCGGGGAGGATACCGAGGCGCATGAGCGTCTGGAAACCGTTACAAATTCCGAGGAGATACCCCCCCTGATCGCGAAACGTGGTCAGGCTGTCGCCCAATCGCCGTTCGATCTCGAGTTCGGCAAAGCGAGCAGCCATGACGTAATCGCCATAGCTGAATCCGCCGGAGAGGACGCCGAGCTGGCAATTGGCGATGTCCTCCCTGGTCACGCGCGTGATGGGC
>JANQJH010000424.1 GCA_028281705.1 Verrucomicrobiales bacterium
CGCCCTTGACCGCCAGGGCCAACGGAGTTTTGCGCAACGGTTACGGAGCCGAGAGCATGGCCATGGGCAGCACTGGCGTCGCCTTCGCCAGGGATCCTCTCACGGCAGTGGCGAGCAATCCCGCGACCTTGACCCTCCTGGACGAAAAGATGTTCTCTCTCAGCCTAACAGGCATCCACGGTCACGGCCGCTTCGAGAATGCCTTCAACGATCACGCCGGGTTGGGCAGAGACACGGGCGCCTTTCCCGAGTTTGCCCTTTCCTATCCCATTCCCGATTCGCGGTTCACCCTGGGATTTGCCCTCCGGGTCGACAGCGCGCGACTGGCGGACTGGCGTTACACGGACGCGCCAGGCGGGATCGACGGCAACACGAGCTATGGACGCCAAACACACCAGGCGGAATTCACCGCCCTTAGCGCCACCGTCGGTGTGGGCATGGAACTCTCCGAAAAGTTATCCCTCGGACTTGGCCTGGGACTCGTTTACCACCGCGTGGGCCTGGACGTCCCATTCATTTTTCAAACCGAGCCCACCCTGGCCGGATGGAAGACCCTGCTCGACCTGGAAACGGATGGCTATGGGTGGAATGCCAGCATCGGCTTCCTCTACCGCCACTCCGAGGATCTCTCCTTCGGAATCCAATACCTTACAAAGGTCGAATTGCACGGCCGCGGCCAGGCCCGGGGAGATGTTTCCGCCCAGCTGGACTCTCTCGGGCTGACCGGGGTCGAGTCCCGGTTCCGCTACGATGCCGAAGTCGATACCGCCCTTCCCCAAATCCTCTCCGCGGGCCTATCCTGGCAGTGTCATGAACGGGTCCGCCTCGCTCTCCAGCTCGATTGGGTCGGGTGGGAGGATGCCTTTGACGAACTACGTGTCTCGCTCGAAGACGGGACGAACGCGGCCATCAACGAACTCACCGGGAGCAACTCCCTCGTCGACCGCGTGCCCGTGGATTGGAAGGACCGCTTCGTCTATCGGGCCGGCGTCGAAGTCGCGCTGTCCGAAAATGCGGATTTTCTTTTGGGCTATAGCTACGGCCGCAGCCCGGTGCCGAGTTCCCTGACAACCCCACTCAACGGCTCGATCTTCGAGCACACCGTCTCCGCCGGTCTTCGAGCTGAGCGAGGACCATGGAGCTTCGCTCTCGCCTATCAATACCACCTCCCCAATACCGAAAGCGTCGGCGTGAGCGATTACCTCGCGGGTGAGTACTCCCAGAGTTCGCTCGAAATCTCAGCCCATTTGCTCGCTCTCAGCGCCTCCTACTCCTTCTAGAGTGGCGGCAAAATTCATGGCCGCCGCCTGCTTGCGTGGTACCCGGTGGGCTGTGGTCTGCCGACCCCAAGGGTTTCCGGTGTCCACGAAGGCCACCTGACCAGTTTGCTTTCGTGGACGTCTTGAGATCGCGCCCGCGGGCGGCCCGGCGGGCGGCGCCGCCTCTTGGGCGTGCGCCAGCTCGGTGACCGCTTCTTCGACAGCCATGGCCACCGCTGGCCCTGAGGCTATCTCCACTGGTCCCGCCGGTTGTTCCTCCGGTTCCGCCGCTGCCGCCGGTTTCGCTTCTGTCGCGCCGCCGATGGCCTCGGCGACCTGGGTCAAGGTGCGCAACTCCGATCGTCGCGCCGGCTCGATCTCCGGCATCTCGGGTAGCCGCTCACCCAATGCTGACAGAATCTCCACCTGCTTGATCAAATCTATTCCCAGCTCTCCCTCCAAACCCATCTCCAACATTTCCTCTGACTCCCTGCCGATCCTTCCACGCCAGAGATCCACCGTAGTTCCGCCGGAGGATCCATCCACATTGATCGGGTTCATGGATAGCACCATGCCCAATACGTCCCATCTTCCGCAATCGCTGTACTTCCCCACTATATATGGTTAACCCTATGTAGAAAGCATGGGCAGAAGTGTGTAGCTTACGGCAAACCTACCGAGAAGGTATCGGCATGAATACCTAAACGCATCCGTACTTTCCCACCGCCGATCACCCCAAATTTCCTCATCGAAGAAGGCAACTCGGAACGGATTCCGATTCTGCGCATTCCTAACAAACACCCATGAGACGTTCTAGGCGGTAAAAGCCCCACCCTCGAACCCTTATAGCAGACCTCTTTTTCGCGTCTTTCGTGTTTTTCGTGGACAACCTCAATCTCACAACATCAGGCTAACTATCCACTGACATCTCCACGAATCCCATCGATGTCGGCCTCGGACAAGGCAGCCGCGCTCCACGCTCTGACACCATCCGAATCAAGACACACGGGCCAGACCATGGCCCCCAGTTCCCCACAGATTCGAAAACACTGTTTACGCTTTCCCGGAGCCGTATGCACGATCATGAACCCGCCGCCACCCGCGCCACAGGTCTTTCGCCCGAGTATCAAACCGCGCCGGCTGAGTTCTCCATGAATCTCACGATGGGCGGCACAATCGCAGCTTGGGTGCAAGCGATAGAGGTGATCACAGGACTGATTCAAGGCTCTAACGTAGCCATCGAGATCACCCGCCTCCAACGCCACGGCCATATCCGAAGCGGATTCGCGCAAGTGAATCATGGCGTCCACCGTCGGTGAATCCTCCAAGGCATAGGAGTCCTTGATGTCTTGGTGGATGTTTCCCGAGACGTGGGCTTTGCCGGTGTAAACCAACAGCGAATGGTGTTCCAGGGCGAGCCGTGTTTCTTCTGCCAAACGCACTCGATGCGGCACCACGCCGCCACCCTGCAAGTACTCCAGCCGATTGATCCCTCCCAGCGCGGCGCCGAAGGAATCCTGACTGCCCCCGGGGTAACTCAGATCCAAGCGCTCCACATCGTTGGCCAACTGTGCGGTCTCCGCCGGCGTTCTCTCTCTCCCAAAAGCATGGTCGAGCGCAGCCACCACCGCCACTCCCAGCGCACCACTGCCTCCCAGACCCGCTCCGGGAGGCACATCGGATTCGGTGACGAGAAGAAGCGACTCCCCCGCGGGCACCAACCTCCGAACAAAACCCTGCAAAAATGGCAGTTTCTCCCCCGGCAAACGGTTCACCTCGCTCCCCGTCACCCCTTCTTCGAGGTCTCGAGAATAAATCGTGACGCCTTTTCCCAAAGGCAAGCGCTGCACGCTGGCAAAGGCATGGCGTTGCACGGCAAAATTCACCACCATTCCGCCATGCTCGACGGAAAACGGCGGGGCATCCGTCCCACCGCCACCGGCATCCACGCGAACGGGAGCCCTTGCACAAGATGCCGTCATCGGAAGAATCAGTGAAAATTAGTTAGTCTTTTCTTGGCGGATTAGACGGAAGTGAGTTCGCGGCAGACCTCAACCATGTGTTTGAGATTGTCAGGGGGGGCCGGCGGGGCCACCGAACAGGCGGAGGAGAGAATAAAGCCGTCCATTTCCCGGCTGGCTTCGACGACGTTGGTCACGTCGGCCCGCACCGCATCGGCGTCGCCGCGAAGCAACGTGTTGACCGGGTCGACATTCCCCTTGATGAAGATGCGCCCCTTGAGCAACTCCACCGCCTCCGTGATCTCCACGTCGCCCAGGGGCGGTGGATCGAGGCATTCGATCCCGCTCACGCCAGTCTGGCAAATCAGCTCCAACCGGTCCCCGATGGCACCGCAAGTGTGGGTGTAAATCGACTTGCCCTCAGCCCGCACGGCACTGGCCAACCGGCTTTCGAAGGGCACAATGAACTCCTCATACATGTCCGGACTCAAGAAACCGCTTCCGGCAAAGGGACTGCTCACCTTGATGGCTTCAGCTCCTCGGCGGGCTTGGGCCACGGCGAGCGCGATGGACCACTCGGTTGTGCGGTCCATGACTTCCAAGGTCTTTTCCGGATTGTCCAGGATGGCCATGAGCCCGTCTTCCATCCCGACAATGTTCAAAAAATGATCAAAGGGAGCCCGCACCTCTCCATGAACGGAATACTCGTCACCGGCTCGCTCGATGACCTTGTCCAACATGGCAAAAACATGATCGTCAAAGGCGTCGGGATCGGTGACCGCATAGGTCGCCTTGCTCGCTTGAAATGCGAGAAAGCTCTCGGGTACCCAGCCCAACAAATCATCGACGTCAAGTTCGTCCAGAGTGGGCCGGACGAAGTCCTCTGCCGGCTTGTAATAGGCGTCATCATCCCGCGTGCACTCGATGCGGGCGCCGTCTTTCATGTAGAGTGTCGGCGTCTCCGCGTCATAGTCCGTTCGCTCCACGAGATCCATGATCCCGTGGACCCGCCCCGGCTTGTGACAGAGAATCCCGTCGAAATCATAAAGCGCGCGCATGCGGATGAGACAGTCGGCCCAGAGTTCGGAATCGACGAAGTAATCGATGGGATGAACGCCGGTGTTGATGATCGTATGCCCATTGGCCATCTGACACATCACGGGCATTCGTTCCGTGGGCTTCATCTGCATGGCGTCGGCGACAATCTGTTTTGCAGTCATGAGTATCGAGTGGTCTTCAATCAATCAATCAGTTAGGCTTCGAGATAGACGACGCCCTCTTCCACGAGAAAGGCGACCCCGGCAGCCTCGGCGCCGGCTTCGAGGGCGCGCCGCAAAATGGCCTTGGGATCAGGCCCATGGGCCAGCCGATTCATGATGGCTTCTCCCTTGGCCTCACCCACTTGAAACATGATTTTCAGGCCCTTGCGCTTGCACTTGACGACCGTGCCATCGTCAAGTTTCACGTTCATCGGCTTGATGTAGGCATCGATGTAGTTGACTCCGATCCCCGATCCGTCCGGTTGCTTGGGAGGCAGCAGATCCTCCGCCGCCTTGTTCTCTTCCGTGATGCGATGTTTCGTCATGATGACAGGTTGCGGTCCAGGAGTTCACGGAACAGGGCGATGTGCGCCGCCGTGCTGCCGCAGCAGCCTCCGACAATGTTGACCCCCGTGGCAAGAAGATCGGGCAATTCCGAGGCCATTTCCTCCGGCGTCTGCTTGTACACCACTTTCATATTCTCCAACACGGGCGTTCCCGCATTGGGCTGCGCCATCGTCGGCAAATCACAGATTTCACGAAACCGCGGGACCGCCTCCGCCGCCCAGCCAACGTCAATGCCCGTGCCGCAGTTCATGGCCACAATGTCAACACCGGCGTCCTTCATGAAGGCCGCGGCATCTTCGGGCCCGATCCCCATCATCGTTTTGATGTCCTGGCCATCGTGAAGAACGTCGAAGGCCATAGAACCGATGACACAGGAGGCTCCGGCGTTCCGAGCCGCCTCGATGCCGATGCCCAACTCCTCCAGAGAGGTTTGGGTTTCGATGATGATGGCATCAGCTCCCGCCGAAACCAAGGCCTCAGCCTGCTCGGCAAACGCCTCGCGAACGCGCTCCTCCTCGACCTCGCCATAGGGTTCCATCAGCCCGCCAAACGGACCAATATCACCGATGACATAGCCATTCCGGCCCCCGAATGCTTCGCGCGCGATGGAGACGGCGGCCCGATTGATCTCGGCCACGCGGTCCCCATGATCATGTCTCTCCAACATGATGGCACAGCCCCCAAAGGTATTGGTGATCAAACAGTCCGATCCCGCCTCCACATAGGCTTTCTGGATGGCGAGGACGCGATCCGGATGATCGACATTCCACGCCTCGCCGCAGCCGCCGGGTTCGAGACCGGCGAGCTGGAGTTGGGTACCCATCGCTCCGTCCCCGAGCAAGACTCGTTCGCGGATCGCTTCCAATAATGGCTTCATGTGGCGTTTAGTTAGATTTGGTGATGAAGAGCATAGTGCAAGGTTTGCAAAACCACGCTCCACTTGTGATCCCGGCTGGAACGGGTACAGAGGCAACCAGCCGGACTGAGATCGGGTTTCCAAGTCAAGACGTCCTGCAACGGCTGGCCCAGCAGGGGCGGCGTTTCCCTCATCCCTTGCTGGAACGCCGATGGATCGGAGAGATGAAGACAGGTCGAGCAATGCCCCCGGTCACCCTCCGCCGGTCGACAGGCAAACCCGGAGAGGCGATGCGCTCCCTCCGAGTCCCGGGTGAGCCTGACCTCGTAGTCCAGTGCCAGTGGCAGGCCCATGTTGGCGCAGGTCGATCCATCGATACGAAACCTGGCCTCAACCGAACCATCATCCGCCGCCGTCAGACTTAGCCGGTCGCGACTCCATTTTCTCAGGACCTTGTTAGAGAAGGAATACTCCGCGGAATCCACGGGTTTGGGCAACACCCGAAAGCGTTCCCAGAACTCAGCGCAGACATTCTCCGTCTTGGGGCAGGCGATCCCATAGAGCGCGAGCATGGATTTCGCCGGTTCGAGCATGAGCGAATCGAGGAGGCGCAGAGGACCGCGATCCTGGAGAAGTTCGAAGAGCACACGCTGATCTTCGAGGGCCCACCCTTCGTAGCCCGGACTGTAATGGGGCAGCACCGTGTGATGCGTTCCCTCGTTCAGCCCATGCCAACCCGCCTCACGCAAATGCTCGACCACGGCCACGGCGTAGCTGTTGAGAAACTGAGCTTCGTCAGGCCGGTCAGCCGCCCAGAGCCGGGCGATCTCTTCTTCCACAGCCTGGCCCGCGGAAAAGCCGGCAACGACCACTGTCTTGGTGTCCGTCACCGCAAGGCCCCTCGCCAGGCGCCTACTCTGCAGTTTCGCCCCTCCCTCGAGCACGACAGAGGTCCCTTCGATTTTCTCCACCCTGTGAGCCGCGGCTCCCGCCCAGGCCTCACCCTGACATGCATACCAAGACCGCGCTTTCTCCGCCAAGGCCGCCAGCTCGGCTTCATCGGCATCGATATCTTTCCGGGGCAACCCCAACCGCTGCCGATAGAGGGTCTCCGGCATCAATGTGAGATCGGGCGTGGCCAAAAAACTGGCAGCCACCACCGCATCGATCTCGGGATCCTTGGAATCCACGGCGTTCATTGAGTGCGGACTTCCTCCTCTTCAGGTTGGACTGGCATGATCTCAACGGGCTTGAACTGACATCCTTCGACAAAGTGATCGAAGAACGTTTCATCTGTTTCCAGTTCGACGTGAACCGCCCGGTTGACCAAACGTTCGACGCGTGCTCGTCGCGAGGCGGAGAGCAAGGCGATGGTGGCCCCTTCGATGGCCGCATTTCCCACGCGCGTCATTTTCTCCAGAGGAAACGACGGGATGAGCCCAATGCGCCGGGCGGCCTCGAGATCGAGGTGCCGGGCAAAGCCCCCCGCGAGATAAAACTGCTCCAAACGCCTTGGAGCGATCCCCGATTGCTGCAGAACGATCTGGCCACCGGCCACGTTGGCCGCCTTGGCCTGGGCAAGCTGGCTGATGTCTTCCTCGGTGAGAAAAAGGTTTCGCTCGGGATCGATAACGAAACGATCAGACTCATCCGTCATCCTGCCCAGCGCGTTCATGCGTCCGCTACGCAAGAGTTCACTCAAGAGATCCACGATGCCCGAACCACAGATCCCCTCCGCCTCGCCCCCTCCAATGACCCGATACGAGACCGACCCATCTTGAGGCTCCAAAGACACCGCCTCAATGGCGCCCTCGAGCCCGGGCATGCCGCAAGAAATGATTCCCCCCTCGAAGGCTGGTCCGGCGGGACACGAAGCCACATAGAGCTGTTCCCGGTTCCCCAGAGCAAACTCCGTGTTGGTGCCGATGTCCATCAACGCCACCATGCGGGATTCATCGGCCAGCCCGATGGCCAAGAGACAGGCCACCGTGTCCGCCCCCACGTGCCCGCTGATCAGGGGAAGACTGGTGACGCGCGCCGCCGGATTCGCCGGGAGGCGGAGTTTCCTCGCCGTGGTGGTCATCGCCATGCCCGCCCGTTCTCCACGGCGAAAGGCGTGCTCCGTCTCCGACCGGTAGGGCCGCTGTCCAATGGACTCCACACCGAGGCCAAAGAAGAGGTCACGCATGGTCGAATTGCCCACCACGAGGATCTCAAAAATGGAATCGGGATCGCAGTCGAAGGCCTCGATGGCATGGGCGAGATAGCCCAAGAGCACACGCTGGAGAAGACGTCCCGGGTGATCCGTGTCGTACTGGATGCGCGACATGACGTCACTCCCGCCAAAGCGCTGCGGGTTCTCGAAGGACTGCACCTGCCGAACCTCCCCGGACTCCAAGTCGACAAGGCGCACGACCACGGTGGTCGTCCCCAAATCCACGGCCACCCCCAAGAGTGCGCCCCGC
>JANQJH010000443.1 GCA_028281705.1 Verrucomicrobiales bacterium
TGGCCCCCGACTTCGTCTTCGCCGCCTGCCCATGAAGATCGCTCACCTGGGGACAGGACAGCATGGCGAGAAAGTTGTAGGGGGTTGGCGAGGCCTTCAATTGGGATCTGAAGGAGACGCCTTGCTTCGGCTGGAGCCGCTTGGTTTGGGCATCGTAGACGTCGAGCAATTCACTCTCCCACCACTCGACGAGTGTCGCCAGGTTCTGATGGTGCCAGCCGCGCGGCATGATCTACCTGCCAGGCACCGGCAATCAGAATGGCTGCCCAGAGAAAGTGTCGCCATTTGAGATAGCGAGTTGCCCGCCGGTAACAGGTCGTGGTGTAGGGAAACCAGGATGATACTCTGCTCCGGGGAATGGCGGTGGGACTCATCATGATTTAAATTATTGTAATTATGGAAAATTTTAACGCGATGGCTGGCTGCCAGCTGACTCGGAGGCGACTGCTCGTGGATTCTCGAATAGGAGACGCAATTCTCAGAAAATCGCATCTCCGTCAGGCTTGGTCTCCTCCGTGGCGCGTGATATAGATCGGCCTCGCCCTCCCACCGTCTCCATGATTGAAAAAGAATCGCTCAACGTTCTCTGTCTCACTGATTCATCGCGCGAGGAATCGGAGTCGATGGCCCGCTTTCTCCAGGAGGCGCCTTCGCAGGCGGTCACGGTGCTGGAGAAGCGATCATTGGAGGCGGTCATGTCCGAGATTCCCTCGGAGACGGCCGTTCTCCTGGTCTGGATCCAAGCCGGCTCCGGAGTTGATCGCTTGCTGGAAGCGTTGTCGGCGCGCCCGGCTCCCAAGCCATTGATGGTGGTCGTGGTCCGCGAGATGACGGAGGACGAGGCTTTCGATCTGGTGAAACGTGGCGCTCACGACTGTCTCTTGGAATCGGAGGCGACCGTGCCGCGTCTGGTCCGAACGCTGCGTTTTGCCAGACAGCGGCTTCATCGTCACGAGACGGCCCTAGCGGATGTGCGAGACGAAGTGGAGCGTTCTCAGCGACAGGTGCGGGATTCTGAGGCACTCTATCATTCCCTGGTGGAGAATCTGGTGCAGAACATTTTTCGCAAAGATCTGCAGGGGCGGTTTACCTTCGCCAACTCCAATTTTTGCCAAGCTGCGGGACATACGGTGGAGGAGGTCCTGGGAAAGACGGATTTCGATTTCTTTCCCGAAAATCTTGCGGCCAAGTATCAGGCGGATGACCATCAAGTCATCGAGACGCAGGAAGTCCTGGAGACGGAAGAAGAGTACGAGAGTGCGGAGGGTGATCGTCTTGTGGTCAAGGTGGTGAAAACACCGGTGCATGACGCCGAGGGCGAAACCGTAGGCATGCAGGGCATCTTTTGGGATATCACGGAGCAGAAGCACGCCCAGGAGGAGTTGGCGGCGAGCCGCGAACGCTTTGCTCTGGCGGTGCGCGGGTCCACCGATGGGATTTGGGATTGGGACATCGAGACGAATGAGATCTACTTTTCTTCGAGATTTAAGGAGTTGTTAGGCTACGGCTACGAGGAATTGGACAATCGCTTTTCCGAATGGGAAGATCGCATTTATCCGGACGACCGGGAGTTGGCGCTTGATGCCTTTGAGCAACACTTGAAATCGGAGGCGCCCTTTGACTTGGAGTACCGCCTGCGTTGCAAGAGCGGGGATTACCGCTGGTTTCGCGTGCGCGGCCTTGGTGTCCGCAACGACGAGGACAAGGCCACGCGCATGGCGGGCTCGATCAGCGACGTCACCGAGCGCAAGGAGGCGGAGGCCCAGTTGCGGGCCCGGACGGAAGATCTCGAGCGCAGCAACCGCGACCTCGAGCAGTTTGCCTACATCGCCTCTCATGATCTGAAGGAGCCCTTGAGGATGGTGACGAGTTATGTGCAGCTCCTGGAGCATCGCTACAAAGAACAGTTAGGCGAGGATGCCCGCGATTTCATTGGCTACGCCGTCGACGGGGCCAAGCGGATGAAGCGATTGATCGACGGGCTGCTCGAGTTTTCCCGGATTGGGACTCGCGGCAAAGATCTGATGCCGACGGGATCGGAAGAGGTCTTCCAGGAAGTCCTGGCCAATCTGGAGATCTCGATGCGGGAGAAGGAGGCCCGGGTGACGCACGATCCCTTGCCTCGGGTCCTGGCCGATCCCATTCAGTTAGGACAGCTCCTGCAGAATCTGGTGGGGAATGCACTCAAGTTTTGTCAGGGCGTTCCCCGGGTTCATGTCCGTGCGGAACGGCTGCCCGAGAGTGATCTGGTGGAGTTTTCCGTGCGCGACAATGGGATCGGAATCAGCGAGGAGCACGCGGAGAAGATCTTTCAGATTTACCAGCGGCTGCATAGCCGGGCTGACTATGAAGGTACCGGGATCGGTTTGGCAGTATGCCGCAAGATCGTCGAGCGCCACGGCGGCCGGATTTGGGTGGAGACGGGGTCGGAAGGGGACGGGGGATCCGATTTCCGATTCACGCTTTGCGGGGTGGAGTAGTTAGGGTTCGGCGGCAAGCGAAAGGCCTGCTTGAAAAAGGGGCTAAAGTCCCTTCCACTTTCCTGGCCAATTCATTCGACAATACGTCATGATAAGAATGTGGCAGGGACTTCAGTCCCTGAAAATCAAAGTCGAGCCATAGCGACAGGCGAGACGCCTGTCCCACGTTGACTTAGCGCTGTTCGAATCGGTTGTCTTACTACAAGCGAGCGGCCAGGAGCTCTCGCTGAAACACCATTTCTTTGGGCATGTGATCGTAGAGATTGAGATAGAGTTCGCCCTGGGAGAGTAACTCGGGTCGCCATTCGTCGGCGCGGATCGCCATCGCTTGTTCGAAGTCTTTTTGGGTGAATCCCGGGATGCCGTCGGTGTTCAACTCACCCCAGTGGGGGATCCAGCCGATGTTGGTTTCGTGACCGGCGGCCTTGCCGTGGCAGCGGTTGATGATCCACTCCAGGACACGCATGTTTTCACCGAAACCGGGCCAGACGAAGTCACCCGATCCGTTGCGGCGAAACCAATTGACGTGGAAGAGGCGGGGGAGATCGCGGATCTTGGCGCGCATTTCGAGCCAGTGGTGGAAGTAGTCGCCCATGTTGTAGCCACAGAAAGGCAGCATGGCCATGGGATCGCGTCGGACTTCGCCCACGTTGCCTGCGGCGGCGGCGGTGCGTTCCGAGCCCATGGTGGCGCCGATGTATACGCCGTGGGTCCAGTTGAAGGCCTGGAAGACGAGCGGCATCGTCGTCGCCCGGCGCCCGCCGAAGATGATGGCGCTGATGGGAACGCCGGCGGGATCTTCCCAGGCGGGGTCAATGAGAGGATTCTGTGCTGCGGGGGCGGTGAATCGGGAATTGGGATGTGCGGCCGGCTGCGATTGGCTGGGATCCCAGGGATGGCCTCGCCAGTCGATGAGACCTTCAGGTGGGGTTTCGGTGAGGCCTTCCCACCAGACGTCGCCGTCGGGGGTGAGGGCCACGTTGGTGAAAATGGTGTTGGTCGAAGCGGCGGCGAGGGCGTTGGGGTTCGATTTTTCCGAGGTGCCGGGCGCGACCCCGAAGTAGCCCGTTTCCGGGTTGATGGCATGGAGTCGCCCATCGTCGCCGGGCCAGAGCCAGGCGATGTCGTCGCCCACCGTGGTGACCTTCCAGCCCGCGTATTCCTTGGGCGGGATGAGCATGGCGAAATTGGTTTTGCCGCAGGCGCTGGGAAAGGCGCCGGCCACGTAGGATTTTTCGCCGTCAGGAGACTCGACGCCGAGGATGAGCATGTGTTCGGCGAGCCAGCCCTCCTCCTTGGCCATCCAGCTCGCGACGCGCAGGGCGAGGCATTTCTTGCCCAAGAGGGCGTTGCCACCGTAGCCGCTGCCGTAGGACCAGATGGCGCGTTCCTCGGGAAAATGCACGATGTACTTGGTCGGATTGCAAGGCCAGGCGACGTCATCTTCACCCTCGGCCAAGGGGCGGCCCACGCTGTGGAGACAGGGCACATACGTGCCCTCCCGGCCCAGCCGCTTCCAGAGATGGACGCCCATCCGCGTCATGATGCGCATGTTGACCGCGACATAGGGAGAATCCGTGACCTGGACGCCGATCTGGGCCAGGGGCGACTCGGGCGGGCCCATGCAGAAGGGGATGACGTAGAGGGTGCGGCGGCGCATGCACCCGGCGAAGTGACCCCGGAGGAGTTTTTTCATGGCCTCGGGCGCCATCCAGTTGTTGTTCGGCCCGGCATCGATCTCGCGCTTGGTGCAGACGAAGGTCTGCTCTTCCACCCGGGCGACGTCGTCGGGATCGGAGCGGGCAAGGAAGCTGTTAGGGCGTTTTTCGGGATTGAGCCGGATGAAGGTTCCCGCTTCTTCTAACTGCTGGCAGAGAAGGGCGTTCTCTTCCTCCGAGCCATCACACCAATGAACATTCTCCGGCTGACAGAGACGAACCATTTCCACAATCCAGGCTTTGACGCCGGTGTGCTCGACCACGCGGGGAATGCTCAAGAGATCCTGCATGGTTCAAACAACGCGACCCCTGCGGCTTGTCTAGTGGCGATTGAAACTGTTCGTGGACGAGATCAATCGCTCACGCGCTTGTGCGCCGGGTCGGTGGAGATCAGGCTTTGGTGAAAAAGAGCATCTTGATCCCGAAGAGGATGACCACGGCGCCAAAGAGGCGCGTCAGGGCGAGATTGCTCATCGACTTCATGACTTCGGTTCCGAAATAGGCCGTGATGATGGAGCCGGTGGCGGCGGCGGCGGCGATGCGCCAGTCGATCAGACCGCTCTGGGCGTAGCGCAGGCTGGAGACGACGGCCATGGGGACGATGACGGCGAGTGAGGTGGCCACGGCATGCTTCTGCGAGAGTCCGAGAAGCATGACGAAGGCCGGCACCATGACGATGCCGCCGCCCACGCCGCAGAGGGCGCCTAACAAGCCGGCGCAGGCGCCGATGGCGAGAGCTGTGAGGAGCCAGGTCAACTAGTCAAACGGCTGCCGTCACTGACGTTGATTTCGGAAGCGGGGTCAGCCTTTGAGACGAACGCCGATTTTCTTCAAGGTCTCCAACTGCTCCTCTTTGAGGCCCTTATTGCCCTCGACGTAGAGGCGGAGGAAGGGGGCGAATCGGGTGTCGCCCTTGGCGTCTTTTTCACAGGCTTGGATGAGCGGTGTGAGGTCGGTGATCTTGTTATTGCGCATGTCGAGGAACCGGACGTCCCGGATGCCCTCGAGACCTTTCAGGCTGGAGAGACCATTGTCGCGAATCTCCAGGCTCTGCAGCCAGGGCAGCTTGGCCACGACGCTGATATCGGTGATGACGTTGTCACCCACGTAGAGAGACCAGACCTTCTTGAGATCTCCCAGCATGCTGATGTCCTTGATGCGATTGTCAGTGAGATAGAGGGAGTTCATCTTCGTCAGCCCCTTGATGGGCGAGACGTCTTTGACGCGATTGTGCTCCAGATTGAGATACTGTAGGGGCGCCAAAGTGCCCACCGCGGTGATGTCGCTGATGTTGTTTTTCTCCAGGCTGAGAGACTGCAGGCGCTTGAGATTTTGCAGGGGTGTGAGGTCTTCGATCTCATTCTCCGCCAGGCGAATTTCGGCCACACTGACACAGTGCTGGACGCCCTCGAGGCTCTTGATGCCCATGTTGTTTCCATGGATGACGGAGATGTTCCTCACATCGTCAGCGGTCAGGGGCGCGTCCGAATCGCGTTTGGCAAAGACCTGCTTGCGCACTGCGTTCTCGAAATTCTTGTCGGGAAAGACGCTAACCTCTGGCTTCTTCTCTTCCTTTTTTTCCTCCTCCTTTTTTTGCTTATCGTCCTGGGCAAAACCAAGGGGGATGGCGATGACGGCCGAGGCGAGGATGGGAAAGAGTATCCGGAAAGACTTCATGAGAGAGAAATAGTCGATCCGGATCCCGTAGTGCAAAGGGAAAAAGATCCGTCTTTGCGTGGGCGTCGAGGCCTCTCGGCCGTAGCTGGCGAAAGTGGGCGTTTCGGGTTGTGATTCTGAAAATTATTGCTAGCCTGAAAAAGTGAGTAGAGAATCCCTCGCTGTCTTCGTTGGATTGGCTGCCTTGATTTATTATTTGGCGCCACGAGACGGCGATTTCAATGCCTCGGGCGCCGCAGTCGCGATCACGCCGGCCAATTTCGAGTTCGAAGTGATCCTGAGCGCCCAGCCCGTGCTGGCCTATTTTTGGGCTCCGTGGTGAGGCCCCTGCAAACGCGTTTCACCGTTGGTGGACAAAGCAGCGCAGCGGGTGGGCGATGAGGCCAAGGTGGTCAAGATCAACGTGGACGACAATCAGCCGCTGGCGCCTCGGTTTGGGGTGACGGGTATCCCGGCTCTGCTCGTCTTCAAGAATGGACGCGTGGTGGAGCAACTCCGGTCCGGCTCGGACCTGGCTCAGAGGTTGTTGGCGCACGCGAACTGACTCGATCCCATTCACTTCTTGAAGAGCTGCCGGAAGCGGTTCAGCCTGCGGCGGAACCATGACGGACAAAACCAACCTGAAACATTTCTTTCATCCCGCGACCAACCGGACGGTGATGATTCCCATTGATCACGGCACGCTGCTTCCCGTGCCCGGATTGGAGGATACCGGCGCCCTCATCGAGGAGCTCAAGCCCTACTGCGACGGCTTCATCGTCAATCTCGGCGTGGCGCGAGCGTTCCAGAAGGAACTCACCGGCAAGGGAGTTGTTCTCAGGACGGACACCGGCAACACCTGTGTGGAGAACAGCAACGCGGATGGCTCCTTTCGCATCTACGGGATCGATGAGGCCAAGGCGGTGGGAGCGCACGCCTTGATGAACATGACCTTTCCGGGGCACCCGCGTGAGATGGCCAACCTCATCGACTGCGCGGATCTCATCGCAGAATGCCTCAATGAACCGCATCCCATCATGCTGGAGTCGCTGCCCTATGGACTGGGCAAGAGTTGGGACTACAGTCCGGAGAAAATCCACTTTTCGATTCGCCTGGGCTGTGAGTTAGGCGCCGACGTGGTCAAGACCGCCTACCCGGGAGACAAGGAGGCCTTCGCCCGTGCGGTGGATGAGGCCTATGTCCCCGTGGTCATTCTGGGAGGGGCGGCCTCGTCAGATCCCGAGGGTCTTTTGCGCGATGTGGCCGATGCCATCTCCGTGGGCGCGGCGGGGATCGCCATTGGGCGCAATGTGTGGCAGTCGCCCGATCCCGTGAAGATGGCCAAGGCGCTGCATGCCATTGTGCATGAGAATGCCGGGGCGGACGAGGCGGTCAAGCTGCTCAGCTAGTTAGGTACGGCCAGGCGAATTGTTCCGGGAAGCGATGTCGGTCGTCCTCGTCCTCAATCGCGAGCGGCACGCGGCGGCGATGACGCGTTGGGCCGTGCACTTGACGCGCGTCCAGGGAGGGGATCTGTACATCGTGGTGGCCAAGGGCGGGGCCGAAGCCTTCGCCGCGGTTCAGCCGGGGAAAAGTGAGCGCTCGTCGTCCGTCTGGGAGGAGGCGGAAGGCGCCCTCCTGGATCTGGGACTGGTGCCGGATCGACCCGGCTACGAGGAGGCGGCACCCTCCGACTTGCCGGTCCGTTTTCTCGAGTTGGCGCACGAGACCCGCGCGGCCGCGGTCCTGGCCTACCTGGCGGAGACGAAGGCGAGTTTGCTCGTCGTTGGCCGGCAGTTGAGCGCCCGGAGTGAGCAGGCCGAGGAGGGGCGCTTCGCCCGCGCGCTCTTTGATTCCGCACCCTGCCGGACGATGCTCTTGCGACTGGGAAATCACGACGGAGGGCAATGTCAGTCGATCCTGGCTCCGACTCGTGACGGGCCCCATGGGCGTGTCGCCTTGCAATTGGGACATCGATTGGCCGGTGCTTCCGGTGGCGTGATGACCTTGGCCATCGTCGAACCCACGGTGGGCGAGGATGGCCGGGCCCTGGGAGAAGCGGTGCTTCATCGGGCCTTGCAAAACGCCAAGGTGGGCCGGGATGATCCCCACGTGAAGTGCAAGGTGATCCTCGCGAACAACACGGCGGAGGCGCTGGCGGTCGAAGCCGAGGCGAGGAACCATGATCTTCTCTTGTTAGGCGAGTCCAGCAGCGCGGGCTTGCGCAAGCGGCTCTTTGGAACAGTGCCGGGCAAGTTGTTGAGCCGTCCCGGCGGGATGGCCGTGGGGGTGGTTCGCGAGGCGCCGCCCGCGTCCCAGGTATTGCGCAGCCGGTTGGAGAGCTGGTGGCGGGAGCGGCTCCCCCCGCTCGAGCGCGAACAGCGGCTCAAAGTTTTCGAGCGCCTTCAGTTAGGCTCGGCCCTGAGCGTTGATTTTCTCGTGCTGATCAGCCTATCGACCTTCATTGCGGCGCTGGGATTGATCCAGAGCAGTCCGGCGGTGGTGATCGGGGCGATGTTGGTGGCTCCGCTGATGACGCCCCTACTCGGAGCCGGTTTGGGCTTGGTGCAGGGCAATGTGCCCATGATCCGGACCTGCTTTTTCTCCATCTTCGCCGGCTTTCTTTTGGCCTTCGGGATTGGTTTTCTCACGGGTTTGGGAACCGTACCGGAGTTGACCCCGGAGCTGGAATCGCGCTGCCGGCCAGGTCTCCTCGATCTCGGTGTGGCCTTTGTGTCAGGGATGGCGGCGTCCTATTGCCTGGTGCGTCCGGGCTTGTCCTCGGCCCTGGCGGGGGTAGCCATTGCCGCGGCCTTGGTCCCGCCGATTGCCACTTCCGGCATCGTCCTGACCTACGAGGGCTGGGCTTTCTCGGGATCGGCTGCGCTGCTCTTTGGGACCAATGTGGTGGCCATCATTCTCGGTTCGGCCCTGATCTTCTTTCTCGTGGGCATCCGGGGGAGCAAGAGTGAGCGGTCGGCCATTTGGGTGCGCCGCATCTTGCTCGTGCTCCTGCTTGCCATTGTCGCTTTGCAAGGTTATTTCCTGACGCAATCTTCATCGTTTCACTAACGAACAACCCGAACCGCGCCTGACGTGACCTCCCGCCAATCGCTTGAACAACATCAGTTGGAACGTTTGAACGCCTTGCTGGAACTCGTGACGGCAGAGGGCAATCCCTTTCAACGCGGACGCGTGCCGCGCCAGGTGGCCTCCTTGGAGGAGTTCCGCACCACGGTGGGTTTCACGGAGAAACAGGACTTGGTCGATGACCGGGAAGCGCATCCTCCCTTTGGCAGCAACTTGACCTTCCCGCTCGATGCCTATTCGCGTTTTTGTCAGACCAGTGGCACGACTGGCCGTTCTCTGGCCTGGGCGGATACGGCCGAGAGTTGGCAGGCCATGTTGGATTGTTGGAAGCGCGTGCATCAGGCGGCGGGGCTGACTTCGCCAAGCGAGCGGCTGTTCTTCGCTTTTTCCTATGGCCCGTTTTTGGGATTCTGGACAGCCTTTGAGGCAGCGATCCAACTTGGGTTTCTCTCCATTCCCGGCGGGGGCATGCGGAGTGAGGCGCGGTTGCAGATGATGCAGCGGTTTGACGTCACCGCGCTTTGTTGCACCCCGACCTACGCCTTGCGGCTGGGCAACCTGGCCCGCTCTCTGGGGCTCGCTTTTCCGCATCTCAAGGCGCTCATGGTCGCCGGGGAGCCTGGAGGGAGTTTGCCCGAGGTGCGGCAACGGTTGACCGACCTCTGGGGTGCGCAGGTGCGGGTCTTCGATCATCATGGATTGACGGAGACGGGGCCGGTGTCTCACGAGGATTTCGATTGCCCCGGGCGCCTGCTCGTGATGGAAGAGGCCTTCCTCGCGGAGGTGCTCGATCCGGAAACGGGCCGGGAAGTGGATGAGGGGGAGACGGGCGAGCTGATCCTGACGACGTTGCATCGCACGGCCTGTCCGCTCTTTCGCTACCGCACGGGAGACCTGGTGCGCAAACAGCTGACGCCTCAGCTCGCGTTGGATGGGGGGATTTTGGGACGGATCGACGACATGGTTCTGGTGCGGGGCGTCAACGTCTACCCGGGAGCGGTGGAACGGATCGTTCGACGGATCCCGGAGATCGAGGAGTACCGCGTGATCCAGACGACACGGGATGAGATGGTGGAACTGCGATTGGAAGTGGAGAGCGAGGGTAACGGCGAGCTGGTCAGTGCACTGGAGGATGCGTTGTGGGATCAGTTTCAGCTTCGCATCCCCGTGAGCAGCGTGGCTCCGGGTACGCTGCCGGAACAGGAATTCAAGGCCAAGCGGTGGCTGAAAGAGTAGCCGGCATCGGGGCGAAGAAGGCGAACGGTGATGCGGCGCCCAAATCCTTGCCGCTGACGGTGTTTCGTGCAAAGTCGGGCTTATGGATAGCACCTTGGTGGAACTCAAGACCGTGAGCAAGCGTTACGGGGAACGCGTCATTCTCGACGGTGTCGATTTGACGCTGGCTCCTGGAGAAAAGCTGGCCATCGTCGGTCCGTCCGGATCGGGCAAGAGCACCCTGCTCAACTTGATGGGTTTGTTAGATGATCCCGACGAGGGAAGCTTCCGCTTTGCCGGGACTGACGCTGGTGGTCTGCAAGAGAACGAGAAAGCCGGGTTGCGGAGTCAGTCGATCGGCTTCGTCTTTCAGATGCATCATCTTCTGCCGCAGCTCTCGGTCTTGGAGAATGTCACCTTGCCGGCCCACGCACTGGCGGCCAAACCCGATTGGAGTGAGGTGGAAAGCCGCGGAAGAGCCCTCTTGGCCAAGGTTGGCTTGGAAGATCAGGCGGACAAATTGCCGGGTCAGCTTTCCGGGGGAGAGCGTCAGCGGGTGGCCGTGGTCCGGGCCCTGATCAACCGGCCCCAATTGCTCTTGGCGGACGAGCCTACCGGTGCGCTGGACCGGGCCAACGCGGAGTCATTGACGAAACTGTTGTTGGAGCTGAACGCATCGGAAGAAACGGCCCTGGTCGTGGTGACTCACGATGAGGCCATTGCCAGGGCGGTGGGGCCCGTGGTGCGGATCACCGATGGCCAACTGGAGAGGCTCTCATGATCAAGATCATCTTTCGTAGTCTGAGACATTATTGGCGCACCCATCTCGCCGTTCTCGCCGGTGTCTTTGTCGCTTCGACCGTGCTCACGGGCGCCCTCTTTGTCGGTGACTCGGTGAAGGCGAGTTTGCGTCGGCTGGTGGAGGAACGCAACGGGGGAATCAACGCGGCCTTGTTAGGAAACGACCGCTTTTTTTCCCAGGCCCTGGCGGGCAAGGTCGCGGGGGCGACCCAGGCTACGGTGATCCCGATACTGCAGGTCCGGGGGAAGGTGACGAACGAAACCAGCACGGCCCGAGTCAATGCCATCCAGGTCATCGGAGTGCCGGAGGATTTTTGGGCCCTGCGGGGTGAGGCCGCGCCGATTG
>JANQJH010000464.1 GCA_028281705.1 Verrucomicrobiales bacterium
CAGCAGGGTCGGAGGAGCCATGGGCCACGCATTGGGCCTTTCTGCCGGTAGAGAATCCGGCGCCTCCCGAGATCGTGTCGGCGACGGCGTCCAACATGATCGATGCCTTTGTCGACGCCAAGTTAGCCGAGACTCCCTTGCAGGCGGAGGGGGTAGTCGATCGGCGAACCTTTGCCCGCCGTGTCTTCTACCAATTATTGGGCCGGCCACCGACTTACGGGGAGGTCGAGGCCTTCCAAGGGATGAACGACCTCAACGCGGAAGAGCGCTTGATCGACCGGCTCTTGGCATCCCCCCAGTACGGCGAGCGGTGGGGGCGGCATTGGTTGGATGTGAGCCGCTACTCGGACACCAAGGGCTACACCTATGCGGGCGAAGAGCTGAACTTCGTTCACGCCTGGCTCTATCGAGACTGGGTGGTTGACGCTCTCAACGCCGATGTTTCCTACGCGGCCTTCATTACCCGGCAGTTGGCGGCCGATCAGCTCTTGCAGCAGGGACTCTGTGAGAAAAAGGATTTGGCTGCCATGGGGTTTCTCACATTGGGCCGGCGTTTTCTTGGCGTCGAACAGGATATCATCGATGACAGGATCGATGTGGTGAGTCGTGGCCTTCTCGGAATCACGGCCTCTTGTGCGCGTTGTCACGATCACAAGTACGACCCCATCCCGACCATGGATTACTACCGGCTGCACAGCATCTTCAAGAGTTCGCGAAAGAAGCTGGTGCCCCTGCATGAATGTGAGGATCAGGAACTGGAGAAACGGCGGCGTGCGCTGGATGAGGAGTATGCGAAATTGGCCGGAGAGGCAGCCTCGCGTTTCCTCGACCGCCTGGACGAGTATTTGATGGCGACGCTGGACATCACCGTGGTGCCGAAGCCGGATTTCTCGGAAATTGTGAGTCAGAATGACCTCATTCCAGCTCAGGTGCGACGTTGGTACGAGTTTCTCTCACAGTCGGATCGGGCGGACGACACGGTATTCGGGATCTGGAAAGCCCTGGAGAACTTGGATGCGGGCGCCAGCGCATTTCCTGAGGAAGCGAAGGCCGTTTTGCAGAGCGCCTCTCCACGGGCCAACCCGGTGATTCACCGTGCGCTGACAGAGACACCTCTGTCCGGCATGCCGGAGGTTGCTCGCCGGTATGCCAGAGTCTTTCAGGCGGCGTTGAGAAAAGATGACTCGTCCCGAGGAGCTGAATGGGATGCCCTGAGAAAAAGCCTCAGGCGTCCCGGGGTTCCGTTAGCGATCCCTGTGGCGCACGTTCACGCCACGGAGTGGCTCTTTCACACAGATGCCAAACGGGCTGTGAATGCCAAGCAGGCGGAATTGGAGCGTCGCATCAACGCCTTGGGAAGGTCAGCGCCGCATGCTGTCATCCTCGAAGACCGTCCGCTGCCGATCAACTCGCGGGTTCTCTTGCGCGGCGACTACGCTTCTCAAGGAGAGGAGGCATCCCGGGGATTTTTCGAGTTTTTGTCGCCGAGCAAAGGAAATGAGACGGATGGCTTTGGGCGTTTGGAGCTGGCGGAGGCTATTGTCAGTCGAAGCAATCCGCTCACGGCGCGGGTGCTGGTGAATCGTTTATGGCATCACCATTTTGCTTCGGGCTTGGTTGAGACGACGAGTGACTTCGGGTTGCGCAGTGAGGCGCCGAGTCATCCGGCGCTTCTCGATTACCTCGCCGCCTGTTTGGTTGAGAGCGATGGGTCCCTCAAGTACCTCCACCGACTCATGGCCTCGACGACGATTTACAGAAGGGCATCCTCGGCGACGCGGGACCCGGTCGATCCGGAGAATCGCTTGCTGGCGCATTATCCCAGGCGGCGTCTGGGATTTGAGGCCATGCGGGATTCGCTGCTGCAGGCCAGCGGTGAACTCGACCTGGAGATGGGAGGGCCGCCCGGGGTTCTGACGGGCGAGGCCGCGACGAGGAGACGGAGCATTTACGGGCGGATCGACCGGCAATTCGTGCCGCAGTCATTGCAAGTCTTCGATTTTCCCAATCCCGAGCTACATAGCCCCAAGAGAGTGGAGACCAACGTGCCTCAGCAAGGGCTCTACTTTCTCAATGGGCCCTTTGTCCGGGAGCGGGCCAAGGCGCTGTCTGCCCGGCTGATGCGGGAGGCGCCTCGAGGTACAAGACGCGAGCGCATTCGGTTGAGTTATGGTTATGTGTTTCAGCGCGAGCCGACGGCCGATGAGCTGAGGCGCAGCAGCCGCTTTCTCGAACGGGCCTTGGCGAAAGAGAACGGGATTGAGCCTTCATCCGCGGGAGCCCCGCTCACGGCGTGGCAGCGCTTCGCCCAGGCCTTGCTCTTGTCTAACGAATTCGTTTTTATTGATTGATGGACATTTCGAGGAGCCAGTTCTTGCGGCGATGGGGGATGGGGATGGGTCTCGTGGGACTCCAGGCCTTGTTCGGGGGATCGGCGAGCCAGGCGGACATGGGGAAGGTGATTCGGCCGCTGGCCTCGAGGCGGCCGCCGTTTCCAGGAAGGGCCAAGCGGGTGATTCATTTTTTTCTCAATGGCGGGCCGTCCCATGTGGATACCTTTGACCCAAAGCCAGCTCTGCAAGTCTATGCCGGCAAGAGCTTGCCGTCCGGGCATCGGCGCACGGAAAGAAAGACGGGCGCGGCCCTTCCCTCACCTTTTCCCTTTCGCGCCTATGGTCAGAGCGGGATTGAGGTGAGCGATCTCTTTCCTCGCATCGGCGCCTGCGCGGATGATCTCGCGGTGATTCGCTCGATGAAGGTGGAACTGCCGAATCACGAACCGTCGTTGATGTTGATGAACTGCGGGGATTCGGTGCTCAGTCGGCCGAGTGTGGGATCGTGGGTGACTTACGGTTTGGGTGCGGAGAATCAGAATCTGCCGGCCTTCATCGCGATGTGTCCCGGCGGGTATCCGATCAAGGATGCGCAAAACTGGCAGGCGGGATTTCTCCCGGGCATCTTCCAGGGCACCTTCATCGATAGCCAGCATACGGAGATCGACAAGATGCTGGAGAACATCCGCAGTGACGTGGCTTCCCCTGAGGACCAGCGGGAACAGCTCGATTTCCTCGCGGAACTCAATGAAAGTCATCGCCGGGCCCGGGGAGCGGATCCTCAATTTGAGGCCCGGATTCAGACCTTTGAACTGGCCTATCGCATGCAGATGGAGGCCACGGACGCCTTTGATGTGGGGCGGGAGCCGGAGGACATGCAGGATCTCTACGGGCGGCATGTCCATGGGCGGCAGACGTTGATCGCCCGCCGCTTGTTAGAGCGAGGTGTGCGTTACATCCAGCTCTGGCATGGCAAGGGCCAGCCGTGGGATCACCACGATAATATCGAGGAGAACCATGCGAAGACGGCCGGTGAACTGGATCAGCCGGTGGCGGCCCTGCTCATCGATCTCAAGCAGCGAGGGATGTTAGACGATACCCTGGTCATCTTCGGCGGCGAATTTGGCCGGACGCCGACGGTGGAACTCGGGGAGAGTGGCAAATCGAAGCATGGCCGGGATCACAACCCCTACGGATTCACCATGTGGCTTGCCGGCGGCGGCGTTCGAGGGGGCACGGTTTACGGGCGCACGGATGAGTTTGGCTTCAGCGCAGAGGAGAATCCCACGGACGTCCATGACCTCCACGCCACGATTCTTCATTTACTGGGATTTGATCATGAAGAGTTCACCTACCGCTACGCCGGCCGGGATTTTCGGCTGACCGATGTAGGCGGGCGTGTCTTGCACGACGTGCTCGCCTGATAGGGTTGGGCAAATTCAGTGGGTTCATTATTGGCGATGCGCTCTGGTGAATCGACGTGTACTCCGCGAAGCAAACATTTCTCCCGCCCCTGCCAGGGCGGGGTATCAAGTACGGCCACTCCATCCGGCAGTTCCGCTTCGCTCCACGGCCGGCTACCCTCTCTCGTCCTTCCAGGACGGAGCCAAATGCGATGTGGCGATGTCTAGCAGATCGTCCTCGGCGGCGACGGTCAGTTCATAAATTGCCATTCAGCTGACGTCCGCCTCGGCGTAGGCTTTTGCGAAAACCTCTCCCAGCGTGCGCTTGCTTACGGCGCCAGACTCAGCTGCACGAATGCGCTTATCGAGAACAGCTTCAAGCTCGTCCAAGGCAGCCTTTGGGGGTACTCTCCGAGCGTGCGCTCACGAACGTAGCCTTCGATGGATTGACCCTTTTGGGCCGCGACGGCTTTGAGCCTCTGATGCTCTTCGGGTGTCACGTCGGTGGAAATGCGGCTCAATTTTCTTCTCCTGTAACATTCCAAATCCAGACTACGGGAAGACCCGCATTGGCGCAGCACCGGGGCGGCAATGCTGGCAGCCGGCCGTGGGGAGGGTGGTGAGATCGGAGCCGAGGCCGTGCTGGACCCAGAAAAAGGGGGCACGTTGATCTTCTTGGCCAAAGGGTTGCATGGTGGCGGCATGATAGAGGCGGCCGTTGGCCATGACCCAGTCGATGTGTTCGGAATGGCGGATGTTCTCGGTGGGGTCGTGATCTTGGGCAATGACGCAGAGGTCCGCCAGTTTGCCAGGTTCGAGAGATCCCAGATCGCCGTCGAGGCCGAGATAGCGCGCCCCGTTAAGGGTACCACAGCGAAGCGCTTCCAAGGGAGTCATGCCGCCCTGGACGAAACTCCACATTTCCCAGTGGGTGCAGACGCCGTTGAGCTGTCCGTGGCCGCCGGCTTGGACGAGGCCGTCCTGGTCGACTAACTGTTTGGTAATGGAGGCGACTTTGATATGATTGTAGTCCTCGAGAGGCGCTTTCTCACGCCGGCGTGAGCGCGGTTGCAGGATGTGGGGCGGGATGAATGATAGGAGGCGGGGATGGTTCCACAGATCGGATTCCTGGTACCAGTAGATCTCTCCGGACATGCCGCCGAAGGCGACACAGAGGGTGGGGGTGTAGCCCACTCCGGTGTCGCGCCAGAGATCCATGACGTCGTCGTAGGCGTATTGGACCGGGAGGGTGTGTTCGATGCCGGTGTGGCCATCGACGATCATGGTCATGTTGTTCATGAAGAGGGAACCGCCTTCGGGAACGACCATCATGTCGAGTTCGCGCGCCGCCTGGACGATTTTCTGGCGCTGGTCGCGGCGCGGCTGGTTGTAACTCTTCACCGTGAAGGCGCCAACGGCTTGCATGCGGCGCAAGTGAAAGAGGGCGTCTTCGAGCGAATCCACTTCGGCGCGGTAACTGCCGGTGGCGCCGTAGAGAATGGTGCCGGTGGAAAAGGTGCGCGGCGCCGTGATGACGCCCGCCTTGGTCATCTCGCTCGCGGCGAAGATCTCCGTGGTGTCATTGGAAGGGTCGTGGACGGTGGTGACGCCGAAGGCGAGCCGCGCGAGGTCGACCCAGTTCTGTTGAGGGGTGATCTCGTCGCTGGCTTGGGATCCATGGGCGTGGGTATCGATGAATCCTGGCAGAATGACTTGGCCGGAGACATCGACCACGGTGGTGTTCTCCGGGATCTCGATTTCGGATCGCAGGCCTAACTGGGTGATCCGGTTGCCCTGGACGAGGATGGTGGCGTCTTCAAGGATGCCCCGATCGGACATGGTCACGGCTTTGCCGCCGACGAGGGCATAGCTTGTCTCCGGCTTGTCATGCACAGCGGTGAACTTGAGATCTTGAGTGCGGGGCTCGGCTTCAGAGTTGTTGAGGTCTTTCGAGTAAAGGACGGGGCCCAGCGCCCAGTGGAGCTGGTTGCCATCGCCTGAAAAATGAATCCACTCGCCGGCATTGGCGCTCACCTTGGTCACGGGCAGCCCCTGGGCCTTGGGACCCACATCGATGGCTTTTCCGGCGCGAACGAAGGGCGCCACATGGACGTTGAATCGCTCGATGAAGGCGATTCTCCGGCCGTCGGGTGAGAGGGCGTAGTCGGTGGCCCATTTGCTGGTGTAGTGTTCGCGTCGTTCGTGGCCGTCGAGATCGGTGGAGACGAGACGCACATGATCGCCTTCCTTGTTAGGTGAGCGGGTGATGAAAAAGACGCGATCGTTGTGGCTCCCAAACTGGGGGTGGCGGCCGACCTTGGTCAATTTGACGGCGGGATCGTCGCCCGTCTTGGAGATGCGATAGAGTCCGGGGTCCTGCGACCAGAGATGGGTGCGGAGGTAGCCCCCGATGGACTTGCGGTAGACGATGGTGTTTCCGTCGGGGGAAAACACGGGATCGAGGTAGTGACCCGGCTCGTTGGTGAGCTGCCGGGATTGTCTCGTTTCCAGGTCGAGGATTCTCACGTGACCGAGCGACTCGTCATTCCAGGTGGTGTAAACGAGTTCCTTGCCGTCCCGGGAGAAGGATGGACAGAATTCGAAATGATCCGTCTGATCAGTTAGGCGCCCGATCTCTCCCGCCTCGTTGACGTAGAGGTAGCCCAGCGATTGAAAAACGGTTTTCGATAGGTCGGGGGCGACGCGGACCCAGCGAAGCATGCGCGGGGAGAAGGTGTCGGGGGCGACTTCGACGGGCCGGCGGAGGGCCTGCAGGATTTCGCGCGTGTCGTCGATGTGAAAGGGAATGATCTCTTCCCGGCCGTCGGCCACGCGGATCTTGCGGATCTTACCGCGTGCCCAGATGACGATCGACTCATCATCCGGCGTCCAGGAGAAGGCGGGGTAAACGCCGTGAATCGCCCAGGCCTCTTGCATGTCGCGTTCCAGTCCGTCAGAGAGCAAGCGAATGGCGCCAGTGCGAATATCGAAGACGTGGAGCCCGGTCTTGGATCCGACCCGCCTAACAAAGGCGA
The DNA here is from genome assembly GCA_028281705.1 of Verrucomicrobiales bacterium. Taxonomy (GTDB): domain Bacteria; phylum Verrucomicrobiota; class Verrucomicrobiia; order Verrucomicrobiales; family DEV007; genus JAACDM01. The sequence goes on from JANQJH010000464.1 coordinate 6,772, forward strand.
GGCTCTTGCCGTCGTGCGAGGGTGTGGGGCGGCAGGCTCCTCCGGGGCCCGTGATGTAATTGATCTGCTCGCCGGACTCGAGATCGAGCCGTTTGATGACGTAGATCTGTTTGTTCGAATCTTTGTCATACTCGAAGATCTCGCCCGGTGTGCTGTCCTGCGAGAAATAGAGGAACTTGCCGTCGGGAGAGAAGGCGGGTTCGTTGACATCCTTTTGGTCGTTGGGGCGCTTGGTCAATTGAACGCCTCCGGCGGCGTCGGCGTTCACGCCGGAGCGGTGATAGAGCCACATCTCGCCGGCCCCGAGGGAGCGCCGGCTGGTAAAATGCTTGCGGGCGACCAAGGTTTCCCCGTCGGGCGACCAGGTGGGGCCGTTGACCAGATGATAGGATTCGTCGGTGACCTGGACGAGGTCCGTGCCGTCACGCTGAATAATCCAGAGATTGTTGCCTCCATGCCCGCCCTTGCCCGTCCTGTCGCTGGTGAAGGCGATGGATTTCCCATCGGGGCTGAAGCGGGGCTGCATGTCCCAGGCCATGCCTTGGGTAAGTTTGGTAGGCTCGTCGGAGCCTTCGATGGGCATGAGATAGAGATCGCCCAGGAGATCGAAGACCAAGGTCTGTCCATCGGGGCTGACATCGACGCTGATCCAGGTGCCCTCGTCGACCTGGATCTTTTGATCTCGTTTGGGGCCTGGAGGGCTGGCCACGTCCCAGGCGGTGGCTTCATCATTGTCCTTCTCCTGGGAGGATGCCGAAGAAACGATGGCGGCGGACACCATCAGCATTAGAACGGTTTCCAGTCTCATGAGAATGTCTTTACGGTGGCTGGGCCTGAGAATCGAGGCGAAAGGATGTGGAAGATTCTTCGAATTGTCGTCAGATTACCGCAGTCGTTAAGCTGGTATGCATTCCTCTCCTGAGACGTCATCGCCATGGTCCGAACGCCGGGTGCGCTGGGCGGTCTGGGGCGTGAGCGCGGCGGTTCTGGCCGTGGTGGCGTTGGAAATGATTGTGCGGACGAGCGTGCTTCCGCCGTCCATCCACGAGGCACTGACTTCCTCGCCGGTGATCTACGACCGCGAGGGAGGGGTATTGGCGACCTTGCCCGATGCCGATGGAGGGGCTCGGGCGCATTTCGTGGGGCATCTGCCGGACATGGGGCGCTGGCTACCGGAGGTGACGGTCGCTCTCGAGGATCACCGTTTCTATGAGCACTCGGGAATAGATCTCTACGCCATCGGCGGCGCCGCCTGGTCCGATATCAAGGCCCGCCGTCTGCACCGCGGCGCCTCCACGATCACGCAACAGTTGATCAAGCAGGAGCTGGGCAAGCGTGGCCGGCAGTGGCGTCGCAAGTGGCGGGAAGCCGTCCTGGCGCTCAAGCTCGAGCGTTCCTGGTCCAAGGCCGAGATCTTGCAGGGCTATCTCAACCGGCTGGATTATGGCAATCGCCGATTCGGGGCGGAGAGCGCTTCGTCGGCCTACTTCGGGAAACGCTGTGCGGCCCTGACCTTGGCCGAGGCCATTTTTCTCGCGGGACTTCCCCAGGCGCCGAGCCGCTACAACCCTTGGCGCAATCCAGAAAGCGCCAAGCGCAAGTATGCCCGATCGATTGATCGCCTAACCAAGGTGGGTTATTTGACCGGGGAACAGGCGGCTGCCTTGCTCGCGGCACCCCCACAAACGGACAATCACAGCGGAACGCATCGGGCGCCCTACTTTCTCGAGGCTCTTGAGAGGTCTCAGGAGCCGCTGGCGCCTCTGCGGGGCGCGATCGCGTCGAGCCTCGATCCGGCGATACAGGAAGAGGCGGCGGGCCTTCTGGAGAAGCACTTGACGGCGCTGAACCGGCCAGACGTGGGCAACGGAGCGGTGGTGGTGTTGGAAAATGCCAGCGGTCGGGTTCGCGCGCTGAGCGTGCGTGCCGTGGCTTCAGCGGCGGACACCGAGGGCATTAATGCCGCGCTGACCCCGCGTCACGCGGGTTCCACGCTGAAGCCATTCGTCTACCAGCAGGCGTTGGAGGAAAGGCGGTTCACAGCCGCCTCGGTGCTGACCGACACGGCGGAGGCCGTCGCGGCGATCTACACGGACTACGATCCGCAGAATTA
>JANQJH010000490.1 GCA_028281705.1 Verrucomicrobiales bacterium
CTCGTGGGACATCAGTTTGGTGTCCTTCTCACTTTCGCCACGGCCTAACCAAACATCGCCTCCCATGGCCACGGCACGGGCGCCAAGGGCAGCGGTGTCTTTCTGGCCCTGGGGGGTGTCGTGAATGCGAACCGCGGAGAAATCGGCGTCAAAACTCTTCTCCATGCGACTGCGCATGCCGGATTCCATGGGGCGGCCATCTCCGGGCGATTGCATCCGCGCAGCAAGGGATTGGTCTTCCACCTCACCGCCCTCGGGTCCCATGGGCTTCCTTCGGAAAGCCTTCGCACTGTCGTCTTCCGGCGCCCGGCGAAGCATCTGGGCCTCCCCGCCACCACCTCCTCCTTCGCCCCCTGCTTCGTCGGCGCCTTCCGCGTCCACCACCCCCGCCTCTTCGAGTGCCTCCACTTCTCCCTCGGCCGGCTCGGGCCAGGTTTCTCCTCCGCCCTCTTCCCCCTCGCTATCCGCCTGGCGGCGAAGGCGCTTTACCGCCATTCCTCCACCCTTCTGAACGGGTCCACCCATTCGCAACGCCTGGCTTTCATCCTTTCCTCCCATCCGCAACGCCTTGCCCTCGTCATCTCCTCCCATCCTCAGCGCTTGACCTTCATCTTCTCCCATCCTCAGCGCCTGCCCTTCATCTTCTCCCATCCTCAGCGCCTGCCCGTCATCTTCTCCCATCCTCAGCGTTTGACCTTCATCATCTCCCATCCGCAACGCCTGCCCTTCATCTTCTCCTCCCATCCTCAGCGCCTGACCTTCATCATCCATTCGCCGCCGCAGCCGCATTGGATGGCGCAAGGGTGAGGAACTCTTTGAAAAACGCGAACCGATCTCCGGCGCCATGCCCCCACCCACCACGCGGTTCGAGGCCGCCTCAGCCTCCCTTTCCGCCGGGTCGTTGGCCGCTCCCACGGACATGCTTGCCATGAACCTGAGCCCGTTCACCTCCGGCATGTCGCGGAGTGCTTGAGGCCCCGGCACGTCCGCTTCAGCAGCCGATCTCAGCGCGCGAGCCGATCCGGCGGGTTCGGTCATGACTTCCCGAGCGCCTCCACCCGAGCGGCGCGAGGACTCACGCTGAAGCGAACCCGCACGCTGCCCTGTAGCCCGCGCGCGGGCTGGGCGGCGCCGCATCTTCTTTAGTTTGTTTGACATGCTAACAATAATGCCGATCCCAGTGATGCAGACACTCCCGTCCGCCCGATCTGCGTTTTATTCTTGCCGAAGCTCATCTTCAAGATTGAGGTGCTAACAAATAGATAGCGCCCAGTGATGCGGACACTCCTGTCCGCCCGATCTGCGTTTCATTCTTGCCGAAGCTCATCTTCAAGATCGAGGTGCTAACAATTCATCTGATTCCGGTTCTGTGCGAAACAGGTCGGACACCACATCATCATAAAACCGGATGCCGAACTCTCCTCGTGTCACCGGTTTGCCCAGTTTGAAATACTCCCGCCCAACGCCGCGCACGATGTCCTGCAAACGAATCATGGCCGGCAACTCCTCCTCGGCGCCGACGTCTTCCCCACCGGCTCCACTCGAACCGCCTTCCGAGTCAGCCAATCGCCATGCTTCCAACTCACTCTGCGCGATGAAGGCGGCCTCGAACACCGCATTGCGAATGTTTCCCCCCGAGAGGGCGAAATTCTCGGCCACCTCCCTGAGCTCGTCGTCTTCCACATCGGAGATCTCTTCTCCCAGGTGCTGGCGCCAGATCCGAAACCGCATCGAGGCATCGGGAGAAGGAAAGTCGATGACCACGTGGATCCTCCGCATGAACGCGGGCTCGATGTTCTGTCGCAGGTTCGTCGCCATGATGACCACACCGTCAAACTCTTCGATCTTTTGCAGGAGGAAGTTCACCTCTTGGTTGGCCCAGCGATCTTGCGCGTCCTTCACCTCTCCGCGCTTGCCGAAGAGGGCATCGGCTTCGTCAAAGAACAGGATCGCATTGGAGTCCGCCGCCTCGGCAAAAATGCGAGCCAGGTTTTTCTCTGTCTCTCCAACCCACTTGCTGACCAGCTGCGCCATATCGACCTTGTAAAGATCGACCTTGTTTTCCGAAGCGATGATTTGAGACGCCAACGTCTTGCCCGTGCCCGATCCGCCGGTGAACAAGGCGAGCAAGCCGGTGGATTGAGGATGGCGCTTCTCGAATCCGTAGAGACTGAAGACGCGTTTTCGATTGCTGATCCGGTACTGAAGGTTCTCCAGTTGCGCCTTGGAGGCCGGTGGGAGAATGATATCCTTCACCCCGCAGGTCCCGGGTGCCAGGTGAACGGCGAGCTGATGCAGGATGCGTCCACTCTGCGCGCGGCAGCCCGCCTCGACGTCTGATTTTCTCAATTTGAGAGAACCGCTCTGAAAACTTCCCTCCCGCAGAGCAAGCGAACGGGCCGCAGCCAAGGCATCGCGGCACTGTCCCTCTGTCAGTTGAAAAGTCTGCGCCAACATCCTAACAAACGCTCTGCGGTTCTCCAGATCGACAAACTCGCCTGCCTGGGGCAGGACGTTTTCCCAAATTTCTTGACGAACCTCCCCGCCAGGCATCGGCATGGCCAATCGCACGAAGGCGCCCCTGCGGTAGTGATGCCGGGCTTCGAATCCCAGAACTCCCGAAAAATAGCTAACCAGAGGATAGCATCGGTCTTCCGCCTGACGTCTCGCTCCTTCCAATAACTCCTCGAGAAATCCACCGCGATCCTGACCAGCTTCGATAAGGGCGTCCATCTCCGACCAAAAGATACGTGCGCAATAACAGCGCGCCAGTCGGTAGCACAACGCGATCACATCCGCCCACGGTGTCGGAGCCGAGAGGGCCCGGCTGGTGTCGACGACGAACACCGGATGTCCCAGCGCCAGCGCGGCCTTGAGCCGGCCGCTTCCGTAAGGGCCGCGAAAGGCAACGGCCTGAACGCAAAAATCGCCGCTGTCATGGGCGGCGATGTTCTCTAGCTGAGTTCTCACTGAACTCGAGACGATCAAATCATCCATCGACTCCGGTTCCAGGGGCCCCTCGATAAACGAGGGAAGACCCGCCGCATGGCCTCCGCCGTGCCCCAGCAGATAGTGGACGATGCTTTCGTCCACTTCGACCATCTCCCGGAGATCGCTTTCAGGCACGCGGCCGGTTCGCCGCGCCCACTTGCCGCAAACGGACTCGAAGGTAAATCTCTCACCGGGCAGGGGATCCCTCGAGTTCTTCGAATGCGACTGATGGACCACGCGCAGCATCTGAAAGATCAGTGCCAATGTGGGACGTGTGAGATCCGATCCGTACTGCAGAATGGAAAACAAGCCGGCATAGCGCACGTCAACCTCCGGCAACAGCGCGAGGAGCAAGGCATCGACCTCGGTGTTTCGCATGCCCATCCGCGCCCCCAAACTAAAGACGTGGCGCCCTTCTTTCGACTGATTGCCTTCCAACACATTACTACGAAGCTCTGCCGCTTCATGAACCACGGCCATGGAAGCGCGGCAAAACTCCGTCCCCGCCCCAGGCGCACGCAGGTGCTCGTCGCAATATTCGGCGAGACTTCGGGTGGTGAAGGGAAAATTGCCAAAGGAATCCTGCTGATCCCCCCTGTCTCTCCGTTCCGACCACTCGATCGCTGCCGCTCGAACGAGCATGTCGGCATAATCCAATTCGGCACTCAGATAGTCATTGGTTTCCATGGCATCGCATTAGGCGTCGTCAACTACTCTAGCCAACACCTTAATCTGCTTCTGTTAGCAAGAGCTCACACTGAGAAAAAGAAACCTGTCAGTTCTCACGCGAAAACGTCACCCGCTTTCCTCTGAACCAGGGGACGTGATCGAGAGTCCCGAAGTAGCCCGCCCGCTCGAGCACGATATCGAGAGGACGCCTTTCGAGACGGACGGCGAAGCGGACGGGCCCTTCGGAGATCCAGCCGCCGCGCCGCACCCATTCCCGCAGGAGGTAGGGTGTGGTCGTGTCCTCAAATCCGCGAAGCCATTTGGCCCACAAGCGAAGCGCCGAGTTCGCCGCCAGGGCGATGCTCAAGTCAACCAACGGCATGCCGAGCGAAGGCCCGGCCAACGATGCGAGCGCGGCTTCGAGGCCTTCTTGCCGTTGCCGCGCCTCTTCATCCGTCTCTCGACCAGTGGAAATCGTCATCGCCGGCGACGACTCGCCGCCCAGGGTAGTCCACTCGTTCCGCCAGAATTGAAGCCGCTCCGCCAGATCGACCGAGCTGCCCGGCAGTTCACCCCGAACCCAATGCCGTCCACAGACATCACCCACGAGCACTGCTGCCTGACCGAGTTCTGGCATGGGCGCGCAGTGAACACAAAAACCACTTCGGTCGATCTCGTGACGTTGCAGTAAAATTCCCAGGAGGTTGGTTTGGAAGCTCAGCAACCGCTCGTCTTTCAATCGACTCCACCAGGATTTCAGATCCGTTAGGAAAACAGGATCCTCCATTCCCGCAAAGCACCGGAGGGCTGGATCGACTTCCCCGGATGCCGAAAGAGAGCCCCGGCCTCCCATGCGCAACGCCGACGCTATCAGAAGCATCTCTCTCGACTGCTCGCTTTGCCCCAGAGAAGCATGCGCCAACCGGGCCAGACCGAGATCGTTCGCCGCCCGGAGAAGGAGGAGGGTGCCCGCAACAGGGCTGTAATACTCCTCTCGGCGTCCGACTCCAGTCCGCAGGCCACGTGGCTTTCTTTCGTCTTCGTTAGACTGAGCCGCGGATCTTTGCTCCCAGAACGTTTCAAACTCTGGTGCCAGTTCGACAACGGCCTGGAGAAATCTCTCGGCCTCCTCACACGCCACGCGATCGTCGCCGGACAGGGCGAGGATCGAGCGGCCCAAACGCTGGATCATCCCCGCGGCCAAGGGGTCTCCCTCCCACCTATCGGAAACAACCACAAGCGCCGCAAAGAGGCGAATCTGAAAATCGGCCCGCTCCGGGCGAGGCTGTCCCAGGCCTGTTCTGGCATTCCGGCATGCCTGTCGCAAGTCGGCCAGGAGTTCCTGCTGTCTCGGAGTGAAACTCGTCCCCAATGCCGATTCTCGATGCTTGTCAGTCGACAACAATCCTTCAGCCGTTCGCTCTTGCGGGCCATCGCGCCGTTCCTCACGCCACGTCTGAAGCCTCGCGGCCAGCCATTCGCGATCCAACCAATCCCAGGCTTCCGGCAATCTGACCTCGGAACACCCACGCGGATCATAGAGAAGCTGTATCCCCTGAAAAACCAACGCCGCCAGAGCACGGCGGTCGTTCCAGTCGATCCCGTCCCCACACTGTCCTCTGAATCCTTCCAGCGCGGCCAGTTGATCCGCCCCGTTGGGAACAAGATGAACTCCGAGGTCAAGGATCAGCTTCCACAGCGCATGGACATCGGCGGGCACCGGATCGGTGTCCTGCTCCCCGCCGCGCGAGCCTGTTTCGCCCAGCTGATGGCGCCACAAGGTCACGGCATCTTCCGACGACAGCTCGAGACAGAGTCGATTCGCCCCCTCCCCCGGGCCTGTGAAGGCACGAACGATGCGCGGAAACAAGTGAGAGTAATCGAGCAGCACCCGGCCCGCGGTTTCACCAATGGTGACCGACTTGTATTTCATGAACGAACCGAAGATCCAAGTGTTCCACGCGCGGCCTTCTAGCAAAGCCTTGAAAAACGCGGCGATGAAGGCGGCACGACTCTCAAAAATGATGACGTTGCCTGGATCGGCACGAGTGATGCAATCTTCCGTCGCCTTGGCAAGGTGTGCCTCCAGCACTCGTTGCAACTGAAGGTCCGTCTGCCTTGCCGGCGAACCGAGGAGGAGCCTCGTGGAGAGCCGGCGTATGACACAAACGCCATCGCCCGAGGCCAGCAATGAAGCCGCATTCTCAATGCCGTCACGGATCCCGCCATTGCAGAAGCATTTCGTGATTCTGTCAGCCTGCACTCGGCCACCGGCGGCATCGCCGAAAAGACGGTAGCGGAAGCATGCCTGACGAATGTGAAAAGAACTCATGACGGCAGCTTGCTCCGCAGCAGCTTCAACCAATCGTGGGGCGGCGGGTCGATCTCCTTCAGGGCGTTCTCTACCAGATCAACGACCTCGGCATCCCCACCATAGTTACTCTTCAGCTCGGCACCCACCGCCTTGGCTCCAACAAGCGTACCCCCGGGATCGTCGAGGATGGCGTCAACGAGGGTTCTGAGTTCGGCCGGGCTCAGCTCCCGCGCTAGTTCATCAAAGAGCCTCATGTCGACGAGAGCACTCTTGACCGCGGCAAGTCCTCCGCCCGTCTGCAAAAGCGCGCGGGCCACTTCCCTCAACGCCTTGGGGTCTGTAGGTATCACCGACGATAGTTCCGCAGCCGTGCGAGTACTGAGCAATTCCTTGGCAGCCTCGAAACCGTCGGCAAACGCCGTTTGGTTGAAGGCCTGAAGCAGCAATGATGCTTGGTCCGTGTTGCCGAGGATTCCGGAAGCAGCCTGCAAGGCTGCTGAACTGGGCAGGGGTTTGGGCTTGTCGAGAACGGCACCGGTGGCGAACAGGTTGCCGCGTATCTTCACCTCGTTCTCACTCACTGACAAAACATCGACATAGGTTCCCTCTCCGTCGAGGTATCCAAACGCGATGCTCGCCCCTTGCGGAAAGACGAATCTCAGTTGCCGCTCGCCGGGAGGTCTCGGCGCAGCCGCGCCTCCGGGAGCGCCGCCACCCGGGG
>JANQJH010000504.1 GCA_028281705.1 Verrucomicrobiales bacterium
GGTGGCCAAGGCCCTGCAGCGGGAAGGGGTGACCCGGGTGAGCACCTGGCTCATGCCCTCCCACGGCTCGCTGACCTACCTGCGGAATTTCGAACTCCACGCCAGCCGATTGCGGCGCGTGGCCCAAGTGCTGGCCGATGATGGCCAACGCCTGGGATTGGAGTACGTGGGCACGCAGAAACTGCTCACCCATGGAAGGTACCCCTTCGTGCACACCCTGGCAGAGACGCAGGAACTCATCGCCCGGATCGGCACGGGAAACGTCGGCGTGGTTCTCGATAGCTGGCATTGGTGGACGGCCGGCGATTCCGTGGAGGAACTGCGTCAGTTGAAGAACGAGGACGTCGTCCTGGTGGACCTCAACGACGCCCCGGCGGGTGTGGCCAAGTCCGAGCAGTTGGACAATCGACGTCAACTTCCGGCGGCCACCGGCGTGATTCCCATCAAAGACTTTCTCCAGTGCCTCGTGGCGATCGGCTACGACGGTCCCGTCCGGGCTGAGCCCTTCAACCAGACCTTGCAGGATCTGGACAACGAAGCCGCTTGTCAGGCGACGATCAATGCCATGCGCAAGGCCTTTGCCACCATCGGCGGCTAGTTAGCGCTTGAACTGTGCGGGTCTCATCCCAGAGTTTACGAGGCGGCCAAATGGTCAGAGGGCGTTCCTGGCAAACACACTCATTCTCGAGAATGCATTACAATAAGAAAGTGGCAGGGACTTCAGTCCCTGAGGATGGTAGAATGAAGTAGGGACTAAAGTCCCTCCCACTTTCTTGGAAACCTCCATTAGATTACGTGACAATAAAAAAGTGGCAGGGACTTCAGTCCCTGAGGATGGTAGAGTGAAGTAGGGACTAAAGTCCCTCCCACTTTCTTGTCAAATACACGTATTTTCAGGAAATAGACGCGCGCACGTTCCTGGAGGAAGTGTCACCGCTTCCGCTACTTTTTTCCTTTACTCAGGGCGGGCATGACACCCATTTCGTTTAGGAGATCTGTGAGGCCTTCGATTTCGTCGAGAACCCAGAGGGCGTAGCGGGTGTCCAGGAGGATGCTGCGGACATTGGCGTCGAAGACGTAATCGCCGTAGAGCGAGTCTGTGTTGCCGTCAAAGAGGAGGCCCACGAGTTCGCCGCGGGCGTTCAAGGCGGCGGAACCGGAGTTGCCGCCGGTGGTGTCCAGATTGGCCAAGTAGTTGAGCGGGAGGCCGCCGAAGAAGCGTTCGCCGTAGGGACCAAAGCCCTTGGTCTTGGCGCGTTCGTAGGCAGAGAGCCACCGGGGCGGGAGTTCGAAGTCCTTCTTCCCGGGCTGGTGCTCGTCCTCCACCAATTGCCGCATGTTGGTGAAGGCGGGGACGCGTTTGATGCGGTCGCCCTCTTGTTTGACGTAACCACCGACCTTGCCAAAGGTGACCCGGAGGGTGGAGTTGGCATCGGGCGCCATGACCTGTCGCCGGCTCTTGAGAAAGTCTCGCAGGACTTCGATGTAGAGCGGCGCCACGAGCAGCATCTCGCCGGACTGGGCCTTACTGTGTTCTTCGTTCTTGAGAATGGCCGGTTCGGCGGCGAGGGCGAGCTGGATCAAGGGATCCTTGTTCGCCTTGAGGTCGTCGTAGCTCGCGTCCTTGAAGAGGCTCAGGCGAGTCTCCGGGTCTTCCAGCGTGGTGGCGTCGAGGATGGCTTGCATTTTGGCTTTGATCTTGCCGGCGTCCGGTGCGGCTGCGAGATCTTCGCCCAGCAGGCTGACGATGAAGGGCGGGTTGTCCCCTTCGGTTTCTAACAAGCGCATGAGGAAATGGGTGCTGACCTCGACGGCGATATCCCGGGCGTAGAGCCCTTGCATTTGTCTGAGCGTGTCGCCGATGTTTTCGTACTCGCGCTCCTGGAAAGCCGGTAGCCGGTCGGCGTCAGGCTTGTCCTTTTCCTTGGCCACCCGGGTGAGGGTCATGGCGGCATTGAAGATCCCATTGAAGTAGCCGTGAAAAAGTCCGCGGGTGAAGACGCGTTTCTTCCAGTTCTTCTCATAGCGCTTTTGGATCTCATCCATGGCGTCCAGAATGGGGGCGTACTTCGCGGCTCGCGCCGGATCCGCTTTGGTCCAGGCGAGGAGATCCTTCTCGAGTTGTTCTTTGCGCTTCAGGTAACCGATGCCCTCGAGAATCTGCAGCGCTTCGCGGTTGTTCTTGAGGTAGTTCTCGATCCCGAAGAGAGGCGGCTGGGTCTTGGTCGCCAGTTCTTGATTGCGGCTCTCGAGTTCCCGGAAGACGTCGCGCAGATCTCCCAGATAGGCGACGTTGAATGGCATGGTGCGTCCGACGGTGTCTTGGGCCTCGGCAAAGGTCGTCGCCCGGTTGGTGCGGCCGGGATAGCCGGCGACGAGGACGAGGTCATCGGGCTCCAATCCGCCGTCGCCCTGTGCGATGGGGATGGTGTGCTTTGGCTTGTAAGGCACGTTTTCATTGGCGTGATCGGCGCTCTCGCCGTCGGGGCCGGTGTAGACACGGAGGAAGGCGAAATCGCCCACATGACGGGGAAATTCCCAGTTCCGTTCATCGCCGCCGAAATAGCCCACGGCCTTGGGCGGGGCGTAGACCATGCGGAGGTCCTTGAGCTTGCGCTTGCGAATGAGGATGAAGGTCTCGCCCCGGAAAAAGCTGCGCACCTCGGCGCGGATGCTCGGATCACTCTCGGCTTCTTTGAGAACTGCTTTCTCGCGCTTCTCCAGCTCGTTGTAGCGCTCTAACGGATCCACGATCAGCTCCAACCCTTCTTTCATGCGCTTCGTGATGTCCGTCTGTTCGAAGGTGATGAAGACGCGGGACTCCGGACCGGTGAACCGTTCGCCGCCCTTGCGGTAATCGTAGCCGTCGCGCATGTAATCGACATCGGCTTCGATGGGGGGCAGTCCCTCCTTGTCTCGGGCCTCGTTCTGCTCTTTCAGCGCCGCCTTGTCCTGCTCGGTCATGAACGAGAGGTAGGATTCGACACAGTGGTGGTTGGTGATGATGAGGCCGTTGTCCGAAACGAAGGATCCGGAGCAACCATCCAGACTAACAATGGCGTTGAGAGTGTTCGACGTGGGGTCGGCCAGTTCTTGAGGATCGATTTCCAGTCCGAGGTCGCGTAGTTGGGCCTCGAGTTCAGGGATCTGACTGGGGAGCCACATGCCTCCGGTTGGAGGAAAGAGATCCACCGGTTGGGCGTCGTCTTGAGCGAGTGCCAGTGCAGGCGCGAGGAAACCGGCGAAGAGAGTAGCTCTGAGGGAGAAGGTTGATGGTGCCATCATGGTGGCAAGCCTGGCACGGATGGTAGCCGAAGGCTAGTCTGCTTTGTCCTGGCGCGCTCCGGGCGGGCACTTCTCACGGAAGCGAGACGCGCAGACGATAATATCTCGCGGGATCGGCGGCCACCGGCGGGGTCACACGGGTGGCGCCATTGGCCGAGGTGACGATGGCTGGATCCCACGCTTGATTGGGATCGCGTTTCGCCAGTGTTTCCCAGGAATCGGGAGTCAGGGTGAGCGAGGACTCGACCACGATCTCGACATCGTCAGGCCAGTCATCGTTGCGCGTGCCGGGCAGGACGAGGGCGCCGCTGTCGGCGTCCCACCACAGGCCTTCGGTGGACGCTCCCGGATCGCTGCCGATGGCATACTCGACGAGTGCGGGCAGGCCGTCCAGGTCTCCATCGCTCAGTGGGTCGAGCCCAGTGGCGGCCCAGCCGGCCGGAGCCGGCGCGTCGGTGAAAGTCGCGGCCAAGGCATCGACCTTGACGTTGGCCGAGCCGTTCTTGGTGAAGGGAATATCGGTCGTTTTCCCGTCGTGGGTGAATCTCAGCGTATGTCCGCCGTCGGCAAGTCCCGTCATGTCGATGGTGTAACCACCGGCATCGAAGGTCTCGCCCACGAGATCGGAACCAACGACCTGGAGCTGCACCCCGCCGAGGCCTTCGCCTGGCGTGTAGAAGTTCGACTCGTCCACGTCGTCGTAGACCACGCCCGTGAGGTAGGCCATGCCATCGGTGAGCGGTTTGCCCATGACCTGGACTTCGCCGCGTTTGAGAATGAGGGAGGACGTGTTTCCCCAGGCGATGCCGATGTGTTTCAGTCGCGGATTGAGGAGATTGAGGCGGTGGGGACGGCCTGGCAGGAGCGCGTCGTGAAAGAGGTTGCGATGGAGGTCGTCGGCCGAGGGAATTTCTGATTCCACAGGGCTGATACTCAGATTCTCGGCAAACTCCGACCACATGTAGCCCGCGGCAACCATGCGGTCCCAGGGATTGATTCCGGTAAAACAATTCTCCCCAATGGTCCCACTAGCAGTGTGCGTGAAAGCCCCGTCGGGGGAGAGCATCCAGCAGAAGTGCAGCTTGGCGGCTTCCTGGAGGCGGAGATCGATGGCCATGGGCGGTCTGGGTTCGTCCAGAAGGGTTGCCGAGGGCGGGCCCTCATTGAGATCGATCCCGATGCGGGCGGCTTCCGCACCGGGATTACTCCGGGCACGATTGATGAGTTCGATGGCGTACTGCTCGATCGGTTCCGGCCCCGCGGCGCCGAGTCGACCCAGAGAAACAGCGATCCATGCCGCTGCGAGAGAGAGGCTCCGGGTCGAGAGCATGAGAGAATACTAGCGCGGGTTGCGGTCGCGAGGAAGCCGAAAGCGCTTTCCGCGGAGCCCGGGCGGAGGATTCAATGAACCGATCCTCTCTATCCTTCCACTTGTCACGGGCGTGCGATCTTCTAGGATGGGCCCGACTCATGAGAATCTTCCATCGATTTCTTCTTCTCGTCCTCTTCATGACCGCCCCCTCGAGCGGACTCCTGGGGCAGGATCTTGCCGGCAGCCGGCCCAATGTCATCCTCTTCATGACGGATGACCAGGGCATGGGAGATCTCTCCTGTCTGGGGAATCCCTTGCTCAAGACGCCGAATCTCGACCGGTTTTATGGTGTCTCCACCCGCTTCACCGATTTCCATGTGAGCCCGACCTGTGCCCCGACACGCTCTGCCATTTTCAGTGGGCGGCACGAGTTTCGCAATGGAGTGACCCACACGATCAGGGAACGCGAGCGCATGGCCTTGAGCACGACGACCTTTCCCAAACTGCTCCATCGGGCGGGCTACGAGACGGGGATCTTTGGCAAATGGCATTTGGGTGATGAGGACGCCTACCAGCCGTACAACCGTGGGTTTGGCGAGGTATTCATTCACGGCGCCGGTGGGATCGGACAGTCTTACCCTGGCAGTTGTGCGGACTTTCCGCCTAACCGAAAGAACCGCTACTTCGACTGCCATATCCTACACAATGATACCATCGTGAAGACGAAGGGTTTCTGCACCGACGTCTTTTTCGATGCGGCTCTGGGATGGATCCGCGCGCAGCGCGAGGCGGAAAAGCCTTATTTTGCTTACATTTCGACGAATGCCCCGCACGGGCCCATGATCGCTCCGGAGAGTTACAAGAAGCGCTTTCTCGATCTCGGCTACGACGCCAACACGGCGGGGCGCTGCGGAATGATCGAGAACATCGATGACAACTTTGGCAGGTTGATGGCCAAGCTTGATGAGTGGGATGCCTGGGAGGATACCCTGGTCATTTTCATGACGGACAACGGTCAGGCGGGACGTGGAGCCAAGCGTTATGGGAAGCGTGTTCCGATGTTCACCGCCGGCTTCAAGACAGGCAAGGGTTCGCCCTACGAAGGGGGAACGCATGTGCCGTGTTTTTGGCGGTGGAAGGGCGTGCTGGGGGAAGGCGTCGATATCCCGGTGCTGACGGCGCACATCGATTACTACAAGACGTTCTGCGCCCTGGCCGGCGTTGAGATTCCCGGCGACATCCAGAAGATCGACGGGCGTTCCTTGATCCCGCTCCTGCAGAATCCCAAGGCCCACTGGGAGGACAGGCATCTCTTCACCCACCAAGGGCGCTGGGAGAAGGGATCGGATCCGGACAAGGCCAAGTTCAAGAACTGCGCCGTGAGAACGGCCCGGTGGCGGCTGGTGAACAACACCGAACTCTACGACATCGAGTCGGATCCTTACGAAATGACCAACGTCATCGATGCCCATGCCGATGTCGTCGCCGGGTTGCGGGCGGTTTACGATACTTGGTGGGAGGAGACGCTTCCTCTCATGGTGAACGAAGACGTGCCTTATGCGCCGGCCCAACCGCAGGCGGTGCGTTATGAAAAACAGCTCGAGGACCAGGGGATTCCCGATTGGAAACCGCGCCCATTTTGATTTTAGCAGAACGGATATGGACATGATCAAACCCATTTTACTTTTCTCACTGGCGCTCGCTGCCTCGGCCGTGGACTCTCCGGCTGAGGAGCCGCGGCAGCCGAACCTGGTCTTCCTCCTCACGGATGATCAGACGACGTATTCGCTGGGCTGCTACGGAAACAAGGACGTCAAGACGCCGAACATCGACGCGCTCTCCCGTGATGGCATGACCTTCGATCGCCACTACGACACCACGGCCATCTGCATGGCTAGCCGGGCGAGTATCATGACGGGGATGTATGAGTACAAGACTGGTTGCAACTTCGAGCACGGCGCCATGTTGCGCCAGCACTGGAGGCGGAGTTATCCCATGCTCTTGCGTGAGGCGGGCTATCGCACCGCCATTGCGGGCAAGATTGGATTTGAAGTCGCGGATGAGCCGCACACGCGCGGATCGTTGCCCAAGGCGGACTTTGACAAATGGGGTGCCGGGCCCGGGCAGACGCATTTTGAGACAGCGAAGAATCCGTCCATGGCGGCCTATGCCAAGGAGTATCCCCATGCGAGCCGCGCGTATGGCGCTTTTGGCAGGGACTTCATCGCCGAGGCGAGTCAATCGGGGAAGCCCTTCTGTCTCTCGATTAGTTTCAAGGCACCGCATCGTCCGGTGACGCCGGATCCGGTGGATGACGCCGTTTATGAGGGAAAGACCTTCACCAAACCGGTGAACTATGGCCGCAAACATGGGCGGCATTTCGCCAAGCAGAGCCGCCAGGGGAGGCAGTACGAGCGCTTCGAGAGCTGGGGGTATGCGGATGACTACGATGCCGTGATGGCGAAGTACCATCAGCAGGTCTACGCGGTGGATGCTGCGGTGGGGATGATCCGCGAGGCCTTGGTGAAAGAGGGCGTGGCGGAGAACACGGTCATCATCTTCACCTCGGACAACGGCTTTCTCTGCGGCTCTCACGGTTACGGTTCCAAGGTCTTGCCCTATGAGGAGGCCTCCCGGGTGCCGCTCATCGTCGTCGATCCGCGGCATGCCAGTTACAAGAAGGGCCTGCGCTGCCATGCCCTGACCGGGAACGTGGATTTTGCGCCGACGCTTTTGCATCTGGCAGGCCTGGAGGCGCCGGACAACATGGATGGCCGGAGCTTGCTCCCGCTCCTCGACGCTCCGACAGCGGCGATTCACGAGAGTCTCGCTTTGATCAATGTGTGGGGGCCGCGGCCGGTGCACAGTCTGGCGGTGGTGACGCAGAACCGGAAGTACATCTTCTGGCCCTACGCTGCCCAGGGCTACGCTCCGACAGAGGAACTCTATCATCTCGACAAGGATCCCCAC
>JANQJH010000068.1 GCA_028281705.1 Verrucomicrobiales bacterium
GCAATCCCGCGACGCAGATGCGCGATCTCAACACCTTTGCCGACCACGGTTACCGCCTGCAGGGCCTGCAGCCCTTCGACCTCTTCCCCCAGACAAGACACCTCGAATGCGTGGCCACGCTGGTCCGCGAGTGAGGAGGTGACGACGGCACCGGGTCGCCGAGGAATTTCGCTCAAGAGTTTCGCTTTTCCGAAATCTGGTTACAGTCTCTCCCTGACTGCACTAGAGCCGCATGAAGAAGCTTTTCTCGCATGGAAAAAAGGGGAAGACCGGGTTGGTCTTGGGTGGAGGTATGATCGGAATGCTCGCCGCCGCCCTGCTCTGGGCGCAGGTGCCCTTCGATCCCTCGACGGGTCTCCCGCGAAATATCGGAGGCCGGAGTTTTCGCAGCAGCGCACCGGAGTGGATCGGCGAGGACCGCGAGGAGTGGCAGGTGGACGAGGATTTTCCCTCCGATCATTTCACCTTCGTCCGTCTCCGCCACAAGGGCGACGATGATGGCCTGACGGATTTTCCCGATGCCGAACTCAATTTCACGCGCCGTCTGCAGGAACTGACCGCGATCGAAGTGAATCCCGGTTGCCTCAACATCGAGATCACGGATGAGCGCCTTTTTCAGTATCCCTTCGCCTTCATGAGCGACATGCGGGACATCTATTTCACGCCGGAAGAAGAAGAGGCGCTACGCAAGTATCTCCTCAACGGTGGATTCATCATGACCGACGATCAGTGGGGGAAACGCTGTTGGGGCGAGATCACGGATGCCATGAAAGGGGTGTTTCCGGATAAGGAGCCGGTGGAACTCAAACTGGATCATCCGATTTTCAACTGCGTGTTCAAACTGGACTTCCTCCCCCAGGTGCCGAGCCATGATGCTGCGGAAAAGTGGCACGAACTGGGGCTGGACAACCATTACGAAATTAAGAGCTTCGACTTTGAGGACCCGGAGGACATGAACAAGCCTCATTACTACGCCTGGTATGATGACAAGGGGCGGATCATGATGCTCGCGTGCCATAACAATGATCTTGCCGATGGCTGGGAGGAGGAGGATTTCAATCCCTGGTTCTTCAAGAAGTATTCGGAGAAAATGTGTTTCCCCATGGGGATCAACATCGTGTTCTACGCTTTGACACACTGATGGGGTGGCTCGTGATGTGCGTGGATTTTGGATATTGTCCACGAAAATCACGAAAACCGCCGTTTCAGGATTCAACCTCGTTGGTGACGGTAGGCTTCGGCTAACAAGCTGACTGGGGCGGCGACGCGCATGCCGGAGCCGGCTTCCTTGAGGCCGCGCTGGAGTTGGAGATCGCAGCCGGGGTTGGCGGTGGCGACGATGTCAGCCCTAGTTGCCAGGAGGAGCGTTACCTTATCTCTTAGGAGGGCTTCGGAGGCCTCTGGCTGGGTGATGCTGTAGACGCCGGCGCTGCCACAGCAGACTTGGGCGTCACGGAGTTCGACTAGGGTCAGGCCGGGGATGGCGCGGAGGATGTCCCGGGGTTCACGGGTCACCTGTTGGCCGTGGCAGAGATGGCAGGATTCGTGGTAGGTCACGCGGTGCCGTGGTGCGGAAGTCGTTGTGCTAGGCGATTTCAGGCCGATGGCGACGAGCCACTGGTGGATGTCGCGAACCTTGCTGTCCCACAGCCGGGCGCGTTCGGCGTAGCCGGGGTCATCTGCTAACAGGCGTCCGTAGTGGCGGAGGTGGGAACCGCAGCCGCCGGCGTTGGTGATGATGGCGTCGAGTTCGGCGAGGGGGAAGGCGTCGATGTTCTTGCGGGCGACTTCACGGGCCCAGTTCGTCTCGCCATTGTGTCCGTGGATCGAACCGCAGCAGTGTTGGCTGCGAGGGGTGAGCACTTCGCAGCCGTGCTCTAACAGGACATCGGCGGTGTCGCGGTTGATGGAGGCGTAGGCCAGGTCCTGGATGCAGCCGGTGAGGAGTCCGACGCGATGGCGTATCGCTCCGTTTGACGGTCGCTCCGAGGAGGCCAGAAGGTCGTCAGAGAACTTTTCCTCGACGACTGGGGTCATGGTGAGGAGGCGCTGCCACTTTGATGGGAGCCATTGTGTTAGTGGGCTTTCGAGGAAGGCCTCGAAGAGACCGCTCCGCTGGATCCAGCGGAGGCTGCGGCCGGCCCATCGGAGTGCCCAGGGCCGGCGAAAGAGGAAGCCGAGGGTCAATGCACGGTAGAAGCGTACCCGTGGGGGACGAGGTGACGAGGTGACCTTGTTGCCGCTGGCGCGCGCCACTTCAAAGAGCTGGGCGTAGTCGACTTTGGCCGGGCAGGCCGTTTGGCAAGCGAGGCAGCCGAGGCAGAAATCCATCTCGTCGACGAATTCCTTTTCCAAAGAGAGTTCGTCGTCCGCGATGGCGCGCATCAAGGCGATGCGGCCACGCGGGCTGTGCCGTTCGCGATTGGTGAGATTGTAGGTCGGGCAGGTGGGCAGGCACATGCCGCAGTGCATGCACTGCTGGACCACGGAGTAGTCCAGTGCCTTGAGGTCGAGCGGATGAAGAGCTGTGTCTGGAGCCACTGCGGAGGGCATGCCGCCCTCTTTCTATTTCTTCTTCAGTGGCGTGATCACAATATTGCGATAGGCCACGGGGCCGTGATCACCCTGGAACATGATGGGGCCTTCGGCAGCTTCCTTGCCGGTGACACCACTGGGGGTTGGTCCCTTGAGTTCGAGATTCTCGTGGAGGACCTTTCCGTTCAACTCCACTTTCAAGAGTTTGAAGTTCGAGGTCTTCTTGCCCTCGTCGTCAAACTTCGGAGCCTCGTATTCGAAGACGTATTTTTGCCATTCGCCGGGCTTCTTGCAGGCATTGAGGGAGGGCGGGGCCGCACCGTAGACGGCGCCCATGTCGCCGTTGCCCAGTTTGTCTTTCCCATAGCTGTCCAAGACCTGGACCTCGTATTCGCCCATGAGGTAGACACCCGAATTGGCGCCCTGGGCCACCAGGAATTCGACTTCCACCCGGCTGCTGCCGAACTTGGCATTGGAGTAAATATCGAGACTCTGGCCGTGGCCGCTGACCAGGTTCACCATGGCGCCTTCGCCAGCGGAGGCTGCGAGAGCGCCCGGATTATCGGCGGCAAGCGATGGCGTGCCCACGACCCACTTGGGTTTGATCGGTTGACCTCCCTTGGTCTTCTTGGCCTTGAAGGACCAGTCGAGGAGGTTCTTGCCGTTGAAGGGCTTGGCGCCTTTGCCTCCGTGGTGGTCGGCCACGGCGACGCCGAGGCTGAAATGAAGGGCAGCGACGAGGAGAGCGAGGGACGTGAGTTTTTTCATGATCCCCAGGGTTCTAGTCAGCGCACTCGAGAGGTGCAAGTCCGAACGGGAGATCTGTGCTTTAATGGGGCATGAATCGGTGGCGATCTCTCTCTGTTTGGCTGGTGTTGGTCTTCGGCCTTTCTCTTCCCGATCTCACGGTGGCGGCTGAAGAGGGCTTGCCCCGACTCCGCATGGTGGAGGACCCGCCGCCACCACCGGAGGCACGCCGAGAGCGGGAGGAAGGCCGCCTGGAGGCATTGGAGGCCCCGGTGGGCTCGATTGTGGGACCGGACGGCAGGGCTTACTGGGCCGAGCGTCGCGAGGGATCTCGTGGTGAAGTCATCCTGCGCGGCGATCGCCAGGGGGAGAATCGGGAGATCTTCGCCTGGGGGCTGTGTCATTCCCAAGGGCTGGCCTTTGATGACTTTGGGAACCTCTTCGCCCTGGATCGCGATGGAGGTCTGGGCGATGGCGGGCGGCTTCTCGAGGTGCTTCAGGGGAGTGATTTCGGCTGGCGGGATGCCTATGGACGGCATGCCGGAAAGGAAAGTTCTGGCGAGATCGACGAGTACGAGGTGTGGATGGAAGAGAATCTGTGGAAACCCTTTTTTCATGGGCAGACGGCGGCGATCACGCCGTGTCTGGCCAACCTTCTTCCAGGTGTCGTTGCCGCCGGTTTCGCATTCCAGCCGGGGACGGCCTTGGGGGAGGCTTACGAGGGGCATTTCCTGGTGGCGAATTCCGGGGAGCAACGCGTGCTCGCCTTGCGCTTGCTGCCCGATCCGGACACGGCCGGCTTTGGTCTTGGTGAAACCATGCTAGGGCAAGGGGTGCTGACATTGCCGCAAGGTCAGGCCTTGAACGGTCTTGGTTTTCTCTCCGACGGGACGCTGAGTACGTTGACAGAGCCCATTCTGCGCATGGATGTGGCGGACGAGCTTCGCCATCCGATGCGTGAGGAAACGGCCCGGTGGTTGGAGGAGGAGGATCTGAGGCGATTGTCCGAGGG
>JANQJH010000570.1 GCA_028281705.1 Verrucomicrobiales bacterium
GGTCTGCACGGTCATGTAGACCTTGCAGAAGGTCCGGGGCACGCCGTTGAACGAGTTTGTTGCCGGGCAGGATCAGGTGAGTGGCGAGTACCGCGGCTCTGCCGTGATCGAGCGCTTCCTCGACCCGACCGACCGCGACATTCCCGACTACAAGAATGAGCGGATCGAGAACACGGCCGAGAGTCTGGAGCAGTTCTACCGCTATCGCGTGGTGAACGTGCGTCAGTTCGCTCATTAAGAAAAGCGATGGCCGGGAGACCGGCCTCGAACGAGAATTAATACCCCCGCGCAAAGGGAGAGGCCCAGGCCTCTCCCTTTGTCATTGAGAGTGGCGGCTCTCCCGCCAGAGTGGAAGCATCATGTCGACTCCGATCTCTGCCTGGGTTCAAGCGGCGCGACCGAAGACCTTGCCGGCGGCGCTGGCACCGGTGGCGGTGGGGACTGTGCTAGGCTATCGCCTGTCGGCGGAGACCTTCCGGCTCGAGTTGGCCTTCTGGGCGCTGGCCTCGTGTCTGGCGCTTCAGATGGCGACCAATCTCTTCAACGATGCCATCGATCATGAGAAAGGTGCGGATACGGAGAAGCGGCTGGGCCCGAGGAGGGTCACGGCCTCGGGCGACCTGACGGCCCGGCAGGTTTTGACCGCGGCCTCTCTGGTGCTCGTCGTTGCCGGGCTCTGCGCCCTGCCTCTGTGGCAGGCGCGTGGGTGGCCCATCATTGCTCTGGGAATTCCTTCCCTCTATCTCTGCTACGGCTACACGGGTGGGCCCTGGCCACTCGCCTATCGGGGCATGGGTGATCTCTTCGTGCTCATCTTTTTCGGTTGGGTGGCCGTGATCGGGAGCTGTTTTCTCCAGACGGGCACCTTTGAGATGGAGGCGCTCTTGTTAGGCACGCAGATCGGGCTGCTCTCGACGGCGCTCATCGCGGTGAACAATTTGCGGGACCGTGAGGAGGACGAGCGAACGGGGAAACGCACCTTGGCGGTGAGGCTGGGGCCGCGCTGGGCCAAGAGGGAGATCGTCTTCTGTCTGGCGGCTCCCACGCTGATCCTGGGACCAATCTGGTTGGTTTTTGCCGCGCCGGCGGCCGCCTGGTGGCCGCTGCTGAGCCTACCCCTCGGCCTCATGATCGCCTGGCGGGTCTGGCGGACGCCTCCCAGCCCTCGCTACAACCGATTCCTCGCTCTGAGCGCCTTACATTTGCTCGCGGTCGCCGCGCTCCTGGCCGCAAGCTTGCTCGCTTAAACGTTGACGTGCTCGTTCGTTCGACAAATGATCAGCGTTCCCTTATCTTAGTCGGTAATCCCCAACACACGAGACGTTATGAAATACCCAATCTCTCTATGCTGCCTGCTCACCGCCGTTGTCGGTGTCGGCACCGCCGCCGCCGTTCCCATAATCAATGAAGTGATGTCGTCCAACGAGACGGCCCATGCCGATGAAGACGGCGAATTTCCCGATTGGGTAGAACTCTACAATCCCGATGGGGCGGCCTATAGTCTCGAGGGTCATTTTCTCACGGACGACGAGGACAATCTCGAGCGTTGGGCCTTTCCCGACGTGGAGATTCCTGCCAATGGCTACCTGGTCGTCTTTGCTTCCGGGAAGGACCGGCGTGATGCCGAGGGTGAACTTCACACCAACTTCGGGATCAGCGGGCGGGGAGAATATGTCGCCTTGGTCGCTGAAGACGGCCAGTCTCTGGTGAGCAGCGTGGTCGTCCCTCCGCTCGAGGATGACGAGAGTTATATCGCGGTGGAGAGCGTTGGTTCCCGGACCTATGAAATGAGCAATGAACCCACCCCGGGGGCGGAGAACGCGGACAATGTCGTCCTCTTTTCCCTCACGGGACAGGCTTTCACCGATACCCTGACGTTGGAACTTTCCTCTCCGGCTGGGGGTGCGATTGACTATACGGAGGACGGGCGCAAACCGACCCTGTTTAACAAGAAGACTTACAATGGGCCCATCACGATTGACAAAACCGTGATGATCAATGCCAGCACGGGCGGAGGTCCGAGCCGCACGGAGGTCTTTATCAAGGTGTCACCGGAATTGGCCGATCGGGATTCCGAGATTCCGTTAGTGATTGTCGATACCTTTGGCAACAGCGTGGCTTCGAAGGAGGCCAGCATGACCAACATGGCGATTGGTTTCCAGGATGTGGAGGCCAGCGGCCGGGCTAATTTGATCGGCCCCTTGGAAACCAACAGCCGGGGTGGCGTGCGCAAGCGCGGTCAGAGTTCTGGCGGATTCGCCAAGTTTCCCATGCGGATGGAGCTGTGGAACGACCAGCAGGATGCCGACGACAACAAAGAGGGCCGCGATCGGACGCTGGCTCCCTTGGGCATGCCGGCCAACTCGGATTTCATTCTCAACGCCCGTTTCACCTTTGACAAGGCGCTCATTCGCAACACCTGGATCATGGAATTGAGCAACACGATGGACCGCTACGCGACGCGGACTCGCCACGTTGAACTCTATCTCAATGACGACGGGACCGAGGTTGGTGAGGAAGATTATTTCGGCGTTTATACCTTCATGGAGACGATCAAACGCGGCGGTGACCGCGTGGATGTTCCGGCGATGTCGGAAACGGATACCGAGGCCCCCGGGATAACGGGTGGCTACATCTTCAAGAAGGACAAGAGTGATCAAGGAATCTGGCAGTTCACCGCTGGCGGTACTGCGGTGCAGATGGTTTATCCCACGGAAGAGGACCGGCCGGAGCGAGGGCATCAGGAGGACTATCTCAAAGACGTGCTCAATGAGTTCAATGGTGTCCTGGACAACCCTGACCCCGTGGAAGGTTATCCCGCTTACATTGATGTCGAGAGCTGGATCGACCACCATTGGTTGAATGTGATTCCCCTCAATGTCGATGCCATGCGCATCAGCGGCTATTTCTTCAAGGAGCGCGACAGTGAAGAGGGTACGGGCAAGATTCATGCCGGTCCCATTTGGGACTACGACCGGTCTGCCGGATCGACGGATGGAAGAACGACGGATGCCGAGCGGTGGCGTGGCCGTGGGGGGGATAACGGGACGCACTTCTTCCGCTCCGCACTGGGGGAGCCCCGGTGGTGGCAGGAACTCTTCAAAGAGAAAGAATTCACGCAGGCCTGGGTCGATCGGTGGCGCGAGTTGCGCGATGAAGAGTTGGTCACGACCGAATATGATGACACGCCGCTCCCGGCTTTTAGCATCGAGCATATCAGCCGCATCATCGACCATCAGGGGGCGACGATTGGAGAGGCCGGAGACCGCAACTTCGATAAGTGGAAGGGTGCCCCCGCGGGAGGGCATGCCGGCGCGGTGGAGCATCTCAAAGATTGGATGACCACGCGGATGGAATGGATCGAAAGCGAGATGGTCACGACGCCGACTTACACGCCATCCGAGAGCGTGCATGATGGAACCGTTAGTGTTACCATGGAGGCGCCTCCTTCGAGTATCTTCAATCCGCTCCAGGTTTACTACACGACTGACGGCAGTGATCCTCGCGCGGTGGGCGGTGAGCCCAGTGCGACGGCGACGAAGTACGATGGAGCCTTTGACGTCACGGAATCCACCACCATCTACGCTCGCAAATGGGATCCGACGCACAAGACGTCGGAGGATGGCCCGACGCTGGAGTGGTCGGCCATCGGGAAGATTCGCTACTTTGTTGGAGAGGAGCCTGCCAGCAGCGAGAATCTCGTGGTCTCCGAGATCATGTACAATCCGGCTGACCCCACGGCGGCCGAGGAGGCGGACGGGTTTGATGACAAGGATGACTTCGAGTTCATCGAGCTGCTGAACATCGGGTCGAAGCAGGTGAGCCTTTACGGCGTTCGCCTGAGGGGCGCAGCTGATTTCGATTTTGCTGACGATGCGAGTTTGGCTCCCGGGGAACGGCTCGTGGTGGTGGCCAATGCGGATGCCTTTGCCAAACGGTATGGGACGCCCATTCTCCCGGCCGGACAGTACACCGGCGGTTTGACCAACTCCGGCGCCCGGATTTTTCTGCGGGCGCACGATCGCAGCACCATCCATGAGTTCAATTATTCCGACGAAGAGCCCTGGCCGCAGGATGCGGATGGCGAAGGGAAGGCTCTCGTGCTTGCCGGAGCGGCTAACAACCCCGATCCTTCTCTCCCCGGCAGTTGGATTGCGGGTTCGAAGGAGAACGGAACTCCGGGAACGGATGAGAGTGGCGGTCCGGTGGATCCGGAGCCGGGTGAAGGGTTTACCGACTGGCTGGCGGAGCAGTTCTCCGAGGCTGAGCGTGCCGATCCCGATATTGCCGGTCCCGCGGCTGATGCCGATGGCGACGGCCTTCCGACCTTGGCGGAGTACTTGTTAGGCGGCGATCCCCTCAGTGCCGAGCCGGAGAGGGTTCCCGCGGTGTTTGTGGACGAGGGATTCCTGCAAGTGATCTTCACCCGCACGGCAGGGCTGACAGACGTCGAATCCACCTTGCAGGTTTCCACGGATCTGGTGTCGTGGTCTGCCGCCGAAGGCGTGGAAGAGATCAGTGTGACGGACAATGGAGACGGGAAGGAAGTCGTGGTCCTGCGCCACACCAAGGCACTGTCAGAGGATGGCGCTCGTTACGCCCGCCTCCAGGTGAATACCAAATAACACTTCTTCTACTCCGAAAAACAGAAGAGAATGTCTGAAACGGGAGGGGCCTCCGGGCCTCTCCCGTCGTTTTTTCAGCGGGGTGTCCGTCTCACTCGGTCACGAGCCAGAGGTACTGATAGGGTGTGAGGATGAGGTGCTCGGATTCGTGTCTTACCAGAAGCCCGGTGGTGAGATCGCGTAACTTGGTATGCTCGTTCTTTCTCCAATCGAGCTTGGGCAGAAGTTCCACCATCGGCAGATCGACTTCATGGCCCGTCACGTTGAAGAGGCAGAGAATACGCTGGCTGGCGTCGATCGCGATGCGCAGGAGAGCAAAGGCCTCATCGCCGAGATCCAAGACGACCTGGCTCGCGTCCGGATGAAAGGCGGGATAGTCGGCTCGCCTTCGCAGGAGCGAAACCAGCGCTTCAAAGATGATCGAACTCTCGCCGTCGGACTGTTTGAGGAGCGTTTTGAGTTCGAGGTCATCCCATTTTTTGCGATTGATGGCGCGAGGATGGCCTAGCTCCTGGACGCCATGGGTGTCATTGGGGGTGCCGAAGAGGCTGGGGAAATAGAGCGCCGGAATCCCCCGCATGGACATGGCGACGACTTGGGAACAGAGAAAGCGCAGGCGACCTCGCTCGGGACTCTCCGGATCAGAGAGGGCTGAAGCGTAGGTGATGTTGAGTTCGTAGGGGCTCTCGGTGCCGTCGGGCAGCCGCCGTGTGCTCACCAGACCGTGGCGCGCTTTGACTTCCTGGACCAGCCATTCCAGGTCATCTTCGCTGATCAGACCTTGAAGAGGCCGGACGCCGATGCCGTCGTGCGAGGCGGTGAAATTGAGGAAGGTGGTGTCTTCCGCGAGGGGCGGGAGGGATTGTGCCCAGAGGCGAAGTTCATGGCAGTTTCCCCTTAACAGGGAATAGAGGAGAAGCGGGGGAAGGCTAAACTGGTAGACCATGTGGGCTTCATCGCGCGCTCCGAGGTAACTGATGTTCTCTTGATGGGGAACATTGGTTTCCGTGAGGATAATCGTCTGCGGCGCGACCATGTCGACGATATCACGCATGAGTTTCACGATCTCATGGGTTTCCTCCAAATGGATGCAGGGCGTTCCGGGTTCCTTCCAGAGATAGGCCACGGCGTCGAGCCGGATAATGCGCATGCCCTTGGAAATGTAGAAGAGGAGGATATCGATGAATTCAAAGAGCACATTGGGATTCTGCCAGTTGAGATCGACCTGGTCTTCGCTGAACGTTGTCCAGACGTGAGCCTCGCCCTCCTGAGTCGTCACCTTGGTGAGGAGAGGCCAGGGCCGCGGCCGGACGACGTCCGTCAAGTCGGTATCCGGAGCCGTGTCGATGAAGTAATCGCTTCCGGGTTCCACCCCGTTGATGAAATCGCGAAACCAGCCACTGTGGGATGAGCAATGGTTGAGAACGAGATCGAACATCATTTGGAAGCTCTGTGAGAGAGCCTCGATGTCTTCCCAGTCTCCGTAATTGGGGGCGATCTTACGGTAGTCGATGACAGAGAAACCATCATCTGAAGACCAAGGGGAAAATGGCAGGATGTGTATTGTCCGAAAGGTTCCCGGCAAATGGGTTTCGAGGAAGCGTTTGAGCGTGGCCAAGGGGCGTTCCCCGGTGTGCTGCACCATGTCGGCGTAGGTGATGAGGAGCGCATCCCGTTCTGTCCATCGATCGCTCAATGGTGTGACATCGACACCGACGCCATAGCGGCCGATCATCATGTGGAAACGCTCGATCAATTCGGAGGCCCTCTCGCCGTAGAGCCTGACCAGGCGCCACCGAATGCGCCCCATGGATTATT
>JANQJH010000577.1 GCA_028281705.1 Verrucomicrobiales bacterium
CTGGCTGGATTTCTTCTGGATGCCGATCGTGGAGCCCTATCCGATCAGTGAGCCCTTTGCCACCAACGGGAAGGTCAATCTGAACTACCAGATGCTGCCCTTCAGTTACATCAAGCGTGCCACGGCTCTGGCGGCCGTCTTCAAGTCCGAGCGCGTGCTCGGGATTCCCAACTCGGCAGGCCGTCGTTACAAGGACGACGCCAAGGGTGGTCACGAGGGCTGGCATCACCCGGTGGACTTGGACTTCCAGAAGGGCACGTTCGCCCAGTGGGAGCACAAGTTCGAACAAGGCAAGGTGTTCCGCACGGCCACGGAGATCTGTGAGATGTTCCTCTATCCGAAGGACGAAGACGTCACTTGGGACGAAGACAGCAAGGGGATCCGCCGGTGGTGGGACAAGCATCGCCTCAGCGGTGACAACACCATCGAGCAGCCCTATGCGAACATCTATCCGCGGGTGACGACGAAGTCGAACACCTTCAAGGTCTACATGACCGTGCAGACCTTGCAGAAGGTCCGGGGCACGCCGTTGAACGAGTTTGTTGCCGGCCAGGACCAGGTGAGTGGCGAGTACCGCGGCTCTGCCGTGATCGAGCGCTTCCTCGACCCGACCGATCGTGACATTCCCGACTACAAGAATGAGCGGATCGAGAACACGGCGGAGAGTCTGGAGCAGTTCTACCGCTATCGCGTGGTGAATGTGCGCCAGTTTGCTCACTAACCAGACGACAGAGATTCCGCGCAAAGGGAGAGCTTCGGCTTCTCCCTTTGTCATTGCCTGCCATGACGATGACGCTTCCTGTCCGCCCCGTCTGCGTCCCTCTTTGCCGGAGGTTATCTCCAACATTGGGGTGCTTCCAAATGACCGAGGGACTGAAGTCCCTCGGTCATTCTGGGAAAGTGCTAACTAAAGGACGAATCTCGTCGGGAAAGCGGTGAGGCGACGCCTTACTTTACTTACGGGCGGATGAGCCGCACGGACCCGGTGAAGGGGTCGATCTGCACGGTGGCAAAGTTATCCGGAATCTCGGCGCCCTTTTCCTTCTTCTCGTCCACGAGCGTGACATACCACTGCTTGGCCGCCCCGAGATTGGTGGAACCGGTAGGCTCGAAATCGAAAGCGACAAATTGGGCATCGAGAGGCCGGTTCCGTTTGTAGGGAACTTCGCCCCGCGTTTTCTGGAGACTGAGGAGCGTCGAGATGCGTTCACTATCGGCGAAGACGATGGGGACTGGGAGTTTTCTCAGCGGCCCAATGGGCTCCATGACTTCAACGTTCTTGTTCACACTACCGGCGTTGCGATCACTGCGGTCGAACGCCGCCCGGCGGAAGAGCTGGTAAGCGCGAAATTTTTCATCGTCCCCTGGGAGGGTGGGATCCCGGTACTGAAAGAAGCGAATCTGAATCGGGGCGTTTTCCTTCTGGGCCTGAAGCTGAGCGTAGGCCAGCTGGGAACGCAAGAGATCCGCCGCCTGGGACAGCTTCTGGCCCTTCAAGGCACCGGAAATGGCGGGAACGGTGAAGACCATCATGATCCCAATGATCGTGATGACGATGATCAATTCGATCAGGGTGAAGGCCTTCTGGCGTGGGTCGTTGGGTGCGGTGATCGATTTCATGAGGAGATCAGGTCGAGTGAACGAATCGTCAATTCGGAGAGGGAGGGATCAGGCGTCATCCTGGGGCTCGCGACGCAACCAGTTGGCTTCGCGCATGGCGACGGTGGTGCTGAAGATCCGGTTGTTAATCCGGCGATCGAGGAGCTGTTCCTCCACCAGGCGGAGATCCCGCTCGAGATTCTTGGGTTGCTTGAAAAGACCCGAGGGAATGAGCGAGGGCGGGTTGGCGCCGCGTTCCTCCCGGGCAGCCGAGGGCTCGTCGATGGCGATCATGGTCACGCGGATGAGGGAGGGCAAGAGGTGGAGGTTGTCTTCCTTTTGAGAGGAACTGTTGTCCGACTCGGTATCGCCCAGGCCCGTGCGTGAATTGTAGAAGTAGCCGTCCTGATAGAAGGTTTCCGAAACGGACGCGCCTTTTTCGGGCACGGCCTTCATGGGGGTGAGGACGAGCATGAGGATATTCTCCGAGAGCGTCCGTTTCACCAGGAGGGATTTCGCGCCGCCACCCATGAACTGGGCGAACCATTTGTTATCCGTGGAGGACTCGGCCTCGCGGCGTTGCTCGGCATCCTCATAGATCTCGAAATTCTCGGACGGAAGACGAAACTCCTTCAGGCGATAGCGGAACTTGGGTTGCACGCGGCCGCGGAGGAAGGCGGGCAGAGACTCGCGGTCGTCTCCGAACTCGACAAAGAAGCCCCAGGCATTGAGGAGCTCAGTGAACTGGCGGTAGTCTTTCTCGACCACATAACCAAAGGGAGCCTGGAAAAAGATGCCGTGACCGGGAAAGATCGTGCTCGGCCGCTGGGTCAACCGAGCCGTTGGGCCCATGATGAAATGGAGTTCGGATTGCTTGATGTAGTCCGTGGGACGCTGCCGGTTATCGTACTTGTAATCCCAGTAAGTGTTCAGCGTGGCCTGGCGCACGCGGCGTGAAATGGACTCAAAGGCGAGGCGGGCTTCGCGGAATTGGTTGGCCTCCGATGAGGCGCGTGTCCAGGTGCGCTGCGTCTGGTCGACCATGGAAAAGATCATCAGCAGGAGCACGATGAGAATCGCAATGGAAACGAGCAGTTCAATCAGGGTAAATCCGCCCTGCCGCCGGGGGGTTGGTGGGTGAAGTTGCATGATGGTGTTGTGCGTGGTGATGAGGTTCTCTGCGTCTTGGTCAGATGATCGTGGCTACTTCTTCAGCTTCTGCTCGTCCATCCGGGCGATCACGGTGGAGACGGCGGTGTAACGGTCGTTGGTTTCAGCGAGCATCTTCATGTTCACGCTCTCGCCGCGGGACGGCCCCATGTAGATGGTGATGCGCTTCGCGTAGTCGTTCCGCTCCTCGGTTTCGCCCGGAAGAAGGATGCCTTCGAGTTCCACTTCAATTTCGGCGGCGTAGACGCGCATGTTGTCTTCCACGCTGATGTTCCGGATGCGGGTGCCCTGGTCGTCGTATTCCCGGACTTCCCCGTCGAGGAGTTCCATCTCTTCCCATTTCATCAATTGGACGTCGTTGATGATGTCCTCGCTGATCCGCGCCATGCTCGTCATGTTGCGTGACTCGCGCATCTGATCCAGGCTCATGGGGAGAAGGCCGAGGAGGGCGATCATCACCGTGGCGCAGATGCCCAGAGCGATCGTGACTTCGATCAGGGTGAAAGCGGAGGCGCGACGGGCGGAAAGTGGGGTGGGCGTCAGTTTCATAACGAGAAGACGGCAATGGTTGGGCGAGCTTAGATAGGGGCGGCGGGTTTGTAAATCCCAAACGTGGATGAATTTACATTGAAAATACATACTTGTCGCCGCGGTGCCACTGGAAAGGTGCGCTAAACGCTAATAAACCTTCCTTTAAATTGGTCTTTGATGTGTTTAAAACGTTTATAGTGAATAAGTTGAGTGGATTTTGCTGGCGCGAACAGCAAAGTGGGTGGGGAATTTTCCGGCAGGTTCTTGTATTGTCTTTGTATGTATTGCCTTGACTTCTTTGCGGAGCGGCTCATTTACTTAGGAAATACTGCCCCCACCGCAGTGTTTTGGATTCTCTGAGAACTCCACCCAAACCCATGAAACTAGCCATCCAACCCAAGTCAGTGGATCGGCCCATCACCGAGAAAAAGCAGCGCGGTGTCGCGCTGGTGACGGTGATGTCGATTCTCGCGGTGCTCACCGTGCTGAGCGTCGCTATCATTAGCCTGGCGGGGAACGAGCTTCGT
>JANQJH010000589.1 GCA_028281705.1 Verrucomicrobiales bacterium
TCGGCGGCCGACTGCGGAGCCGACTGGGCCCATCCGACAATGGCCTCGGACATCGCCTCGGCGCGCTCACGTCCCTCAAGGGCGTTGGTCCAATCCAGAGCGGCTTCGGGCGCTTGCTGGGCCCAGGTTTCAGCGATCTCGCCTAACAACTTCGACCGGTCCTCGGGCGCCAATTCGAGAGCGGCGGCGGCAGCCTTCTCGGGGTCGGACTCGAGAATGTTCCCCACGATACCGGCATAGGCACCGCTTCGCTGACCGGCCTCAAGGGTCGCCGCCCAGGCCAGGGAGGCATCGGGATCCTGACGCGCCCATTCCGAAGCCAGGGTTCGCGCCAGCATGTGGTCGAGATACGGCTGGTGCTGCATGGTGTTCTCCGGATCGGTGAGCCAGGCAACGGCTCGAGCGGGGTCGGTCGCCGCCAGACTGGCGAGAATGGTGAGGGCATCGCCTCCGCCGCGTTTCGCACTGACATTACCCAAACTGGCAAAGGCGGCCTCGGGATCCTCCTGGCCCCAGCGGGTCAGGAGTAGGTGAGCGATCAATTTGGCTTCCGGATCCATCTTGGCCGAGCCGGCGCGAATTTCCTTCAAGAGGTTGCCGATCTTATCGGAGGGAAGGGTCTTGATGTGTTCGATCATCGCCTGAAGGCGATCCATGGGATCGGTGATTGCATTGATACTGGCGAGGTCGCCTGGGGCCACCACGATTGGAGAGGCGGCCGCCTTCTTCGGGTTTTCCCCCGCCGGCTTTGCCCGGGAGAGGAGGGGGGCCTTGGCGGCCTGGGCATCTTGGCTCGCGGAGGAAAGGTGCTGCAGCTTTCTCGATGTTTGCCAGTATTGCCAACCATTGAGGCTGAGAGAGCCCACCAGAGCGATGAACAGGGTGAGATGGAGCTTGGACATGCTTGTTCGTTAATCTGTGTTGCTTGCTAGGGGGTGAGGAATTCAACTTGATTGATTTCGAGCCCGGCGTCGTGGCCCGCGGTGAAACACCACCAATCAGTGATCTCCAATCCTAACGGATCCGGGTAGGTGAAATTGCGCACGGCCTGAAAGCTCGCCAGTGGCAAGTCGATATCGAAGCCTGTCTGGGAATCGGAGAGGTTCTGGGTGTATTCGTACTTGCCTGCGAAACCACCTTGGGGGTGGCGGGCGGTAAATCCGAAGGTCACGGGGGATCTCAATTCGATGCCGCCGCGCACACGAAAGCGTGCTCCAGGAGCCGCGATCAAAGGCGCATTGTGTTCCTTTACGAGTGATAGAATCACCAGGTAGAGGGCACCCCTGCCGGGCTCGACGATTTTGGGGCGGGTTTTCAAGTGGCCATGGTTCTTGCTCAAGTCCGCCGCTTCCTTGTACTTGGCCATGGCTGCAGAGGCGGTAATCCTGCCTTCGGCCACAGCTTTTTTCAGTTTGTAGGCCAGCGCTTCCAACTTCGATGACCACTGTCCGTAGGTCACCTCCTTCGAGAGATTGCTCCGCCACCCGCGCTTGGCCTCGCCACGGGGAACCGCGGCCAGCCGATCTTCGTAATCGATGGACGCGACCACCTGGTGCCCGGCGGCGACTTCGGTCGTGACGCCATCGACGAGGCGTGTCATGCGGACGCGGCCTTCATTGACCAGGAGTCTGGTGGAGGCCGGATCGGCATCGACCTCAAAGCGCGTTCCCAACACCTCCATTCTTGAGGTCGGTGTGTGGACCGCCATCGGAGTGGACGGTTCTTGAGAAACGATGGAAGCCGAGAGGCTCCCCTGACGCAGATGCAATTCCCTTTGGGAGCC
Source organism: Verrucomicrobiales bacterium (assembly GCA_028281705.1). GTDB lineage: Bacteria > Verrucomicrobiota > Verrucomicrobiia > Verrucomicrobiales > DEV007 > JAACDM01. The sequence goes on from JANQJH010000589.1 coordinate 1,784, forward strand.
CGCCGGCAACATCAATGTCGTCTGTCCCGAAACCGTGACACTGGAGCCGTCTCCAAAGGCAAACTCAACCCAGGAATTGGGCAGCATGGCCCCCAGGACACCGCCGCCGAGCCGGGCGCCGATTTCCAGATCGTTGTGCACCTGTCCGTCACCACTCGTCCACTGCACCGGGCCCTGGATCGCGGTGATCGTGGCCTTGGCTTCGGCGCGCTGATGAAGAGCGAGGAACGAAAGACCCGTGGCGAGGACGGCCACGGCTGCGGCGATGGCCCAAATCCTTGACCTGGATGGCGTCGGCTTCGTCCTTTCGGCCTCGGCCTCCAGCCAGGGCGGGGCGGCGCTGTCGAACTCTCGGCTCCCATGGTGCAAATGAAAGTCAAGATTGAAGTAGCGGCGCATCGTGCGACGCATTGCCGGGCACGCCAACATTCGATCCTGCATGTCCTGAAAAGCCTCGGGTTGGATCGTGCCGTTGAGATAGGCCTCGATCCATTCCTCTTCTTCGGCAGTTAGCTCACCAAAGTGATTCTCCTTCTCCATGTCGTTCAGGCCTTTCTCCGGTGCAGTGTTTTGGAGGCGATGCATCGCATCAGCTGGGCGCGCAGGCGCTTGAGCCGCATGTAAAAGGCGGCGGCGGTGGAACCCGCTCTGGCCGACAGCTCAGCGATCTTCACTCCAGGGGTGTAGGCGAGTGTGAGGAACTGGCGCTCTTTCTCTGGCATCTCCTCGAGACAACGTTCCAGGGCCTCCTCTTCGGCGCGCCGCGCGTCCAGTTCCTCCAGGCCTTCGTCGGCCATGAGTTCGAGAACGTCCTCGCGGAACACCAGCCGGTCTCTCGCGACCTTGCGCCGGTAGGCCAGTGCTTCAAACCGTCCAATGACGCAGGCCCACTTCATGAACTGGCTCTGGGCGTCGAACTGGTCAAACTTCCGCCAGCAGACGATCGCAGTCTGCTGCACGACCTCATCGACATCGGACCAGGTCGGTAGGAGGGACCCGATAAAACGGCGCAGATCCGGTTCGTGCCGGGCAAAAAGCCGGACGAAAAGTTCGTAGCGTGCGTCTTCCGTTGGGGACTGGTTCTCCGGATCCGGCATCGTTCGGTTCTACAGGATTACTGCCGCTTGCCGGAAAAACTAACGCGTCTTTTCCACAAGCACGATCCGAATCTGCGGGGAGGAGGCGGAGGAATGCGGCATTGACCTGATGATCGAGGCCTCGCTAGGGTTTTCCTCATGAGGAAGCGCAATTTCAAGAGATCGATCGCCTTGTTTCTCGGCCTTTGGGTGGCGGCGCAAGCGGTCGGCGAGGAGTCTCGGGGAAAGATCGAACCCGATCTTGTGTACGGGCACAAGGACGGCCTGGCCCTAACGATGGACTTGTTTCATCCGGACACCGAGGCCAACGGGGGGACTATTCTCTTCATGGTCAGCGGCGGCTGGGTGTCCCGATGGGCACCACCGGAACAGACCAAGATGTTCTTTGGTGAATATTTGAAAAAGGGCTTTAAGGTTTTTGCCGTACGCCATGGAAGCAGTCCGCGTTACACCATCCCGGAAGCCGTGGGCGACGTCCGCCGAGGAGTGCGGTTTGTTAGGGCCAACGCCGCCCGTTTCGGCGTCGATGCAGATCGGCTCGGCGTCTTGGGATTGAGTGCGGGCGGGCATCTGGCGCTGGTGTTAGGCACATCGAGCGATGCCGGTGATCCCGAGGCCAAGGATCCGATTCTGCGGGTATCTTCGCGCGTGGCGGCAGTGGCCGCCCTGGTGCCGCCGACCGATCTGCGAGTGGCCGTCTGGGATGCGCCAAATTCACTCCCCGCCTACCGGAATTTTCCCGCTCTGAATCTCGAACTGGAAAAAGCCGGGATCTACTCGCCCCTGACGCACGTGACCCCTGACGATGCGCCCTCATTGGTGATCATGGGAGGGAAGGATGAACTCGTCCCGCCGCGCCATGGGGAGTGGATCGCCGAGGCCTTCAAGCGGGAGAAGGTGGAGCACAAGCTGATTATCTACCCCAAGTCCGGACACGGTTTGGAAGGGAACATCGCCAAGGCCATCGGTGAAGTCACCGATTGGTTTCAACATCACCTGGTGACTGAAGAAGAAGAAAAGTAAAAACGAACAGAAGGCGACAAAGATGACAGCAAAGAACTCCACGAGAAAGATTTTTGGATTGATGCTAACATTAGCGTTTCTCTCCGCGACGGGTGCGCCGGCGGATCAGGCGGGGCGTCGGCATGCGGAAAACGACCTGCACGCGCGTCCGGCGGTCTTCGTTACCGTGGGGCAGACAAATGAGGCCATGCTTCAGGGGAAGGACAATCGCGCCCTGCAGGCAGCGGTCGATTACGTGGGGAATCTCGGCGGCGGTGTGGTTGAGATTGGCCCGGGCGAGTATCTCATGCGGGATTCCCTGCATCTGCGCAGTCGCGTAACGGTGAGGGGGGCCGGCGCCAAGACGGTGCTGAAGAAGGCGCCGGAGATCCGGTCGCCCCTGTTGGCAGATGGCGATTTTGGTGAGGCCGCCATCACCCTGGCAGATCCGGAGGGGTTCGAGATCGGCCTTGGCGTCTATGTGGGCTCGAGGAAGCAACGCGGATTTCACGGTGTCTGCGCCACGATTCTCAACGGGAAGGAAGATTACTTCACGCTTTCTCGGGCCATGAATGCCGACATCATGGTGGCCGACGACGGCTTTGCCGCCACGGTATTTCCCGTCATCAGCGGTTATCATCTGGAGGACGCCCGGGTGGAGAAGCTCACCATTGATGGCAATCGGTCGCAGAACCCCACGGAGGTGGACGGCTGCCGGGTGGCGGGCATCTTTCTCTACCGCGGAGATCACACGGTCATCGCGGATTGCGTGGTGCGTGACTACAGTGGCGACGGCATCAGCTTTCAGCAGTCGAACGATGTCACGGTCGAGTCCTGCGTGGTGGAGCGCTGTGCCGGACTCGGATTGCATCCCGGCAGCGGTTCGCAGCGCCCAACGGTACGTCACTGCCGCGCGGTGAAGAACGACGGCGACGGTTTCTTCTTCTGCTGGCGCGTTCGCGGCGGGACGGCCGAGGGAAACTGGCTCGAGGACAACGGCGGTTACGGGATGTCCATCGGTCACAAGGATAGCGACAATTTTGTGAGGAACAATACGATCATCGGCAACGGCAAGGGCGGTGTCTACTGGAGATCCGAGACGGCGCCCATGGCGGCGCACGACGTCACCTTCGAGAATAACCTGGTGCGAGACAACGAGGGTTGGGGCGTCTTTGTCGATGGCGCCACGCAGGGCACAGTCATTCGAGGGAACACCATTGAAGACTCGGGCTCCGGGCGTCAGCGAACGGCCATTCGCCTGGGGAAAAAGGCGGGTGAAGTTGTCCTGGAGAACAATGTGATTCGGGCGCAAACGGAACTTCTCGACGAGCGTGAAGCCGGAGGCTGATGCAAAACTTACGGGGCGACTGAGTATCGTTATTCTCCGAGCCTGCACCTGTTTCCCTCATGCACCCGGAGGGGAGCGCGTGAGCATTCCCTGAAGGAAGCGTCACCGCTTCCGCTACGAGATTCCAATTCAGCAACACTCACGTTTTTCCATTTCAATTGGAAATGTGTGATGACGCATCGTATGGTTGGTTGGCGCGCTGCCCTGCAAATAGACGAGGGACTAAAGTCCCTGCCACTTTCCCAGGAAGTTAGAGAAAAGGAAGGGCCAGCCGGGCGGTACCGTCCCGGAGGCGTTGCCATAGCGGGCGGCTATCGACGCCCTCGAGCGAGATTTCTCTGGAAAGCGAACGCTTTTGTTCGACGACCGAGAGGGCGTCTTGGGCCAAGTCGCTGCTGTAGCACTCGAGGTTGAACTCGAAGTTCAAACGAAGGCTGCGGGCGTCCCAGTTGGCCGAGCCGGCGAAGGTCCAGGATTCATCGACGATCATGACCTTTGTGTGATCAAAGGGCGGGGGAGTGAGCCAGACGCGGCAGCCGGAGCCGAGGACTTGCCAAAGAATGGCCATGTTGGCCCATTGCACGAGCTTGAGGTTGTTTTCCTGCGGAATGAAAATGTCGACCTGGACACCGCGCATGGCGGCGATGTTGAGAGCTGAGATGATCGCGGAATCCGGGAGAAAGTAAGGTGTGACAATTTGAACGGACTGGTCGGCCGTCGCCAGGGCGCCGAGAATGGTGGTGCGGATGAAGTCGGCTTCTTCGTCCGGCCCGTCAGCGAGTCCCCGGGCCAGTTGAGTGCCCGGCTTTTCCGTCAACTCGGGAAACCACGAGGGGCCTTCCAATGGTTGGCCCGTGGCATAGCGCCAGTCGGAGACAAAGGTCTGCACTAGGTGGAATGGCACGTGGTTAAGCCACTTCGTCGAGGATCTTGCGCGGCGGTTCGTCGTTCTGAAAATGCCCGGGATAGGAGCGCCTCGGCTGTT
>JANQJH010000601.1 GCA_028281705.1 Verrucomicrobiales bacterium
CTGGCGCACAGTGGATAAGCGGCTCTGACTCCGCCGCCGTACCGTGGTGGATGAAGACTCCACTACGGCAGAAACTCATCGACGAACTCACCCTGCGGGGCTACTCCGAGCACACGATTCGGGCCTACGTGAACGCCGTCCGGCAAATCGCGAAGCGATTCAACCGGCCTCCCGACGAGGTCAGCTACGAGGAACTGCGCATATTGCTCCTCGAACGCTGCCGGATGGAGCTGGCTCCGAGCACCCTCAACGTCATGGTGAGCGCCTGGATGTTCTTCTACAGTAAGGTGTTACACAGAGACTTCTCCCGACTCAAGGCCGAGTTTCCCCGTCCGAAGAAGGCGAAGCGGAAACAGCGGGCCTACAGCAAGAAGGAAGTTCGCCAGATCATCTACGAATCCGGTCTGAGCCTGAAACACCAAACCTTTCTCTCGACCGTCTACCACGGAGGGTTGCGCGTGTCGGAGGCTTGTCAGCTGCAATCTGGGGATATTCAAAGCTCGAATGCTGTCATACTCATTCGGCGGGGCAAAGGCCGGAAGGAGCGCCACACCATGCTCCCGGACCGGCTCATCAGCGAACTGCGCGAGTATTATGGCCGCTACCGCCCACTGTCACCTTGGCTTTTTCCGTCGCGCCGCTTTCCAACACGGCCGATCACGACGGCCGGGGCCCTCCAGATCTTTTACAACGCTCTGGAACGATGTTCCCTTCCCAATCGCGGCGGAATCCACTGCCTTAGGAATGCGTATTCATAGTGCTACACCATCTAGAGAATGCCTTATTTTAAGGGTAAATTGCCCTGTTGAGGGTCGTCTCGATGGAGTCGGCGGCCTTGATGCACCGCAGCAATGGCCGCCTTCACATCCGAGATCGCCAATGAGGCGCGGGCGATGATCCAGGGAGTCGTGGCGACGACTTGGGAAGCTGGAAGGGTTCCTTCGCGAATCAACCGCCGAATCACCGTTTCACTCACTTTGAGTTCTTCGCAGGCCTGATCAATTGTGAGCCACTTGTCGGTGTTTCGATGGTTCGTCAGTCGATGATAGGACCGCGCACTGTGAACGCTGTGCACTCGCCATGTCTTTCCCCCACCTGTCCGATAGCCAAGGCGGTTCAAGTTGGCTGCGATTGTTTGGTCGCTACACACTTTTGACAATTCTTCGATCAGCTCGAGAGGCGTTTTATCTAGGCTCGCCACTTTAGTGCCCTTGGTGTTACGGGGCACTTGCAGTTCGCTGTGAACGCCGCCTTTCCAGTGAATGACCAACAAATGATTGAGACGCTTCTCATCGTCGCTAATGACGATCTCCTCTACAACAGTGCGCAGGACGCGTTTCTTCAGCTGCGCACTCGCCTTGGAGTCATTCCACAATCCCCTTAGGTCATTTCCCAAGTCTATCAGTTGCGCCTTCTCGTCTTCAGACAATGTCTGGCGCTGGTTTTTCGCTTGCTGACACTGCTGTTCAAGTTCAGCGACCCGCGCCAGCGCTGCATTCCAACGTGTCTCCAATTCTCCGGCCACCAAGCGATTAGCTGGATCAACCGCATCATATTGACGCTGCGCGCGATCTGCCTTGTAACTTGCCTGCTCCAAGGCTAACTGAAGTGATTTGTATTTCTCATCCTCCTGTTGATCAAATTGTTCCATGACACCCAATGCTGCCTGAACGCCTGCTGGCTGAATGGCCTCTAATACCGTTTCGATGATCGCGCTTTCAACACGAACTCCACCAAACGATTGACACGCTGCGCTGCCACGTTGCACGCGTGCACCTTGACAGGCATAACGAGGCACTCGGCCACCCCTGCCGCTGTAGCCTACATAGAGTTTCCGACCGCAGTGACCACAACGCAGCAACCCTGCCAAGAGCGCAGCACCAGTCTTTGCCGCACCCTTACCAGTGGACTCACGCTGCGCTAAATTGGATTCTAACATGGCCTGGTTCTCCAGATACTCGTTCCAAGTAATGTATCCGGACGCCCCACTCTTCCGGCCGGTGAAGAACAACCGGACCGGACAACTTGAGAAGGCCCTGAGCGCCGACGGCGTTTACAAGATGATCAAGGCATGGGCCGAGAAGGCAGGCGTCCATGTCACGGGGTTCTGCAACCACGCGCTACGCTCAACGGCAGCCACCAACGCGCTCGATCACGAGGCGGACATTGCCAAGGTGCAAGAGTGGCTGGGGCATGCGAACATTTCCACCACACGGCTCTACGACAGGCGCAAGATGCGGCCCGAGGATTCTCCGACGTTCAAGGTGAGCTACTAGTGCCCTTAATGCTTGCTAACAGTGCCTTCTAGGTAGTTTACCGACCAGACATTTGCTCCGTCGAACACATGCCCATACGGCCCATCTCCAGGAGACGTCCCGTAGATCGTTAAAATAGAGGTGGTGGATGGTTGGCGCCCCGTCGTAGGACGGGGGCACCAAAATACAAAAAACCAACCATCCATGAC
>JANQJH010000605.1 GCA_028281705.1 Verrucomicrobiales bacterium
ACCGAGGGACTGAAGTCCCTCCCACATTCTGGAAAGTGGCAGGATATTAGTCCCTTCGCGATTTCCGGGGAAGACACTGCAGCGTGATGGCGCTAACCAACCACCCTAACAGCATTCATTCAGTCACTCAACCGATTGAACAACCGCAATCAGTCTTCCCGCGGACCACCGACCTTGATCTCCTCGCCACTGGCCGCATCGACGATCATGACTTGCTCACGGTGATAGGACGGGTCGCTGCGAAATGTAAGACGGCCCGCATTGCGCCGTTCCAGGTCCACCAGAATGGCGTCGTCCTCCGTGCGCAAGCGATGCATGACATCCGGATGCACGACCACGATGAGATCGCGTCCGCGGTCGCCCTGACGCTGGAAGACCAAGTTGAGCCGGCGCTGCAGCTCCACACTCATCGTCATGGTCGACTTCACCGTGCCCTTGCCCCGGCAATAATTGCACGGCTCCATCACGGATTCCGTGAGGCTCTCGTTCAGACGCTGACGGGTCATTTCCATGAGCCCCAACTGGGAAATGTGCAGCACCTGGGTCTTGGCCTTGTCCTTGCGCACGCGGTCCCGCATCCGACGGTAGACCGCCATCTGGTCCTTGCGCCCTTTCATATCAATAAAGTCCACCACCACGAGCCCGCCGATGTTCCGCAGCTTCAACTGGCGCGCCACTTCATCCGCCGCCTCCAGGTTCGTCTCCAGGATCATCTTGTCCATGTTCCCCTTGTTCCCCTTGTTGCGTCCCGTATTGACATCCACCGCGATCATCGCCTCCGTCTCGTCGATGACCAAGTAGCCTCCACAAGGCAGCCAAACCTGGCGGTGAAAGGCGTTCTCGATCTGCCGATTGACACCCAGCTTGTCAAAGATGGGCTGCTTGCCTGAATAGTAGTTGATCCGCTTCTTCGCCCGGCGCGAGATGGAACCCACGAGATCCCGCATGGTCTCCGTCATCTCCTCCTCATCGCACAAGACCTCCGCCACCTCGTCGGTGAGAAAATCGCGCACCGTTCGCTCCACCAACCCGGGCTCCTGAAAAACACACAGGGGCGCCCGCCCCGTCCGCTGCTTCTCGTCGATCTCCTCCCATTGATCCAAGAGCAGGCGAAGATCCCGCACAAAGAAGCGCGCCCGTTTGCCCTGGCACACCGTGCGCATGATGATCCCCATGCCCTCGGGGACGCTCAAACGCTCGCAGATCTTGCGCAATCGCTGCCGCTCTTGAGGGTCGTCGATCTTGCGTGAAATACCGAACTGATCATTCAACGGCATCAGAACCATGAATCGTCCTGGCAAACTGATATTCGTCGTCACCCGGGGTCCCTTGTTGCCGATCGGGCCCTTCGTCACCTGGACGAGGACCTCCGATCCCACGGGATAAATCTCCGGAATGTCCTTCGAGGTGATGCGTTTGCGCTTCTTTGTCGAGCTCCGCTTGATCTCTTCCAGCCCGCCGTCGAGAGCCGCGGGGATGGCATCCCAAAAATGAAGGAAGGCGTTCTTCTCAAAGCCGATGTCGACAAACATCGCCTTGAGGCCGCCCTCGATGTTTTTCACCCGGCCTTTGAAAATACTGCCGACAATATTCGACTGGCCGGTGCGTTCGATGGTGTATTCTTCCAGCGTCTTGCCTTCCAAAACGGCAACACGCGTTTCCAAGGGTTCACAGTTAACGACGATCCGGTTGCCTTCTCCGGCATTGGAGAAACCGAATAGCTTTTTAAACGTATCCAACATTCAATTGAGTTCATCATCATGATTCAAGTGCCAGACTAACGATCGGGCGTGCCCCTGGATGGCACAATGCTAGCCCGCTCTCGAATTTCTGATGACTGAGGTTTGTGTTCTGAATTCGTCGTACCCACAGGCTCCAGGATTTCTGGATTTTCAAAGGACACTGCCGTGTCCGCCGTATCCATCTCACCTTCGGGTACAGTCCATAGATCGCCTTCGAAAGCGATCTCCGAATGAATATCAAAGTGCCCTTGAGCATCCTCCAGTTTGCGAAAACGATGGGATAGGGAACCTCGAAAGAGTTCTTGCAGAATGCGCTTGGCAATCGGGGCGCCCACCCGGCCACCCGACTCACCGTCTTCGACAAAAACGGCGAGCGCATACTGAGGCTTGTCAAACGGAGCAAAGGCGATGAACCAGGCATGGGTGCCGCTGTCCGTGTATTTCTGCGCCGTGCCCGTCTTGCCGGCCACATCCACATCATCCAAGCGCGCGCGCCGCGCCGTCCCGCCGGGCGCATTGACCACATCATACATGCCCTGACGCACTGTCTCCACGACCTCCGGTCGCACCCCGTGTTCCGTCAGATCATAGAGAAGCTTGGGAGGGAATTCTTCCACCACAGAGCCGTCGGCCTCCTCGATACTCTCGATCAAGCGCACCTGATAACATTTGCCCCCATTGGCCGCCACCGCCGCCACCACCGCCATCTGCAGGGGCGAACAGGCCACCCCTCCCTGACCAATCGAAGACTGCGCCGTCAGCATGGAAGACCATTTTTCCCGAGGCCGATGCTCCCGCATCCATGCCGGATCCAGAATCAGTCCCGGGCTCTCGCTGATGGGAAGACCCAGCTTCTTGCCCAGGCCCATCATGTTCGTCACCCGCTTGATGTTCTCGATGCCCGCCTGGTTTCCATAGCGGTAAAAGAACGAGTTGCAGGACTTCATCAGCGCCCGCTGCAGACCGATCTCGTGATGAAAACCCATGCAATGGATCTTCCGGTTTCCATAGGTCACGCCACCCGAACACACCGTGGTATACCCCTGCACGCCGTTCAATGCACCCGCCAACGCCACCGGAATCTTGAAGGTGGAACCAGGGGCGTAGGGATTCACCGCGCGGTGAAAAAGCGGGTCGCTCTCGTCTTCCTTGTACAAACGATAATCATTGAGGGTGATCGCCGGAATGAACTTGTTAGGATCGAAAGAGGGCACCGAGGCCATGGCCAAAACGCCGCCCGTATTCGGGTCCAAGACCACGGCCGCTCCTCGCCCAATGCCCTTTCCTCCGTTGGCCATCCGCAGGGCCTTCTCCACGATGTACTGCGCCCGCAGATCCAGCGTCAGCTTCACATTGAATCCCTGCTGAGGCGGCTCGTAGCGAATATCCCGGACATACACCCCCTTCTGGTCGATCAAATGCTCCCGCAGCCCGGCCCGTCCTTTGAGATAGTGATCCATCGTTTTCTCAATCGCCGAGTAGCCAAAGGGATCCGGCTCGTAAATGTGGTCATAGCGCAACCAGCGACGCGCTTCCTTGGCTGCCGCATCCTCTCCGCTAGCGCGCCCCTTGAGATCCTCGATGTCCTTCGCCCGATCCGCCTTCCGCACGTAGCCCAGGATATGACAGGCCAGGGAACCGTAGTTATACTCCCGCACCGGAGACGCCTGAGGCCGCAGTCCCGGGATCTCCAAGCTCCGCTCACTTAGCATGGCGAACTGGGGATACGTCAGCGCCAGGGGAAGGGTGTAGGGCACCAGACCCGGAGGGCTCGTCATGTCGTAGTGATTCGTCAGTTCCCGGTCCGCCAGCTCCTTGTTGGGAAACTCGATCTCCAGCCCGAGCTCCGCCAGCGGACCCAGGACAGCGTCATCCACAATCGTCGCAATGTCCTTGATCTGCCGCACGATAGGAATGCCGTCGGGAGAGACCTCCCTCGAGAGCATCGGCATCTTTGGCTCCCCATTCTCGTCCACCCGCCCATAGGCCGCGGGATCGTAGTCCTCCGCCAGCACGCGCAAATTGACCACCAGCTGATATTCCAATCGATTGGACACCAGGGTCTCACCGTAGCGATCCTTGATCTCCCCGCGCACTCCCGGAACCCGCACCGTGATCGTTTGCGTCGGCGAGAGCTGCTTGGCGTAGAGACTCTGGTTCGTGATCTGCACATCCCAAAGCCGAATCAACAACCCGCCGAACGCCCCGATGACGAGAAAGGCGACCAGATAGAGACGTAAGCGGTATTGCAGAACCATGCTCGTGAGAAAATAAAGATGCGTTCAGTCAGTCAGTGGCGTCCATAGGCATGGTGCGCCCCCCCATGGAGAGATCGCGAAAGCCAGTAAAGTACGAAAAAGACCAGCGGCGAGACCAAGGTCGTGATCAGCGCCGTGGTACAGATCTCCCGGAAAATGGGCTCCGGAAACTGAAAATTGCCCCGTTTGAAATTCAGAAATAGAAAGTCCATCAGCCGGAAAAGAAACACACCCACGCCGGTCAGGATGATGGGGAATACCATCTTATTCCGGCTGTAGAGAGGCTGCACCCCGTGCATCATGCTCCCCAAGACCCCGAAAAACAAAATGCTAATGCCGAACGGCGTCGCACTCGCCACCACCGCCGCGTCAAATCCCACACCCTCAAAACCCGCGCCAGGGTCCACCGAATGGCGCAGGTCCCACAAAGCACCGGCGTAGAACGCCAAGCCAAGCATCACGGGATAGGGCAAAGTCACTGCCATACAAAGAAAACACACCGGGAACAAAAGCACAATGCCATACGAAGCCTGCTCGCCTAAACGGGGGACAAATTCCTGCACACAGAGGACGAGATAGAGCAAAACGAATGTCACCGCGGCATACATTCCCTAGTCGCTTTCTCCTTCAACTGTCTCAGGCGATGGCGCCGGAGACGGCGTCGACAGCGGGCTGTCACTGGCATCAGACGCCCCCACCTGGGCATCGCCTTCGACCAATCCGGCCGGCGCCTCCACCGATGGAGCCTCTTCTTCGCCGTCCTCTGCCGCAACCTCTTCCTCGCTCGCCGCCCGGATGACGAACACCGAATCCAATCGTGTGAAATCCACGTGAGGCTCGATGATCGCACTATCAAAGAACTCACCCTTGACCTGCTGCAGGACCCGCCCAATGAGCAGCCCGGGCGGAAAAACCTGACCTTCAAAGTCATCCGTGTAGAGCACGGCGCCGGCAGGCAAGAGGATGTCCTCGTCTTCAAACGTCAGCCGCACTTCGGGTCTCAGATTGCCCATGCCGCGGCGCCCCCGGACCATGCCCTGCATCGACACCCGTTGACGGATTCGCGCCGCCACCTGACACTGTTCATCCGTCAGGAGGAGCACCTCGGCCGTCTCCTCCGTCAAGCCATTCGGGGTCACCTTCCCCACCACCGCGTGGTCCCGGCTGATCACCGGCAGATCCTTGGTCACGCCGTGCTTGCGCCCCCGATTGATCGTCACCGTGCTCCACCAGCTCGTGCGGTTCCGTTTGATGACCTGGGCCGGGATCGTCAGATTGTAGGGCTGGCTCGCCTTGAACCCCAGATCCGCCCGCAGCCGCGCGTTCTCCTGCTCCAGCTTGGTGAACGCCCGCTGACGGAAACGAAGATTGAACACCAGTTCATCCAGCCGCGCCACCTCGGCGAGGAGTTCCTCGCGGGTGCGGGGATCCTCTCGGCTGCCCTCCATCTCCAGCGCGCCCGAGGCCTTGATCACCGGGGAGAACCATCCGAGAAACGTCGATCTCAGCGCCCCGACGGTGTCTGGCTTCAAGAAAAACACCCAGGCCAGGGCGCTCAGGAATACCAGAAGAGCAATGACATTGAACTGCTTCATCCTGAGGGAGCGTCTCTCATGACGCGCTCAGCTTCAATGGAGTTGGGAAGATGATCCGCCACTCGTCACCTTCTTCAAAAATTCCAGCTCGCTCAAGACCTTGCCGGCGCCTTCCGCCACCGCACTCAGAGGATCCTCCGCCACATGCACCGGCAGACCCGTCTCTTCCGAGAGCAACTTGTCCAGACCGCGAAGCAAGGCACCGCCGCCCGCCAAAACTAACCCGTGATCCACGAGGTCGGCCGACAACTCAGGCGGGCACCGTTCCAGCGTCACCCGGACCGAATCCACAATCGTGTTCAACGGTTCCAGCATCGCCTCGCGAACCTCCTGAGAGGTGATCGTGATTGTCTTCGGCAAGCCCGCCACCAGATCGCGGCCCTTCACCTCCATCGAGGTCTCCTTCCCAATCGGGTAGGCCGAACCCAGGCGGATCTTGATCTCCTCCGCCGTGCGCTCCCCGATCATCAAATTGTAGGCCCGTTTCATGTACTGGACGATCGCCTCATCCAGCTCGTCGCCCGCCACCCGCACGCTCCGGCTGTAAACGATGCCCGAGAGGGAAATGAGCGCCACCTCCGTCGTCCCCCCACCGATATCCACGATCATGTTGCCCGAGGCGTCCTGCACCGGCAGTCCCACGCCGATCGCCGCCGCCATCGGTTCCTCGATCAAATAGACCTCGCGCGCCCCCGCCTGCTCCGCGGACTCCTTCACCGCCCGTTTCTCCACCTCCGTGATCCCCGAAGGGACCGCGACCACCACCCGCGGACGGGCCATCGTCCGGCGATTGTGCACCTTGCGGATGAAATGGCGGAGCATCGCCTCCGTCACCTCGAAATCGGCGATCACGCCATCTTTCAGCGGCCGGATGGCCACAATATTGCCGGGCGTCCGCCCCAGCATCCGTTTGGCGTCATCGCCCACTGCGAGCACTTCGCTCGTCCCCGCCTTCACCGCCACCACCGACGGTTCCCGCAGGACAATCCCGTGATCCTTCACGTTCACGAGCGTATTGGCTGTACCGAGGTCGATCCCGATATCGTTCGAGAAGAATCCAAAAAGTTTACTGATCATTCCAATAGAAAAGAGAAGACAAAGAAATTGGTGATTGAGAGAAAAAGGGAAGGTTACAAAAAGGAAAAAACGCCACGGTCAAAGACCGGCAAATCGTCAGTAAAATTCAGATCTAGAGAACGTCGACCATGGTGCAAAAAACGAAGAAGAGCCAGGGCCGAGGCGCTCCCGCGAACGTATAGACTCCCGATGCAAGGACGTGTCAAGGCCGAAGGCTCAACCCGTCCGCACCCCTCATCCGCGCCACCACCGTCGGCCGTCATGTCAGGCGTCAGCCGTCACCCATTCGTGAGGCCGGCACTCAACCCACCTCCGTTCACTCCAGCCCCCAGACCAAGCTCGCCTCCGTATAAACTGCTTCTACATCCCAGGCACGATCCGCCCGCAATCGGAGAATCCCCAGGCGTTTGGGCTTTCGTTTCGGTGCGCGTTCCACCGTCTGCCTTTGCCCTTGCGTCTCCTCTTCCGTGGCCATTGCGATCCCCGGGCTCGGCGCATCCACTGGCTCCAGCACGCGCGACCGTTCGTCCAACTCGCCCAACCCATCCAACTCGCTCAGTTCGCCCAACCCTCCGAGCATCCCCTCCCCGACGGCGAGATCATCGCCATCGGGAACCATCTCAAACTCGAACTGCCCCTCGCCCGCCGAGGGCGTCAGCGACACACCGTCCTCGAGAGTCGACCCAGCGGCACTCGAGGTGCTCGCGAAATTGCTGCCCAGCCCCAGACGAACAGCCACCGCCACCACGGCGAGCAGCAGTCCCATGAAAATCACCCGCTCGAAGCGCCGTCCCAACCGCCACCAGCCACCGCCACGCCGCATGGCCGCCCACTCCTCAGCCGAAGGCCACCCCGGGTCATCTCGGCTTTCTGAATCTCTGGGAGCAAGAGGCGTCATCATCATTCATGTATCCGGTCGATCGATCACTCAGCTCAGGCGAACCGCAAATCAACGCCGCAACTCTGAGAATCGCCCCCAACCTAGGAACCGCGCCAGGAAAAATCAATTCTAATTCCTATGGTTTTTCCTTTCTGTGCCTCATAATTGAGAACGCCGGCCGACGGCGAGACCTGGGGAGCACCCACTCACTCCATTTGGTGGACTAGGAGCCAGCAAAATTCAGGGGCATCGTCCATTTGCGCCCGCCGAGAAACGCGCTACGCTCCACTTACTTACATACACCGACACAGTCGGGGGCGTCTTGGTTTCGACTGATGGCTTACAGACTGGGTGGCACGTCGAGGATGATTCGTTGGCCTCGTAAAACATCGGATCAACACAAATAAATGCAGATTCTACACCAGAATTAGCTCTCGCTGCTTAGTCAGCGACGTCGCCTGTCCGACGCCTGTTAGGGCAAGCGGCGACCACAACAGGCTAGTCTTCCGATCGGGCATCCGGGTTGGGGGGCGAAATGAAACAGGATGATCGGGAGCGCGCATTCCGTTGGTTGAAGTCGCGATCCTTAAATCAAAGATCCAACTAAACGTGTAGAAGCTCACTCCATGGAGTCATTAGGACAGGGGTTCGACTCCCCTCGCCTCCACTGTTTTCGTAAGTCGTTGAAAGAGAGTGAATAAGGGATAGAAGAGAGACGGCATTGGGCTCGATTACAACGGTGGTTACAACAGAAAGATTGAAGTTTTTATCGTGGGAGGACGTTTCGAGGCACCAAGAAGGATCGAATCGACCATTGAAGTCGGTTAAAAATGTCCAACTAAACCTGACGCTCCATCAAAAAGGAGGTTCGCAGGGCGCCAACAGAAAACCGACCGCCAGATTCCTATAGTTAAGAGCGTCCCCCCCGGGAAAATATGGAGCCCGATCAGGCAGACCAAATCTCTCCCGTCGGACGCAGGTCTTCGACCAGTTTTACCATTCGGGTCCAATCGATCTCTGGAGTTAAATGACACCAACTAATCCGGACTGCTTCCTGCGCTTCGTCATTACTCAAGCCCATGGCTGTGAGGACGTGACTTACGGAATACTGATGCGAGGTGCAGGCAGACCCATTGGAAATCGCCGCAAAGTCCTTTAAGCGAACCATCAGCGCCTCTGAGTCGATACCGGGAAATCGTAGATTGATCGCGTTTTCCATCACGTGGCGGGGATCGCCACAGAGCTTCGGCTTGAGGCCCTTGATGGCCCGGAGAAGCTCTTCCTTGATAGCCAAGCACGAACGCTTCCTGGATCCATGATTCTTCTCTGCAAGTTCAGCAGCCAATCCTAATCCTGCGATAAGCGGAACCGCAAGCGTCCCAGGTCTCAGCCCTCGCTCCTGACCGCCCCCAGATTGAATGGGACTAAGGGGAACCCGAGCGTAGCCTCTTCGACGGCCAATTAAGGCCCCTACGCCCTGAGGTCCGTAGATCTTGTGACCACTAACGCTGATCATGTCGATGCGATGGCTTGTGAGCGTGTCGATGTCTTTGCCGAACCCCTGAGCGGCATCAACATGAAGATACGCCTCGTGATCCCAAAGGAGACGACAGAGTTCCCCAATCGGTTGCCGGACACCGGTCTCATTGTTCACCTGCTGGATGGTGATGCAGAGGGTCTCTGGACGCAAGGCGGAAGCGATCTCATTCACATCGATACGGCCACCTTCGTCCACCCCAACCAAGTCGACTTCAAATCCCCAGGACTTGAGAGCCTCTAAAGGTTCCAGCACCGCCTTGTGCTCAACCTGAGAACTGACGATGTGGCGCCTGCACCCCTGCTCACCATGATCGGCTAGTCCGAAAAGCGCGATGTTGTTGCTCTCCGTAGCGCCGCTTGTGAATATGACTTCATCCCGCTTCGCGCCAACGACTGAAGCCACCTGGTCTCGAGCCCTTTCAACAGCCCGCTTGGCATTCGCTCCGTATTCGTGTGTCCGGCTTCCTGAATTTCCATAATCTTCAAGCATGTAACGCATCACCAAATCGGCCACAGCAGGCTCGATCGGTGTCGTCGCGTTGCAGTCCAAATAAACTGGTCTCATGTTCGTTTTCCGTTGCAGTATGTCTTTCTAATGACATACGAAGCCATCCGCTTGAAGCGAATGCTTACGGCTACTCTTCCATGGATCTTGACGCAACCCTATCGTTCCCTGTCATTCGCGGCGTGCAGTCGGGAAGAGAATACTACGTCTCGATGTGGACTCTCCGCACTCTGAAGCGGATCACCATATTTGACGAGTCCGATCTTCCTCCAGAACTGCGAGCGCAGCGAGTCATGAATCGCTCCCGTGTGCCCGAGATGGCTCACTATGTCCTCGACAACCCGAATGACTACATTTTCTCCGCGCTAACTGCATCCATCGACTCCGACGTCGCGTTCACCCCAGTAGACAGTCAGGACAAGATTGGCACACTTCGAGTCCCCCTGGACGCCAAGTTTATTATCAACGATGGACAGCATCGCCGAGCAGCCATCTTAGAGGCTTTAAGTGAAAGACCCGAATTGGGCGCCGAAACGATCGCAGTGGTCTTCTTCCTCGACGTTGGCTTGGCACGAAGTCAGCAAATGTTCGCCGACCTCAACCGATACGCCATCCGCCCTAGTCGATCACTGTCTCTGCTTTACGACCATCGTAACGAAAAAGCAAAGCTCGCTCGACTCGTCGTCATGAAGTCCGAGGTCTTTCGCGACCTCGTCGACATGGAGAAAAGTTCCCTCGCACCAAGATCTCGCAAGTTGTTCACGCTATCCGCGTTCTACAATGCCTGTGCCGATCTCGTTCATGAGATCGCCACAGGAGAACTTGAGGAAGATGCCAGGATGGCTCGGGAGTATTGGGAAGCCGTTGCCCGAAGATTTCCGGCGTGGATTCAAATCCGAGACGGTAAGTTGTCTTCAGGTGAAGTTCGAGACAGTTACATCCACTCTCACGGAATTGCGCTACAGGCCTTAGGCAAAGCCGGGAATGCATTGCTCCAAAAGTATCCCAGGGGATGGAAGTCAAAGCTCCAGGCACTCAAGGACATTGATTGGTCTCGCAGTAATGCAGCTTTCTGGGAAGGGCGCGCCTTGATCGGAGGAAAAGTCTCGAAATCGACCACCAACGTCACTTTGACTGTCAATGCTGTGAAGAAGGCGCTTGGCCTTGAGCTGACACCTGAGGAGCAACGTGTCGAATCCAATTACGATCTTAGAATCTGATGGCGATCACCAAGAATGAGAAATCGGCCTTCAAAGCAAAAGGTCTCAACAAGCATCTTAAATCACTAGAAGATGAGATCAGGCGCCTCTATATCGAGGACTCCGTTCCTTGGGTCATCGGCTATAGCGGAGGAAAAGATTCCACTGCAGTGCTTCAACTCGTTTGGCATGCGGTGTGTGGGCTTCCTGCTGAAAAGAGGCACAAACCGATTCACGTCATCAGTACAGATACGCTTGTCGAGAATCCCATCGTTGCATCCTGGGTCACTCAGTCTCTTGAAGTCATGGGAAAGGCGGCGACTAAACAGAGGCTGCCCATCAAATCACACCGGCTCACTCCCCTCACTCAAGACTCGTTCTGGGTGAATTTGATAGGAAAAGGCTATCCCACACCGCGACACAAATTCCGCTGGTGCACCGAACGCCTCAAGATCAATCCCTCAAACCGCTTCATCAATTCGGTGGTCAGAGATTCCGGGGAGGCGATACTCGTTTTGGGCTCCAGAAAAGCCGAAAGTTCGACACGCGCAGCTGCTCTGAAGAAACATGCGCAGAAACAAGTTCGCGACCGATTGAGCCCAAACGCCGCTTTGCCAGGAACGCTCGTCTATACGCCGATTGAGGATTGGACCAACGACGATGTGTGGCTCTACCTCATGCAGGTGAAGAACCCTTGGGGATACAACAACAAAGATCTCCTAACCATGTATTCAGGAGCCACTGCCGATGGGGAGTGCCCACTCGTGGTCGATACGAGCACGCCAAGCTGTGGAGATTCACGTTTTGGTTGTTGGGTATGCACGCTGGTGGAGAAGGACAAATCCATGACCGCGATGATTCAGAATGACATGGAGAAGGAATGGATGATGCCACTCCTCGATTTACGCAATGCACTCGACTTTCGCCAAATGGGGGACAAAGGAGATCGCCACCTTAGGGATTTCCGGCGACTGAATTCTGGTAAGGTTCAGATGATGAATGATGGACGCTATGTTCCTGGTCCCTACTTACAAGAAAGCCGTGAGACGTGGCTTCGGAAGCTCCTTGAAGCGCAAACTTGGATTCGAAAGAACGGCCCTAATGAGGTGAATAGTCTCGAACTGATCACCTTGGACGAACTTCAAGAAATCCGTCGCATTTGGGTGGTCGAGAAGCACGAACTGGAAGATAGACTCCCTCACATCTATCAAGAAACGACTGGAGATGCCTATCCAGGACGTCATCTTGATGACAATATGGTTCTCGGCGAGGAAGAAATGGCCTCTTTGAAAGAACTCTGTGGCGACGACGAGTTCCATTACCAGCTCACCAGAGAGTTATTAGGAATCGAACGCCAGCAACGCTCAACGGGGCGTCGCGCTGGATTGTTTAAGAAATTAGAGAAGGCCTTCGAACGGCATGCCTTCGAAGACAAAGAATCGGCTTTGGGAGAGGCCGAAATGAAGTTTCAGGCGTTGCAGGAAGCCAAAGAAGGCAAGACACCAAGTCTGTTTGAAAACGAGAAAGTGGCTACCAGCTAGTTCCTGACAACGGTTCCACACTCCCCATGACGATCGACAAACTCATCCTCGACAATTTCGCCGTCTTCGGCGGTCGCCAGGAAATCCTACTCACACCGCCCTCTAGCCGAAGGCCGATCATTCTTATCGGCGGGCTCAATGGTTGCGGCAAGACAACCTTGTTGGACTCGATCCATCTCGTTCTCTACGGATCCCGTGCACGAACATCCAATCGAGGACGGCGTTCCTACAAGAACTACCTTTCCCAAACGATTCACCACGGAGCGGATCGCAACGAAGGGGCTGTCCTGGAACTCCATTTTCGCCGCGTGACCGATGGTCAAGAGCACAGCTACCGCGTCATCCGCGCTTGGCGTGAGAACTCCAAGGGCGAAATTGAGGAGACCTTGGAAGTCTCACGCGACGGCGCATTCGATCCCGTACTAAGTGAGCATTGGGACGAGTTTATTGAAAGTTACATCCCTTTGGATATCGCCCCATTGTTCTTCTTTGACGGTGAACAGATCAAGGACCTTGCCGAAGATGAAAATACCGCACGGTTGCTCAAGACCGCCGTAAACTCCCTTCTTGGGCTCGATCTTGTCGACCGTCTGGAAAACGACTTGTTAGTCTTGGAGCGCCGCAAGAAGGCAGAAGAAAGTTCCAACGAAGAACTGGCAAAGCTCAAGGAATCCGAGAAAGAAGTCGAAGTTGCAGAGGAGCTGATGGAACAGGCCGTTTCCGAGCAGGGTTCGCTTCAAAATAGACTAGACCGGAAGCAGAAGGAACTCAACGATCTTGAATCCGAGTTTCGCCAACGAGGCGGTTCCCTCTTACAACAGCGAGATGATCTCTCGAAAGAAAAGTCTACGCTGGAGAAGGAACTTGGAACCGTTGAGGATGCCCTACTAGACCTAGCATCTGGCTCTTGTCCGCTCCTTCTGGTTTCTGACCTGCTGGGGAACGTGGCAAAGCAAGCCTCTTTCGAAGAAGCGGCTCGAAGAGACACACTCTTGGCGGAGGCTGAAGAAGAGCGAGACAAAAAGATTCTTCGAAGCCTGAAGCGCAAGGGCTTCGAGAAGGCTGCCATGGAAGCCGTGGAGGCTTCTCTCCTCCGGTTCCGACCCAAGAGAGATCAGTATTCTGAAGAGGATCTCTACCTTGGTTCCGATGACGGCTTTGCCGCCGAGCTTGAAGAATTCCTCTCCCAATCCGTTCCCAAAACACGCGATCAAGCCCGCGATCTTTCAAGGCAGGCACGCGACCTGAGAGAGCGCTTGGCGCGTCTTCAAGACAAGCTCAGTGCCGTTCCCGATAGTGACGTTCTTGAGGAACTCCATCAGCAGCTCGCCATTAAGCAAAATGAGGTCGACGAGCAGAACACAGCGCTAGCCGCCGTCGACGATAAGGTGAAGCACCTCACTGCAAAGCTCGCGGAGGCCAAACGATTTCGTCAGCGATTACTTCATGTTGAAATTCACGACATGGAGTCACGCAAACTCGATCAGCGCATTCTATCACATTCCCCCAGAGTGCGCGAAACACTGGTTAAACTGCGTCAACGGACCCTCAACCGAAATGCTGCGAAACTTGAGAAGTTAATGCTCGATTCGCTTCGTCAGCTTTTGCGGAAGGATACCCTTGTGAACGAACTTCACATTAATCCGCAATCTTTCCGCGTGAGCCTGCTAGGAAGCGATTCCCTGCCTTTAGACTCCGAGCGCCTGTCCGCAGGGGAACGGCAGCTTCTCGCTACGGCGATCCTGTGGGGCCTGGCCAAGGCCTCAGGCCGTCCCTTGCCCACCATCATCGATACACCGTTAGGGCGCCTGGACGCCTCTCATCGCGACCACCTCTCCAAGCGTTACTTTCCGCAGGCCTCTCACCAGGTCATTCTCCTATCGACCGATAAGGAAGTGGATGCCACCCACCTTGATCAGCTCAGCCCCTACCTGGGCGCTTCCTATTGCCTGAACTTCGATCCGAAGGAAAACCGTACCGTCATTCAAGATCACTACTTCGAACCCTATGACGCCGCCTCTTGATACCATACGGCTCTCTCAGGCCGCCAAGGATCGCCTCATTCAGGTCAAACGCCGGACAGGTATCGAAAACTGGAATATCCTCTGCAGGTGGGCTCTCTGCCTCTCGCTTGCGCGTCAAACAGAACCTGAAAAGAGGCCTTCTTCCAAAAAATCTGAAGTCGAGATTCCTTGGAAAACCTTTGGTGGTGCGCACGAAGCTACTTACGCAGCGATTTTTCTTCATCGTGCCCACCTTGCGGGAACACGCGGGAGTCTTTCGGAATACTTCGATCTTCACCTGGATCGAGGGATCGCCTTCCTCCTAAAGAAAACGAGCGGCCGCAACGTAGTACCACTTGATGAGCTGATCGGTTCTGTCACTTAGCGCGATGGATCATCGAGGAGGGCTACCAGTTACCAGTTCGTCAGGGGCCTGTTTCAGCGGCACAAACGGCTCCACCACGATTCGGTGTTCACTACTTGCGGCGCAGGTCAAGCCGCTAGGCCCCGCACCAATGGACGCCGAAATGAATCTCGGATTTCGGATCGACGGCCTCATTCCCCGCAAAACACATGATCCTTAGGCAAACAGTTGCCGGCAATGCTGCTCGGCAAGATCTGATCATATAGCTGTTTGTGCAAACAGGAGAAAACACTCACTGCCAGAGCCACTGTGTTCGTCTCCACTTCCGGACTTCGAGCAGATCTTACTTGTTGCCCCCATCTGTAAGCAGAAACTGGATCTACTACCAACTTACAAAACTCCGCACCCCGACGTTCTCCCGCCGGACCATATAAAGCAGGCTGCGTATAATTCCAAGTATTTCGAATTTCGCTCAAATTAGCGATCTTTTTATCACTTCCAGTGTTCGTAACCCTCAAAAGGCGGTCCAATACATATCGATCCTCACCATCAAGCGTCTCCCTCCTGAAGCAATTCGACAGGACCTCGTGTGTTTGCGACCATGTCAATACGTGATGTCTACTCCGTGTCTTAGCATAAGTAATTCTGTATTCATTTGTAATAGCATCGAACGATGCGGTCCCTATATAAGTCCCAGCTTCTAAAGCTAGGTTATTCGATCTACTCGCGCGATTGAATAACTTTCTGATAATGCAGTCATCAAGATAATGAACAAATCTACCGAGCACCCGCAATGCTTCAATCGCTGAATAAAAGGCACAATAATAGCCAGTCGTTAACACCCACGCCACAGCCCCTTTATTCTCCAACATTACCTTTACACACTCAAACTGCTTACCAATCCGAGAATACCCCAAAGCGTAATCATGAATTAACGCATTTTCGTAAAGATCTTTTGAAATTATGATTCTAAATCTATTGTTCTCAAGGATATCCACATCCCCCCAATCGCTATCCAAAATATCTCTAAATCCTTCAAGCTGCTCCAGCCTATCATTACCTCCACATGACCCAGTCAACTGCAGTAGCGCCCATTTCCGCTTTAAATATCGGGACAAATACCCCGATATCTTCAAGTTAGAAGAGGTCATCCGACGCCCGCTGAGCACTTGTTACCAGATCTTTCATATGGCTCGAGAAAGCTTGAATAGCTTTCTTATTTGTGCCAGCATGGATCTCCCAATCAATATTCTCAAGCGGCCGGCAAATGTCCAAAAAAGCCTCTTTCCGATAATTGCCATGGCGCTCCAAGGCCAGCTCTCTCACATCAAGGAAGATACCAAACAAAGCTTGGAAAAATGCGGCATTTGATAGTTTTTTGTCATTCCCCAAACTTGCGAGCAAGAGATCTTCAGCAGCAGACAAGAAATTGAGAATTATCTTGTACTTCTGATCGAACGACATCCTCTTCATAAAATCCAAAGCCAAGATGCCATCAAGAACATTCTTGAACGGCACGTGACTTAGCTTTCCCGTGACACTACGAGTGGCTGCCATCCGTCCATATAAGGGTGACTCGGGATCTTCATTGAACCTCGTAAACAGCTTCCGCCGAATCGCATCATCATCATCGTCAGGCATCAAGAATTTCTCAACCTCCAAACGCAATGTTCTAGGCACTCCCTTTTGATTACCATTGATATCCAGGAAATAATGAACCTCGTCTTCAAGGCTTAGACCGCAGAGAATCGCGACAGGAAGAACAACATCCTCCTTTGCAAACGTAGCGCCAAATAGTCGATGCTGCCCGTCGATCACCACGAAGGATCCACGACTTAGCCTAAATGAAAGCTGGGACGAATCTTCGTCAAATCGGCAGTCTGCCTCCGGCTGAGCACTCAAAATAATAGCGCCCGGAATACTCATTCCTTGATCGAAATACTCACCGATTTTCTCAGCCCGCTTTGAATCAAGCAGGCGCTGATATCCTTCTTGCGGATTCTCTTCCGCACGCGAAACAGAAGACACATCCTTCAAAGTCGAAACCGGGATCGCACTTATGTAAAATTCATTATGACCGTTGCCGATGACCCGGATAGCATTAACTGATAACGTATTATTTTCCTTCTGCATAATTGATTACATTAAATAACATCAACCCCCTAGAGCGTAAGATTCCCAATGTCGCTAACTTGGGCGTGTGAATCGTCGGTGTTGGCGAGGACAAACCGATTGATACTTAATAGCGAGAAAGATGAAGATTCCAATTCGCCTCCCACAATCGTCAATCCACGATTCGCATACTCCTCAAACCGCTTGATCAGCTCGTTTTCGTTTCTTTCATCGGCATAAAGCGAACGTGTATCCTCCGTCTCCACCAAGCCCATGAGGTATAGGATGCCGGGCCAGGCAGGACTATTCCCAAACACTTGAGGGTCGATCGCTTTGCCACTATCCGCTTTCTTTAGCGGCTCGCGTTTGCCATCGTGGTAGCCGACCATGGCAGCGAACAACAGGAGCTTCCAGATCTCATTGAAAAAGCCCATCTCTCCCGTGGTGAGTGCTTGAATGACGGATTCTTTGTCCGTCGCTCTTAAAATTCGTCTCATGAGTCTAATTCAACGAGTTCAGTTCGTTCGGAATCGTCTTGCTGATACTGTGGATGGAGTTTGCCCTGAATTCTGATCCTGCGGTGATCGCTCTTTCCGTGATTCGAGCCAAAGTAGCGGAGGAGGTAACGGCGTCCCACTCGGCCTGCCGTTTCGAGCTGCTCATCCACAGCCCCATGATACTGGCTGGAGCTGACAAACAGGATCACTTGAGGGGCCAAAGACGGGATCCATTTGGCAACGCCGCTTCGAAATTCGTCTCCGAGCTGGCCGAATGGGGAGTCCATGACCATGGGGTACTCCCCTCCATCTAGGCCTCGCAGGATCGTCGGTATTTCTGCACGACGACGAGCCAGAGCGACGAGACTTGCGATGAACACCAATGAGGTGAGCTGGCGTTGTCCCGTACTTTGGGCGACGTCAATGGGGCTAGTGGAACCAGAAGGATCGAGCCGTTTCCGTATCTTGAGCACATAATCTTTCGAAAGCTCGGCCCAGTAAGCCCGATCAATGATTTTCCGAAAGTGACTATCGATTTCCTCGTTGAGAATCGCACGGAGATCTTCGAGTTCTTGATCAAGAATCGTTTGCAAGAGGTCTTTGGCGTCATGTAGAGCCGACACTCGCCGTTTAGCGAGTTTGGCCTCTTTTGCTTGCTGCTTGCTGGCTTTGATCTGCCGCACGACGGATTCCAACTCGCCGCCGTAGTCTTCCAGATCCCGTCTGAGGGCGCCCTCATTTTGGTCAAGTTCTCGTTGCTTCAGCTGAAGTTCCTGGCGCTTGTTCTCAAGATCAACCACGGCTTCGTCATCGCGGCTACTTAGCTTCGCGTGGATCTCAGCCAACTGTTCTCTTACCTCTTCCGAGGCCTTGGTAACCTCCAGGCGTTCCTTGGTGAGATCCTCAAGAAGGTTTCGCGTCTTCTGAGCCTGTCCTTCAATGACCCCAATGGCATGGTCAAGAGCACTAACGGCATGATTGAATTGCTGATCTCCAGCGATCTCAAGCAGTTCCTTGACCTTCTCATAGGCATCGGTGCCTTCAACCAGTTCACATCCGCAGATGCATCTGTGGGCATTGAGCAACTCCTCCACAAAGGAGTTCACCACTCGCGCGGGGATCTTGCCTTCCCGGCGCAATTGAGTTGAGATCTCTCGCCCTCGTGCGGCCAATTCCTGGGCGAAGAGGGTGAAGCCACTATCGGCAATGGTTTCACCGAGCCGGGTTGTGAACGTAACGCTTCGCTGTTCGAGCCCGGATTCCTCAGTTTCAAGACGTTCACGCTCTTGCTGCAAGGCGCGGGTCGCCTTATCCGCCTCCAGCTTGGCGCCAATTTTCTTGATCTCGGAAGCGACGGCCTCCTGCTCTTCACAGCAAGCTTCACGACGCATTTTCAGGGCTTGGATTTTCTCTTCCAACTCTTCCTCCTGCCCAAGGAGTTCGCTCGTGGACTCGTCCGTGTAGTCCTTGAGTTCTTTGTTGAGCCTCCCTCGGACGTTTTGATGACCAAGGTCCTCGATGGTCGTTTCGAGCAGCTTCAAGCCAAGCATCTGATAGATGGCATCGGTGATCTCGGACGCATTCTTAGCCATGGCCAAGTGGTCGATGCGTTCACCGTTGAAGAAGAGGTAGCGGCTGATCCCACGCGGCATTAACGACTCAAGCTGCAGCTGATCCCGTTTGAGGTCACTGAAGGATTGCCCATCGGCACGCTTCACATCGAGATTCAGCTTCGTGTCCTTGGGGTTTGCCTGTTGCTTGGCCAAAGTTTGAGATCGCGTGAGAGTATACTGGTCACGGTCATCGGTGAACTGAATGGTGACGCTCACCTCGAGGTCGTTCGGGTCCCCGCCTGAGGCGGCAAGACCTTCGTTGATGAGAGTCGCCTTGTGCTCGAAATCATCAGTCAGACCGTCGTAGCCATAAAAGCCCCACAGCAATGCGTTCAAAAGGGCGGTCTTACCAAAGCCGTTCTCGCCATGGACCAAGGTCACGTTCTTCTTCTTGCCCGTGGCGAAGATGATCTCTTGCCGGCCGAGGAACTGACGGAAGTTCGTAAGGATGAGTCTTTCGAGAATCATGTCAGCGAATCACGAGCTTGATGTGCTCGAGGATCTTGGCGTGGATCTTTGGGCGTGTCTTCAGATGCATGACTTCCCGCTCGTCCTGTAGGATGCGCTTGACCATTTCCCGCACTTCTTCTGGAGCGGACTGAAAAGCTTTCTGAGATCTGGTTAATTTCGGTTTGGGCGCGGATTTCTTGGGCATGGCTCTAATCTCATTGCGATAGCAGATTGTAGTGGTTACGCAGCTCTTGAAGTTGATTCAGGGCACTCATCCCGTTCTCCGCCGTTTCGCAGAACTCCATGATGCGGGCGAGTTCGCGTTTGAACAAGCGCCTTTCTGTATTGAAAGCGCCATCGTCAAGGTCGCCTCCCAGATCCGGTGGTGCGACAATGAAGTCCCAGATGTGGGCGAACTGCTTTCCTGGCGCCTTTCGAAGCAAGCGCCCTCGGCGCTGGATGAACTGTCGAGGGTTAGTGGAACTTGCAAGAATGAACGCCATTCGAATATCCGGAATATCGATCCCTTCATCCAAACAGCGAATCGCCACCAAAGCATCAAGTGTACCGTTTTGTAAGTCATTCAGAATGTCCTCACGTTCCTCCATTCGCTCTTCACAAGTGAATCGCCGGACACGCATGTCGGCGTCTTTTCCAAGCAGCCGTGTCGCAGCTTCGATCTGACGTTCGTAATCATTCTCAATCTCTGTCTCCACACGGCCATCGCCGCAATAGACGATCGCCTTGGAGACAGGCTCGTCTAGGAGACGTCCCGTAGATCGTTAAAATAGAGGTGGTGGATGGTTGGCGCCCCGTCGTAGGACGGGGGCACCAAAATACAAAAAACCAACCATCCATGAC
>JANQJH010000606.1 GCA_028281705.1 Verrucomicrobiales bacterium
GGCGAACGAAGAGGAGACCACTACCCTCCCCTCGGCCGATCTGACGCCGCCGGAAAAGGCAAGCCTTCCTCCCACCGGGGAAACCGGCGACCCGGAAAACAACTAGCGGTCCTCACCAGGCCAGCTCTGACTCGAGCCCATGCATATCCGGGACATCCTCGCGGAGTACCAGACGACCTTTTCGTTTGAGTTCTTCCCCCCAAAAACATCCAAGGCATCCGAAGCTCTCTACGCCTCCATCGCCGAGCTGGAACCCTTCAAGCCCTCCTTCGTCAGCGTGACCTACGGCGCCGGCGGCTCCACTCGCGAGTTGACCCACGATCTCGTGGTCCGGCTCAAGAACGAGACTTCTCTCGATCCCATTCCCCACCTCACCTGTGTCTGCCATCAAACCGGTGACATCCAGGAAATCCTCGAGCGCTATGCCGAGGCGGGCATTTCCAACATCCTCGCCCTGGGAGGCGATCCGCCCCGCAACCTCACGGATTACCGGCGCGAAGACGACGCCTTCCAGCACGCCTCCGATCTCGTCGCCTTCATCCAAAAGTTCAACGAGTCCGCAAGCCATCCCGAAAAACGCGGCTTCGGCATCGGCGTGGCCGGCTTCCCCGAAGGCCCCCCAGGCACCCCCAATCGCGTCCTGGAGATGGACTATCTCAAAGCCAAAGTCGACGCCGGGGCGGACTACATCTGCACCCAGCTCTTCTTCGACAATCACGATTTC
This sequence comes from Verrucomicrobiales bacterium, assembly GCA_028281705.1. Taxonomy (GTDB): domain Bacteria; phylum Verrucomicrobiota; class Verrucomicrobiia; order Verrucomicrobiales; family DEV007; genus JAACDM01. The sequence goes on from JANQJH010000606.1 coordinate 725, forward strand.
ATCGACTTCCGCGAGCGCTGTCACCTCGCCGGCATCAAGGTTCCCATCATCGCCGGAATCATGCCCATCACCTCCTCCCGGGGAATGAAGCGCATGGCCGAACTCGCCGCCGGGGCGCGTTTCCCGGCCAAGCTGCTCAAAGCCATCCAGCGGTGCGGCGACGACGAAGGCGCCGTCCGCCGTGTCGGGATCCACTACGCCACCGAGCAATGTGCCCAACTCATCGACGAACGCGTCGAGGGCATACATTTCTACACCCTCAATCAATCCACCGCCACGCGAGAGATCTACGCCAACCTGGGGATCAAGGATTCCGAGGTTCTCAAGATTGTGTGAGGCGCCCGCCGGGGAAGAGATCGAAGTGAGTGACCCGAGGCGGCACCGGCAAGGCGCTTCCTTCCCGCGATTGATTGATTTACCCGCCGCTCCACTCTAAAGGAGGTGCATGAGTCAACTCTGGGACCAAGCCAACCCCCAACTGCGCGACCTCGTCGCCTACGAACCGGGAAAACCCATCGAAGACGTTGCGCGCGACCTCGGGCTAGATCCTCACAACATCGTTAAACTCGCCTCCAATGAGAACCCTCTCGGCCCGTCTCCCAAGGCGGTCCGGGCTATGACCGAGGCGCTCTCCAAGGCACAGCTCTATCCCGATGGCGGAGGCTATCGCTTGCGCGAGGCCATCGCGGAAAAGAACGGGCTCTCTCGCGAGAACGTCATTCTGGGAAACGGCTCCAACGAAATCATCGAGTTCATCGGCCACGCCTTTCTCAAGCCCGGCGACTCCATCATCGCCGCGGAACACGCCTTCGTCGTCTACAGACTGATGGCCACCCTCTTCGGCGCCGAGACCCTCGAAGTGCCGGACCCCAACTTCGTCCACGATCTCGACGCCATGGCCGACGCCATCCGGCCGGACACCAGGGAGATCTTCATCGCCAATCCCAACAACCCCACGGGCACCCTCGTCGGCCAAGACGCCATCGACCGGTTCATGGATCGCGTGCCCGATCACGTCATCGTTGTCTTTGACGAGGCCTATCACGAATTTCTCCAGGAGCCGCCGGACACTCTGAAATACGTGCACGAAGGGCGCAATGTGATCGTCATGCGCACCTTCTCCAAGATCCAGGGACTGGCCAGCCTGCGGATCGGTTATGGCCTGGGCGCCGCCCCGCTCATCGAGGTCCTGCAAAAGACGCGTCAGCCCTTCAACGCCAACGCCGTGGCCCAGGCCGGGGCTCTCGCCAGCCTCCTGGACGACGATCACCAGGAGAAAACCCGCCGCAACAACGCCGCCGGCATCCGCTACTTTCAAGAGACCTTCGAAGAGCTGAACCTCGAATACGTTCCCAGCCACGCCAACTTCGTCCTCGTCAAGGTGGGCGATGGCGACAAGCTCTTTGCCGATCTGATGAAAAAAGGGGTCATTGTCAGGGCCATGCGCGGCTACAAACTCCCCGACTGGATCCGCGTCTCTGTCGGCACACCGGCGGAGAACGAACGCTTCGTCACCGAACTCAAGGCCTGGCTCGCGGATCGAGAAGCAGCCTCGGCCTAACTGACCGCCGACGGCCTAACCACGCCCATGCTTCAGGAAGACACCATCGCCGCCATCTCGACCGCTCTCGGCGAGGGCGCCATCGCGGTGCTGCGCGTTTCCGGACCAGAGGCGCGGAGCATCGGAAACCGGCTCTTTCGCGGAGGCGCCGGCGTCGATCTCACAAAGGCCACCCCGCGACTGGCGCACTACGGGGCCTTTGTCGACGAACAAACGAACACCGAACTCGACCGGGGCCTGGCCACCGTCTTCGCCGCGCCGGCCAGTTACACCGGTGAAGATCTGGTCGAGTTCAGCTGCCATGGCGGCGTCCTCGTGACCCGGAAACTCTACGAGACCCTCCTCCAACTCGGCTGCCGCGCCGCCGAGCCCGGCGAGTTCACTCAGCGCGCTTTCCTCAACGGCAAGATGGATCTGACCCAGGCAGAGGCCGTCATGGATCTCATCCAGGCCCAGACCTCGCTCGCCTTGCGCGCCGCCAACGAGCAGCTCCGCGGCGACCTCGGCACCGAGGCTCAGGCCCTGCGCGAAGCCCTCATCGGCATCGCCGCCCATCTCGAGGCCTACATCGACTTCCCCGAGGAGGACATCGACCCGGATAGCGGCGCCGCCATATCAAAGAGGCTCGGCGACGTCATGAAGCGCCTCCAAACCTTGCTCGCCAGCGCCGATCGCGGCCGCATTCTCCGTGAAGGCGCCCGCGCCGTCATCTGCGGTGAACCCAACGTCGGCAAATCCAGTCTCCTCAACGTCTTGTTAGGATTCGAGCGCGCCATTGTCAGTGACACCGCCGGCACCACGCGCGACACCATCGAAGAAGTCATCAACCTCCAGGGCATCCCTCTGCGCCTCATCGACACCGCCGGTCTCCATGACTCGAGTGATGACATCGAATGCCTCGGCATGCAGCGCACCCGTGACGCCCTCGCCACCGCCGATGTCGTCATCGAAGTCATCGACGGGCATGTCCCCCAGCATCCCTCCCAACTGTCCCCCTCCAGTGAAACAGATCATGCCCCCACCTGGATCCGCCTCTTGAACAAAGCCGACCTCGGCCTTCACCCGGAGCACGTCCAGGCGACGGCGAAGGACAATGGCATCCCGTTTTCCTGCACCGAACACACCGGCCTCGAGGAACTGACAGAAGCCCTACGCGACGCCCTGCTCTCCCAGGAAGAGCGCGCCCAGGCCCAGCTCGTGGCCATCAACGCCCGTCACCAATCCTGTCTCCAACGCGCCCTCACGTCCTGCCAACAGGCCGCCGCCGCCCTCGACACCCAAACCGCCCCCGAATTCGTCGCCCTCGATCTCCGCGAAGCCCTCGAAGCCGTCGGTGAAGTCGTGGGCAAAGTCGACGTCGAAGAAATCCTCGGCGAAATCTTCGGTTCATTCTGCATCGGCAAATAATCCCCCAAAAAAACTTAAACTTACACTTAAACTTCAACTTAAACTATCGAACGCAGCCCGAAACTGCACCTCATCCAAGTATAGTTAGGTTTAAGTTTGTTATGGAGATGACGATTACTCCACGCTTTTTAAAAAACCCCATTCGCACATACCTTTTCACGTCCCGCCGCTCCTCCTTCTCCTCCGCAGAATGGCAGTGCTAACCGCAATGAAAGACAAGAGTGCGACCGGGTTCGGCTCCGGAACCGCCGTTCCCGTGACCTGCAAGGCGTCAAAGGCAAACTCTTCATCGACTCCGTGCCCGCCGCTGCTCACGGAGACGTCCCGTAGATCGTTAAAATAGAGGTGGTGGATGGTTGGCGCCCCGTCGTAGGACGGGGGCACCAAAATACAAAAAACCAACCATCCATGAC
>JANQJH010000610.1 GCA_028281705.1 Verrucomicrobiales bacterium
TCAATCCAAGCATCCTCAGCGGACTGGGCAAGCGCTAGACGAGACCTATGCTCAGTCACGGCCCAAGTGGCGAGCGCTAGAGCAATCGCCACGCATCCAGCTACAATGCCGAATCGGTTTCGCGAAATCCACTTGGTTGCCACATAGCCGATGCTTGGCGGACGAGCTTCTACTGGCCGGCGGTCTATCAGCCGTTGAATCTCTCGACCGAGATCCGCTGCCGATTGATAGCGGCGATCCGGCTCGCGCGCCAACGCCTTCATCACCACGAGGTCAATCTCCCTCCCAATTGGCCCAAAATCGCCACTATGCCCTTCGCTAAAGTCGCGCCTTCTCGCCTGCGTTGGCTTCTTTGGCGTTTTCTCTCTGATCGTTTCCAGCGCCTCGTCGTGGGACAACTTACCCAGGGCGTCGGAATCAAAAGGCAAACGCCCTGTGAGCAGTTCGTACAAGATCACACCAAGCCCATAGACGTCAGTGCGAGTGTCGACGAAGTCATCATCCATTGCGGTTTGCTCGGGACTCATGTAGCCGAGAGTTCCGCGAACCACACCTTCGCTCGTCACCATCGTTTGGTAGGCTGAGGATCCCTGCATTGCTTTCGCAATTCCGAAATCGATGATCTTGACGTACGGCTTCCCGTCTACCTCAGAGACTAGTATATTGCTTGGCTTCAGATCGCGGTGCACAATTAGCTTGCGATGGGCATGCTCCACAGCCTCGCAGACCGGAATCATGAGCCGTAGTCGATCCTCGAATGAAAGCTCCTCGTCGTCGGCGTAAGTTGTTAGAGGAACTCCCTCCACCAGCTCCATCGCAAAATACGGCCGCCCTCGGTCAGTCTTCCCTCCATCGAGTATCCTTGCGATATGCGGATGCTCCATGATCCCAAGCACGCGCTGTTCGGCCTGGAATCGACCCAGAACCGCCTTCGTGTCCATCCCTGGCTTGACGAGTTTCAGAGCAACTTGCCGACGAAATGGCTCTAACTGTTCCGCCTTCCAAACTTCCCCCATGCCGCCGTCGCCAATGTGATCGATCAAGCGATAATTGGGCACGCGTTCGCCAATTTCCCCGGACCCGCTCATTGGCAAGAATGCGGACAATCCCATCATCGCCTCTGCGAGGTCATCGTCGTAGTCGCCTAGGGCTTCTCGGAAATCGGTCTCGTCAGACATGGGGCCTCAGCCTCAAATTACATATTCAGGGCTTTGAGTAAATACTTTACCTCCTCACGAAGTTCCGCGCGGCTGGTGACTGTCATCCCGACCTCGGCCAACAAGAGCTTGCCGTAGACCGCCCGCATTCGACTGAGTTGCGTCTTTATCGCTCCCTCGGTACAACCAAGTGTCTTTGCGAGTTCTGCATTGGGCACGTGATCAGTTGGCCGGGTGCGTCGCAGGTGGCCCAAGCGAGGAGCAATGGCATCGTAGAGCTTCTCCTTGCCTTCAGTTCGAAAACGCAGGCGAACTTGTTTCATCACTCGTTCGAGGATGGCAAGCGCCCACTCCCGCTCGAAGTCGAGGATGATTTTCTCCTCGCTGAGAGGCAACTTGGCTTCGGAGTATGTGGTTTGCCGTAGGTGTCCTCCTCGCTTCTTTGCCTCCCCGAGCTGCTTGAGGTCGTCCAGATAGCGGTTCATGGCTTGCCTCAGAGTCGTGCGCAGTCGGCATGAAGCTGGAGCTCCCAAGAGTAGGTTTTTCTCGAGCACGACGCTTTGAAAAAAGCTGTGGACAACATCCTCCGGATCGCGAATCCCGCGACCCCTCACCATCTTAATGAGGGGTGCGCGATACCTCTCAGCGAACCGCTCAAGAGCGCTTTCGTCCCCGCTCCAAATGGCCCGCATCATGGTTGCCGGAGTGTCCGGAAAGGGCTCCATCACGACGTGGTTGAAAAAAAGTGAAATTTTGATGTAACCTGGCCAAAAAAACCACGATTCCTCCTGGGGGTGGTGTGCTCAGAACCTGAAAACGAAGCGAGCCACGGAAAGTTGAAGCCTCTCCGTGGCCCTAGATAACCAATGCACTCACATGCAAAAGTATCCAAGCCCAGATTATAATGACGGGATCCCATCTTCAAGGGGTCGTTTGCGGGAAAAATTGTCCTGGTGGCTGAGAAGGCCATTGGCACCATCCGCTCCACAACTTTCGCCACCGGGATTCCCCGATGGTCAGCAAATTTCAGCCACCTCCGCCCCGTGTTCGGCGCGTCCTCGAAGGCGAGCGGCCGGCGCCTCATCGAGCAGGATGTTGGCGGCAAAGAGTCCGAAAATCAGCAGGCCATATATGGCCTTGAAGATGCCAGAGGCCACCTCTTCAACGGTCTTACCTTCCTCCTCGGCCCGCTGTTTAAGCTTTGCAAGGGTTTCAGGCGTAACGTCCAATCCAAGGCGTAAATCCCCACCCGACTCAAGGGCGCGAAAGACTTCATCCAGCTTATCCCGTGAGAGCTTTGGCGGCATCGAGCGGCCAAGCTCCCAATTCACGTACGTCCCCGCAGGCACGCCGACGAGTGCGGCAACCTGCTCTTGAGAGGGATTTGAGGGGATGGCTTTCCGGCGCCGCCGAATGGACTCCCCATTTGCTTTTCGATCGTTCATTGACCAACCAAATAATCAAAAATCTGCACAGTGCAAGTTTTTTTTCTTTGCAATTCCTGCGCTATGCAGATAATATGCCTGCATAGCGCAAAGTCAACATGACAACAATCTCCCCGAATAGTGGCGCACATCTCACCATCGCCACAACAACAAAAATCCTCGCAGGCCTGACGGATCACGCCATGAAATCCGGGCAAGACCTCAGTACCTATGCGAACGAGGTTCTCAGCATCGGAGCTGAGCATCCTCCAGAAAAGCTGCGAGCGGCCCTGAATCCAGAATCCGAATCCGACGAGAAGGAGGGCGCGGCGTGAGCTTTTTCGGACTCCTTGGCATTGCCTTCATCGTGCTGCAGCTCAGCGGCCAGATCTCGTGGCCCTGGATCTGGGTGACATCTCCCCTTTGGGGAGGAGGAATCCTCTGGATCCTCGCAATCTTTGTCGGGGTGCTCGCCGGACGAAGGAGCCAAAGAAGGAAGCGTGAACTCTGGGATCGATTCAACAGGAGCATTCGGCCATGAACGTCGGCCCGATCACCGCCCTCCCGGACTATAACCAGCGACTCCTTCTGGAGGCGTTGGCGTTCTTCGACCGTGATCGTCAGGGGCCCACCGATGGTAAGCACGCCGCGAAGAAGGTCCGTTGCCTTGAGCGCCTCCAGGAAAGCCTCGTGATCATGATCCTCGAGGCTAAATCGGAGGCATGCGAGCACTGCCATGGAACGGGCGAAATCCTCACCGGCCACCGGAACAACCCGGCAAGCGCCCAGTCCTGCGAGGACTGTCAGTGGCGGTTTGAGGAAGTAGAGCGGCTGGAGGGTGTGTCATGATGTTCTTCTCGCACTGCCCGGAAGCGGGGATCGTGTTCCACGACACGGCGGATGAAGCCAAGAGGCACTGCGAAAGCTGCATGATGACGCATGCCAGCACAGTTCCGACTACGGGTGGGAGGGATCCGAAGACGATATTTGCTGGGGCAAAATTCACGGAAAAGCTGAATTTGGCCCAAAGAGGAAACCAAATCCTGACGAGTTTGTTAATCCTGACTTCGATTTTATCCAGAACCTCGAAATGAAAACGGTCTCATGATCCTCGAAACCAAATACGACCCGGGCGGCTGGGGCTACATCCTTCACAGAGACAAGGCCCTCTGGGTGCAGATCTTCGCTGTGAGGGTGGCCGCCAACTGGGAAAGCCAAGGGCGACTGGCCATAGAGTACACCGTCAGAAAGCCGGACGGACGGGACTGGCAATATTTCGCCGGTATTGGCGAGGACGGTATTTTCGCCAGCAAGGAAGAACTTTGCAACTCGCTATGCAGGGACTAACAAAATCAAGCAAGAGTTCATTTACAGGTGAAAACAATTTAATTGTTGGGAAAACATCATGAAATGCCCTAAATGTGGAACGCGCTGCGTCACTCCGTTCACGGAAACCTACGAAGACCGAACGGATCGAACACACGATTGCCTAAATCCTAGTTGCGGCCACAAGTGGCGCACAATCGCGATCCCAGTGAAGCGGGATTTGCCCAAGCCCAAACGCGCCATGGTAGCCAACATTGCCGCCCACACTGCGCAGGTTTTTAGTCAATCCAAATAGCTACTCATGCATTTTAACCACAACACGCTCCAGATTACGACTGAAGAGGTAATGCAGATGGTAGGCCTTCTAGGTTTCGCCGCTAACGGATTGCGCCCCTTTCTTGATTTCGCTAATCAGATTCTGAGTCGAGACGTCCGACTTGAAGGCGGAAACAATGGCGACAACAGCCCAAACGAGGGAGGCCAATGCGAGGATGACGAAAATGGCTTGCCATGTGCTAGCGGGCATGCCGAGGGCTTTGTGGAAATTGCTGGTGCAAAGAGTCGTGATGAAGGCAGCAAGAAGGGAGCAGGGAGTAATCCAGTTACTTCTGATGTGGACGCGAGTCAGGTGTTGATTGAGGCGAAGTTCAAGCCGGTCCTCAGTGATGATGATCACCGTCTGATCACAATTGTAATGAAACGTGGATGGGAAAAGAGCCTCCGGCGAAAGGGACTCACTGAACTCCGCTTTCGGTGGATCGACGGACTTATCCATTGTTCCCTCCTTCGTCATTCGAATTGACTAGATGCATCAACCCTAAAGGCCCGAGCGCATGAAAATTAACATTTCCGCAATTATTGCAAACGATTGCCGCGCACGGAATCATTGGGCCGGCGATATAGACGCTTTTCAGATCTGGGTGTTGTTCAACCTTAACAAATCTATCAAGGACTGTGAAAGCGATGGCGCCGCATCGTTCACACGGGCGATCCGCTTTCCTATCTTTCAGTGCAGCAACGATCTCTTCTCGCGCCGCTTTAGTCATTTCATTGTTATTCTTGGACATGATTCAGCTGTGCATTTTGATCACCACCCGCTCGCGACTCTCAACGTAGGTCGATGCCGTGATTCCGATCTCGGCATGGCCGAGGAGATCACTCGCCGCTTTAAGGCCCGCGACCTTGTTTATCTGGGAGCCGTATTCCTTCCGGAGCGCGTGAATTGGTTGTGTGGCGGTGACTCCCTTTTGGCGAAGCCATTTCCCAAGAGCAAGAAACGTCTGGTTGGCTCGGTAATGGTAGTAATTGGCGCCCAGGTTGGGGAACGGACCAGGAAGAACGAATTCTCCAGGGTTGGGATCCTTCCTGAGGAGGTCTGCCACATCGTCGGCGATCGGGACGATTCGGATCGAGGATTCAGACTTCGGCTTGTAAAACTGAGTGGGCTTGATGGTGATCGAGGGGCCCTCAAAATTCACCTGCGCCCAGCTAAGCCGGTCCATCTCTTCTTTCCGCAACCCAGCGCACGAGGCCAACACGAGCACAAGCAACTGGTCATGCGGAAGCTCACTCTCACCGGCCACCATGAGCAGCTCAAGGTTGATCTCACTGTGATAGCGTTGCGCCTTCCAGGGTTTGATGTCTACGCCCTCGAAGGGCGGGGGAGAGGGAAGGGTGAGCGGAACTTCTGTGCGCCTCTTCTCGGTGAACAGATTTCGAGCGTTTCTCAAACAAGTGTGCAAGGAACGACGAGCACGAAAAAGCTCCTCCCGCGATACTCCTTTCAATCGCCTGAGCATGTAAGACTCCACCGCTCCTTTGGTGAGCATGGAGAGCGAGACCTGGTTGACGGCTTCTCGCCAATCTTCGCGATGCGGAAAGGCCTCATGAGTAACCTTGGCGATGTCCGCGACGATTGTGCGCAGACATCCGGCGTAGACTCCGACCGTGCGAGGATCGACATCGACAAACGTCTGCCCGAAGACCTCTATCCACTCTCCCACCGTAGCAACCCCCTTGGGCCTGTAGACCTGTCCAATTGCCCTACGGGCGGTTTCCCAAGAATCGGACTCAGAGAGGGATCGCCAGAAGGCCAGAGCCCGATCAGCTGCAACGGACTTGTTGCCAGTCTTGAGATTAACCCAATGTTGGGTGTTCTGATGGGAAACTCGAATGTGCCAGTCCGGACTGTTACGTCGCTTCTTGAGACGCGTAAGCCAATGCTTGGTCGAATCCTTCGAGTACTGCCTCGGGTCTGGTTTGGACCTGGGTGGACCTACTTTGGACCTACTTTCGTCACTCGCCATGGGGAAATGCTCCCCCGTAGACCCCTATTTTTCAAGGCTTTTCCCCGGTATAGGGGGAGCGGATGGGGGGAATCGAACCCCCGTGTCAAGCTTGGGAAGCTTGCGTTCTACCATTGAACTACACCCGCATGGTCCATCCGCACCACAGGAGCGGATGGGAGGAAAAATCGATCAAATCTGATCAATCCCAAGAAGACACGTTGTCCGCCACCGTTTCGATCTTCTTATCGGGACCGCCGCTGTGGACGAAGATGGTTTTCTTGATCCGGCCGGAGCGGCCGAACTTGGTGCCGTAGATGGCCGGAATGGTCAGCTCTTCATCGTCGTCGGCGTCCATGTAGATCTCGTAGGGCTGGCCCCAGGGATCGTTGAAGCGGCCGGTATCGATGTGGAAGCCGGGAAGATTGGCGGTTTTGGCCATCTTGGAGGGCTCGAAGAGAGGAATCTTGCGGCGGTTGAGATGCTCGGCCTCAGCGGTGCTGTTGCTCATGAGGACGTCCATGATGGCACTGGCGCCATCGGTCTGGTAAGGACCCTCACTATCCCCACGAACCGGATAGTGGTAATACTCATTATAGAAAGCCTTGATGGCGTTCTGAATCTGCATGCAGTCATTCTGGGCCGAGGCACTTCTCGCTTTGTTCATCACGTTCTTGGTCACCGGGACCGAGACCGTGGCGAGGATGGCGATGATCGAAATGACGATGAGGAGCTCGATCAAGGTGAACCCTCGCGAGAGGCGGCTGGAAGGAGAAGACTTCATATGTGTTGAGGTAGATTTCTCTGTACTTAATAGGTAAACACTGGCCGAGGCCAGTGAATTTCTCGGCTCCGTCTCAGTCTTGAGGGAGGAGCGGGCCAGATGCTTAGCTAGCGAGGGTACCTTTGACAAGCAACTTATGAAGGAAATCATGGAGCAGGAGTTGCTCGATTACATGCGTCGGGCCGATTACCGGCCTCTGAACAAGTCGGAGCTGGCGAGAGCCCTGGAAGTGCCGTCTAACGACCGGGCGGAACTGCGGCAACTGCTCAAGAAGCTCGAGCACGAGGGGACGATTCTCCGGGCGAAGAAGGGCCGATTCGTCCTCCGGGAGGCCGACGAACAAACCTTGATGGGCACCTACCGCCGGAGTCCGGGGTGGCGCGATGGCGAACTCGCCGTGGCCAGGGGCGAGACCGCCGGGGGCGGTGACGGGGCATCGACGCACCGCGTCCGGTTGCACCATGTCGTCATCCCGGCGGGCCACGAGGCCACAGCCCTTCACGGGGATCGCGTCCTCGTGCGGCTGCGGCGAGCCACACCGGAGGCGCCTCACTGGCTCAAACACCTTCCGAAGGACAAGCAGGAGCGCCTCCGGGCCCGCTACGAAGCGCGGCCGGACCGATTGGAGGGCGAGGTGATCAAGGTCGTGGAACGGGTGCCCCGGCGGATCGTGGGCACGCTCTCCGGGGAGGGGAGTTGGGCCACCATCGCCCCCGACGACCCACGTTATCCGGATCGAATCGACTTGCCGGGAGGCCTGCCTCAGGGCGCCGAGGCGGGCTACAAGGCTCTGGCGACGATCGTCTCCTGGGAATCGGTGCGCCGGCGTCCCGAGGGTGAGATCCTCCGCGTGCTCGGGCCAGCCGATGCGCCGGGGGTCGATGTCTTGTCCATCATTCACAAGCACGGGCTCCCGACGGAGTTTCCGGACGAGGTGTTGGCCGAGGCTGAAGAGATCGCCCCTGGCCTGGACGAGGCGTCGCTTGCAGAGCGCGAAGATTGGCGGGACGTCGAGGTCATCACCATCGATCCATTCGACGCCCGGGACTTTGATGACGCCATCGCGGTGAAGCCGTTGCCGAATGACGGAGGATGGGAGCTGGCGGTCCACATCGCCGACGTCTCCCACTACGTCCAGCCGCGCAGCGCTCTGGATCGCGAGGCCTCGAAACGGGGAAATAGTGTCTATTTGGTCGATCGCGTGCTCCCCATGCTGCCCGAGGCTCTGAGCAACGGCATCTGCAGTCTGCGTCCGAATGAGGATCGACTGACATTTTGTGCCGTGATGCGTTTCGATTCCGGCGGGCGGCGTCTTTCGGCCCGGTTTTGCCCGGCGGTGATTCGCAGTCAGAAGCGGCTGACGTATGAAGAAGCCTTTGACCGGCTGCAGAAAAAGGAGCCGGGGGATACGGTGACCGCTTTGTTAGAACGAGCGTGGGAACTGGCCTCGGTCTTGCGCCGGAGACGCTTCCGTGCAGGAAGTCTCGATCTCGATTTTCCCGAGAGCAAAGTGATCCTCGATGAGAAGGGAAGGCCCACCGAGATTCGCGTGGTGGAAAATGATCGGAGTCATCAGCTGATCGAGGAGTTCATGTTGGCGGCCAACGAAGCCGTCGCTGAAACCATTCTCCGATCGGGGAGGCCGTCACTCTATCGGATTCACGATGAACCGGATCCTGACAAATTGCTGGAGTTTCGCGAATCGGTGTTGACCCATGGTTACAATATCGAGGATCTGACTCATCGTTCCGAACTACAAAAGCTCCTACAGCAACTTCGGGGCCAGGCGGACGAGCCGGTGTTGAAATTGGGGCTCTTAAAGAGCATGAAGCGGGCTGCCTATCATGCGGATTCGCTGGGCCACTACGGCTTGGCGAAGGAGCACTACACGCATTTCACCAGTCCCATCCGCCGCTACACAGATCTGGTGGTGCATCGCGTGCTCCGGCATCTCTTGAATCACTCGAATTCTGAGGGCGCGACGCCCCACTCGTCTTACAAGGCGATGGGTGAAATGGCGAAACACCTCTCGCAGACCGAACGGGCGGCGGCGGAGGCCGAAAGCGAGACCAAGCGTCTCAAGGTCATGCAGTTCTTCGAGAGACGGAGCCGGGAGAATCCTCCGGCCCGTCTTGAAGCCGTGGTCACGGATGTGGCCCGCCTGGGGTTGTTTGTCGAACTCGTGGGCTACGGGACGCGCGGCCTGATCCGGGCCCACGATCTACCAGGAGATCGCCGCTACCGCTATGACCCGCGAGGGCTGCGGTTCGATGGCGGGAAGGGGCGCGTTTTTCAGTTAGGCGACCGGCTGGAAGTCGAGATCGTGCGGGTGGACCAGAGTCGGGGATTCATCGATGTCCGTCCGGTCCTCCAAGAAACGCTATCGCGGTCCCCTGCGTGACCTCACTTGACATCTTGCTCCTGTCCGTCTGATCTGCGCCCTTATTCGCCGGATGTCGTCTTCCAGATCTCCTGGAAAACTTCGGGCATCACTTTAGTCTCGTGTTCTCCTCCCATTTTCCATAACGAAACTGTGAAGCCGACTCGTCCTGCAAGAATCTCACCTTGGGGGCCTTCCTTTTAAGGGCCTTGAGCTGTGATCCCGAGGGAGCACCGAGCACGACTTGCAACGACTTCAAGGCGGCGATCAACGGAACGGTCAAATGATCGGCCGAAGCGCTCAGGTAGCGGAGCTTTTTGCACTGCCTCAGGGGATTCAGATCTTTCATGGATTGGTTGCGCTCACATGCCAATTGCTCCAGGGAACCCAGTTTGCCCAAGGCGGAGATATTCTCGAGATTCGGATTCTGGATCACGGTCACGACACGTAAATTAGAGAGTCCCTGGAGGCCGGCCAGCGACTTCACTTGAGTCACGTTGAGCTCCAGGATCTCCAATCGTTTCAGCGATCCGATTTCGGATACTTTTTCTACCGGACAGGCGCCGATAAGGAGTTTCCTCACGCCCGCAAAGGCCTGGATACCATTGAGGCTCGTCAGCTTTTTACAATCGGTCACGCTCAGTTCCTTCAGTTTCGGCGGGCGACCGATGCCTAGCAAAGACGTCAGCCCCGTCCTTCTGATCTCTAGCTTTTCGAGCGCTCCCATCCGGGAGAGGGAAGCGAGCCCGTTTCCCTTCACCATGCTCTCACAATCATACCACAGCAGTTCCTTCAAGGCGGGCAGATTGCGCAATCCGTTGGCTTGCGCAAGATTGGGATTGAAGGCGAACTCGAGAAACTCGAGTTTACGCAAGCCATCAATACCGTCGACGTTGGTGAGCTTCAGGCTCCCGGAGAGATTGACGCTCTTCAATGTTGGGTGATTTCTCAAGCCCTGAAGATCGGATAGATTCTCACAGTCGTTGACCAAGAAAACTTCAATCGGCAGCTTCCCAATGCCATCCAGGTTTGTCAGGCCTGGACAGTAACTCATTTGGAAGATCTTCAAGTTCTTCAACTTGGCGAGATGCGGAATCGCCTTTTGAAAGTCGAAGTCGGTTTCCCTCTTAACGATGGCGTAGGTTTTTTCATCGTCCATGTAGTGGACTCCCATTTCCACGAGCGCTTCATCCAGCGCCCGGGACGACGTGAGAAGGAGTCCTGTAACTGCCAGTCCAACGAGGAGTGATCGTGGTTTCATTTGAGCCCCATGTTGCCTCATCGCCGATGATCAAACAAGGCAAATTTAGCGCTTCTTCCGGATACTGCGATCTCTCCCCGCGGCCGCGCTACGGTTGGTTTGGCTTCTATCCAGAGGTAGTAGTAGCGCGAGACGAGTCGATCATACGAGTCCATCGAGTAGGAGACCGAGGACGAGGACGAGGAGGAGCAAGAGGAAAAATCCGTTTCGGATACCTGTTAGCCAGCGGGATTCTCGTCGCCGAGGGAATCACTCTCGAATTCCCGCAGCCAGGCATCGTAGAAAGCTTGGGAAACCGCTTTCTCCGCCCGACCCTCACAGTCTTCGATTCCGATCACCGGTGATCCCTCGCGCAGGGTCACATAGGGCGTTCCGTAGTAGTTGGCCACGGGGGCAAAATGCGGCGGATCGCGCGGTTGCTCTGTCTCTTCATGGGGTTCCTGGGCCATGGTTAATGAAGGTGATCGTGCGAAAATGCCGGCTTGAGGCCTCATCATGAGAGAATGATCTGCCCCACGTAGAAGCACGCTCCTCCAAGAATGGCCCAACTGCACCAGCCCGCAATGGAGAGCCAGCGGGGAGCCTGATATTCCCAGACCCGTTCCGCCCGGGGTACGAGCAAGATTCCCAAGACGCCTCCTACGAGAAATCCACCGGCATGGGCGGCGTTATCGATGAACTGGGCTCCGAGAGCACCGAAGATCGACATGATGAGAATGGCCTGGACGAGCGTGGTCTTGTAGAGGCGGGGAATTCCCGCCCGATGGAAGACGAGGATGACTGTGAGGAAACCGAGCACGCCCATGACGCCTCCCGAGGCGCCGACGGAAGCGCGTGCGCCCGAGAGCCAGAGACTAGCCAAGCTGCCACCGAGGATACTGGTAAGAAAAACCAGTCCCAACAGGGGGGCACCCACCATGGCGATGCTGACTCGCCCGAGAAAATAGAGAGCCGAGCTATTGAAAAGGATGTGGAGGAGGGAGCCGTGCATCACACCCGCGGTGAGGAGCCGCCACCATTCGCCATGATTCAGGACCTGTGGCTTTACCAGGGCCGCATCGATGACGGAGTTCCAGACACCACCGCCCCCGACGACGAGGGCGCCGAAGGAACGCTCGAGCGACATTCGCGGAACGCCTCCGAAGACCTGGAGGAAATAGACCACGGCGAACATGCCAACCGCCACGCGGAGGACGATGGGGGAAAAAGAGCGCATCCAGTGATCGAAGAAGACCAGGTCCGCCTGACGCCGTTGGTTCCGGTCGGGCGAACGGTCCCTGAAGTCCTCCCACCAGTGGATGAACTCGGTGCAGAGCGGCATGATCCCAAAGAACATCAGGCCGAGCAGAAGGAGCATTTTCATCTCTCCGGAGGCAATGGGCCACTGCTTGGGCGGGGCGAGGAAGAGCCAGCCGAGCAGGAGGGTGAGAAAAAGCGGTTTGATGGCGTCGGAGAGGCGGTGTGAATCGACATCTTCTCTGGGGGCCCAGAGGAGAATCGCGGGGAACCAGCGGTCGTAGCTGGGAATCGCCACCCGGCGATTCCGCAAATTGGCCCGGACGCTGACCGCTTTCTCGAACTCGGCCCGGTCCTCGTAGATGGTGATCCGGCCGCGCTGATCCCTCAAGGCAAGCGAGACGCCGTCGGGCTTCAGAGGGAGACGGGTGCGGGAGCGCCACGGCTTGGATTCATCAAGGTAGCGGACGAACCAGAGCGGGCTCAGCGTATTGGATGGGGCGTCAGCTTCCTTCATGGCTCCATTCTAGCGATGAGAGTCACGCCCTCAATGCTGGACGGAGGCAAAGTTGTCTTCTCTTTGTCGGCAAAAGGATTGTCTTTCGCTCCAAGATCCTCTGTTCTTGTTTCATGATTACGAGGCTCTTCCTAAGCCCTTCGCTTCTGGTGCTCCTGGCGCTGGGAATGTCCAGTTGCGATTTTGACATCGACCCTGATCCCGTCGTGGAGGAGAACACGGGAATCCTGGAGACCCCGGAAGAGCGTCGCGCCAATGAGGGACTGGTGTTGCGGGCGAAGAAAAACGTTTTTGCCAAGGGAACGCGGACCAAGGATACCCATAAATTGACGATGGAAGGGCTCGGCGTCACCATCATGGAAGCCGATGAGATCGGCAATACGGGCTCAGCCAGCCTCGTCTATCAAGTGAATCGCGAAGTGGAAGTCATGTCGCCGTCCATCTGGAAGATCGCCATGGGAGATGCGGGGACGACGCTAACGATGAAGCTACGGGGCGAAGACGCCTCCGAGGTGCAGGAAACAAAGAATCCCTTCAGCCAGGAAGTGGTCATCCGCGATGGCGATCAGTTTCGCATGGAGGGCTTGCCCTCGGCGGAGCAGAAAGAAGCGCTGTCGAGCTTTGACGCCGTGTGGTTTGGGGGTGACGCCATGTTTGCCGACAAGCCCATGCGCCGGCGTGCCAGTTGGGCCATCAAACCGGAAGTCGTCCTGGAAGCGGTGATGGGCCGAACCTTTACGGAAGGATCGGGAAGTGCCCACCTCTTCGTGCAGCAGACCCTGGACTTTGATGGTGAAGAGTCGGCCGAAGTGGTGGTTTCCATCGAGCGCTGCCGTGGCCTCTCAACCGACGAGAACGGCGACACCATGCAGGTGGAACTGCACGGCCATGGGACCCTGCAGCGTTCTCTTGAACCTCTGCACACGACTCAGGTGAATCTTGAAGGCACTGTCAGACTGACCATGAAACAGGGCGAAAAGACGATGAAGTTCGCCGGCCCCTTCGAGTGCCGTGCCCGGAGCGAGGTGACGCTTCCGTAGGCTAGGCTACGTAGGGGAATCCGTGAGGCTTCCCCCAGGGAACGCTCACACGCCCCTCTACAACCCTACTGCAGGCGGATCATCCGCTTCTTGTCCAGCTTGACGACGTCGCCGGGGTTCAAGGTGACGGCGGTTCGAGGATCCGTCAGCTTTTCGCCATTCAGTTGGACGCTTCCTTGCTGCACCAGGCGCCGTATGTCTCCGTTAGAGCGCTTCTGCTGAAAGGTGTTGGCGTAGACATCGGCGACGAAGCCAATGAGCTGCGTCTCGGGCGCGGGGCAGGGGACCAAGGGCAGATCTGCCTCATCGACGCTACCCTTGCCGAATTTGTTTTCGAAGTCGGTCCGGGCCTCTCGCGCAATACTCGTGCTGTGATAGAGACCGACAGTCTGTTCCGCGAGGGATTTCTTGGCCTCCATCGGATGCTGTGAGGCGTCGTGATCCTTGCCGAGGACGAGCCGGTAATACCGTGGCATGAGCTCATCGGAGATGCTCATGATCTTGCCAAACATGTCCGCTGGCGCATCGGTCAGGCCAACGTAGTTTCCCAAGCTCTTGCTCATCTTCTTCTTGCCGTCGAGGCCCTCCAGGAGCGGGAGGGTGAGGACGACCTGAGGCTCCATGCCTTGCGATTTCTGGAGGTCACGGCCGACGAGGATATTGAAGAGCTGGTCCGTGCCGCCGATCTCGACATCGGCGCGGATGACCACCGAGTCCCAGCCCTGCATGATGGGATATTGAATCTCATGAAGGCGCACTTCGTGCCCCTCGGCGAGCCGCGTCTTGAAATCTTCGCGCTGCAGCATCTGTTGCATGGTGACGCGCGCGTTGAGTTTGATGACTTCTTGAAAAGGCATCTTGGAGAACCAGTCTCCATTGTAGACCGTTTCCGTCTTGTCCTCGTCGAGGATGAGAAAGGCCTGCTCGGTGAAGGTCTTCGCATTGGCCAACACCTCTTCATGGGTGAGAGGCGGGCGGGTGAGCGAGCGGCCCGAGGGGTCGCCGATCATGGCGGTGAAGTCACCGATGATGAGAACGACTTGGTGTCCCAGTTCTTGGAATTGGCGGAGTTTCCGCAGGGCGACGGCGTGGCCCAGGTGAATGTCCGGCGCCGTCGGATCCACGCCGAGCTTGACCCGAAGCGGTCTCTGAGCCTTCAGTTTGGCCGTCAGTTCTTCGCGGCTGTGTACCTGTTCGGCGTCCTGACAGAGAAGCGTCGTCGTGGGGTCGTCACTCATAGAGAAAAAGAAAAGGATCTTCTTGGCGCTTGGATAGTCTTGCGTGGATCAACGAGAGTTGAGCAGAGAGCCAAGATCTCCCTTGGAGAGTTTCTTGCTCCTATCGTTTTCCTCGATGATATTGAGGGGGTACTCCGTTCTTTCGTAGACGCTGCGCTCGGTGAACGTGCCCGGAGTTGAGGGGAGGCGATAGTCTTTCCGCGCCACTTCCCGTCCGCCCAATCGGGACTCTTTCCGTGAGAACATGCGCTTGAACCACGAAGTCTCTTCACCCTGCCAGGAGGCGGCCATTGATCCCTCGCGCGCCGATTTGGATCGAAACGCCTTTTTGTCGGAAAAATAACCCTGGTCCCGCAGCTTGAAGTAGGGATGGTCGCCGCCGGTGTATTCCTTCTTTTCGAAGGAACTCCGCAGATTGGCGTCTCTTCCGGCAAACTGAAACTCCTTGCCCTGGAAAGCGCTGGTCTTCTCCGGATCATAGCCGCCAAACATGCGCATTGCCTTGTCTTGCTCGGATTCCTCGGCTGTCTTGATCACCGGTTCAAAATCGGCGAACTCCTCTTCGACGGACATGGTGGAGCAGGAAATGAGCGCGAGGGAAGCCGCGGGCAGGAGGAGCGCGATACGGAGACTGGGTGATTTCATGAGGCTGGCGCGGGTTTCGGACCTTGGAGTCCGGGACCAAACGATCGAAAAGACGAAGGATCAACCTGAATACGCCGATCTCTAAGGATTCTCCATGAGCCGGGACGCCCCTGCGTAACCCAGCCAGACGAGGATCAGACCCAAGACGACGCTGAGCGCCACATAGAGGATGACCTCGATGAACTTGCCGTTTTCGATGAGCGTCCAGCTTTCGAAACCAAAGGATGAGAAGGTGGTGAATGATCCGAGGACTCCGGTGAAGATCAGGAGTGACATCGTTGGAGAAAACCAGTGGAGACCGTCCGTGAGGCCCTTGAGGGCACCAATGAGGAAGCAGCCAGACAGATTCACCAAAAAGGTGGGCAGGGGGATGGGGCATTCCTGCATCGCAGGCATGCGGAGGATCCAGGTCGTCGCTCCGTAGCGAAGGAGAGCGCCGGCAAATCCACCACAACCGACGGCGAGCAGGTGACTCATCATAGGCATCTTATGTGGGAAAATAGGTGGCGAGATCGTGGTGGAAATTCATGGAGAAGCCGGGTCTGGAAAGGTTCTCTTTTCCCCCTATTGTTCGGTCTCGTCATCGTCATCGTCGGCAGAGAGAAGCTTTTCCAGATCGACGCGGGCGTCCGAAATCTTTTCCGCATCCAAGGGGAGACGAGATTCGAGGTCCTCCAAGAGTTCGGCTGCCTTGAGCAGACTGCTTTGACCGAGCGTCGTGTCCATCTTCCACTTCGGGTGCTCCAGCGTGCCCGTGCATCGATAGGTTCCGAAGATTTCATAGAGGACGTCGAGCACGGCAGCGCGATGATCTTTCTTTGTTGGGGAAAGGGAAACTCTGAGATCGACCTCCTCTGATTCGAGCTGAACCTCGCCGCTGCCCTGGATGCGGTACCTTTCCAAGTCCGCAACCATCGCTTCGAGTTCGACGGTGGAGGATTTCATGCGAAATTGAGTCGCCAATCGCGTGATCTTGTCGTGTGCGAGGTTGGCCTTTGTCAGGGCGATGTTGATGAGCGATGAGAGGGGACTGAGGAGGGGAATTCCCAGATGCTGGCTATCGTCCAATTGAAGACGTCCGCTGCCGTCGATGGCATTCAGGTCCCGGTCCTGGCCGCGCCAGGAAAACTGCGCCGAGAAGCGGCCGTCACTCTTGCGTTCGGGAAAATACGTGCCCGCCAATTTTCCAAAGTCGACTCCGTTCAGCCTGAGGTTTGCGGTGTAGTCTCGACGCGCTGTCAGATTCCGAATGTCCACATTGCCCGTCAAGTGCCCTTCGAAGAGACCGGCATGATCGGCGCGGACGATCAGGTTCTCCCGATGAAAACTCAGGCCCAAACGCGGCTGCTCCAGGGGGAGCGGCCGGCCAAGCACCTCGGTGGTCAGGGTTCCAGCCGATTTGATTTCCACTCCGAGGTTCGTCTGGGCGATGCCTTGGGGATCGATGGTGCCTTGAGGTATGCGAATTTCCGGAGGGCGGCTGAAGCGAAACCGGTCTAACTGATCGGCGGTCTTGGGACTGAAGCAGCGCACCACCTGACCGGGATCGACAAATCCGGTGAGGTTGGTCAACATCGTCAGTTGGTCGCGGGCGCTGACGCTGATTCTCTGTGCCTTCACCGTGCCGCCTGAGTAATGATTCTCGAAATCCGGGGCCAATTGCAAGTGGATGTCCGAAAAGTGATAGGCGTGCGGGTTGAGCTGGAAATCGAGGCTGAGTTCGTCAATCTCGGCCGTGGCGAAGGAGCACTTTGTCAGGACCGCCTCTCCCCGGTGGTCCCAGGTGGCGGCGTCCTGACCCTTGCGCTCGCCATTCAGTTTGAGCGTGATGCCCGAATTGGGCCGGAACTCCCAGCGATTGAGGAATGATTCCAGTTCGGCACTCAGGGGGAGTTCTTGGAGAAAGGTTGGATCCATGCCCAGCTCGAAACTGTAGCGGACCCCTTGCTCCGGTGTGCTGAGGAATTTTCCCGTCGATTCTCCTCGAGCATGTTGGAGCCGCACATTGCGGGCAAAGAGAGTTGAACCTTGGATATGAAAATCACCTGAGAGGTGTTCAAAAGGCTCGTCGCCGACTCGGAATCCGTCCGCCTGGAGATTGCCTACGAGATCGACTGGAGGAGCACTCCAGGTGAAGGGTTGGTCTAACTGAAGGGTGCCCTGGAAAAACAACGCGGGAGCCGAAGTGAGCCTGAACCAGGACCACACGGTGAGGTCGGGCGTGATCATGGGCAGGAGCCGCCCAAGGTCCATGGTGGAGTCGACCGAGATTTGCGCCGGCTGATCCTCGGCCAGGGGAAAATCGCCCGCGACATCGAGGCGCCCGTGGCCGTCGGTCACGGCGAAGTTTTCCAATTTGAGCAGATCCCTTGTTAGCGTCGCTTCGGCCTCTACCGAATGGCAGAGAAAGGTGTCGTAATGCACATTGGTTCCCTCCAACTTTCCTTTGAGCCGGAGGCTCTGCGGCTTTGTGAGATCGCCGGAGAGAGAGAGGTCGAGAGAGGGAGCGCTGTCGCTTTCATAACTCAGGCGGTTCAGGTGACTAACCAGAGCCTCGAGGATCGGCTGAGCGGCTTCCATTTTGTCCGCTTGCCAGTCGAATACCCCCTGCGATTCACCCTGGTTGGGATGGAGAACGGAACCTGAAAGACGGAGGTGGAGGCCGTAGAACTTTGCTTCGGCGCGCGCGATATCGACCCGTCCGGGCGGCAGCACCACGGTGGCATTGAGATCTTGCAACTGCAGCCGGTTGCCGGCGGGCTCTTTTCCGGAATGCGGGAGTGACACCCTGGCAGATTCCAGCTCGATCCGTTCGAGGAAACGCTCCTTGCGGATGGCCTTCGCCAGGTCAAGGTCCAGCGTCACCTTGGACACCCGGGCCACCTCTTCTTTGGTGGCGCGCTCGAGGAGGACGACGTTGTTGGCCACCAGACCTTGGAAGGGATCGATGGTGAGTTTCTCGAAACTGATGTTGAGATCGTGCTTGGCGAACTCCTTGACGATGATCTTGCGCCACTTCTTGGTGAACCCGTCTTGGTAGGCGTAGATGGCGAGCCATATCAAGCAGCCGAAAACGAGAACGGCGATGACACTGGCGAATCTACGGAACACCTTCATGAACGAAGCGAAACTGGATCAATGAACGCCCTCCTCCGGAGGATTGCAACTGAGGCTAACGGTAGTGCATGACTTTGGAGAGGAAGCGTTCCGCTTCCTCTGTTGAAGGACGGGTAAAAACCGCCTCGGCGCTGCCGTCTTCCCGGATCTGGCCATCGGCGAGAAAGAGTACATGATCGGCCACGGCGCGGGCGAACCCCATTTCATGGGTCGAGAGAATGATTTCTTGCCCCGCCTCCCGGAGATCTTGGATGACGTCGAGCACTTCTGCCGTCATCTCGGGATCGAGCGCTGAGGTGGGCTCATCGAGGATCAAGAGACGCGGCTCGTGGGCGATGGCCCGGGCGATCCCGACGCGCTGCTGCTGGCCGCCGGAGAGCTCGGCCGGCCGCTTGTTTGCGTGGCCGGCCAACTGAAATCGTTCCAAGCAGCTCTCGGCCCGCTGGCGAGCCTCGT
>JANQJH010000635.1 GCA_028281705.1 Verrucomicrobiales bacterium
GGCCCTGGCGCAACGGTTAGGCGTGCAGCCGGGCGACACCATCATCGCACGGGTGGAACAACCCGGCGCCCTCTCCCGGGATGCGCCGCTCTCGGGGGAAACCGATTCCGTGGTCCCCTTGCGGCTCGATGTGGGGAAGGTGGTGACGGGAGCGGAGTTCGGGAACTACAGTCTCAAGGCGGAGCAGACGCTGCCCAACAATCTTTTTGTGCCCATCAGTGAATTGGCCAAGACCTTGGACAAGGCGGGGCGGGCCAATCTCTTGTTAGTCAAGGGCGAGGTGGAGAGCGCCTCCCTCACGGAAGCCGTGGATGCGGCATGGACGGCGGACGATACCGATCTTGTCTTGCAAGAACGTGAGGGTGAATGGGAATTGGTCAGCCGGCGTGTCCTCCTCGACTGGCAGGCCGAGGACATTGTCCGTCAGGCCGTGCCTAACGTGCATGGGGTCTTCACCTATTTGATCAACGGACTCAAGGGGAACGAACGTGAGGCGCCCTATAGCATGGTGGCGGCTCTCTCCCCTGGGGATGGGCCGCTCCCGGCGGACATGGCGAAGGATGCGGTCATGATCAATCAATGGCTGGCGGATGACCTTGGTCTGGCTTCGGGAGATGAGCTTGCCATGACTTACAATGTGTTTGCGCCGGGGCGAAAGCTGGAAGAGCGCTCGGCGACGTTCACCGTGAGCGGTGTCATTCCCATGGATGACCCCGCGATGCACGCGCGCTGGACTCCGGATTTCCCGGGGGTTTCGGAGGCGGACAATTGCCGTGATTGGGAGCCCGGGATCCCTGTCGATCTGGACAAGATCCGCGATCAGGACGAGACCTACTGGGACGATCACAAGGGCACACCGAAGGCTTTCATCACGCTGGAGAGGGGGCAGGAATTGTGGAAGAACCGCTTCGGACAACTCACCTCCATGCGTTTTCCCAGCGGGTTTGATGGCGGCGCCTTCCAGGAGACTTTGGATGAGGAACTGACGCCGGGCGATTTTGGCGTGCATCTCATCGATCTCGATTTGAGCCGGGAACAGGCGGTGACACATTCGCTCGACTTCGGCATGTATTTGAGTGCGCTGAGTTACTTCATCATCATCGCGGCGATCATTCTCACAATCCTTCTCTTTGCCCTGGGGCTGGATCAACGCGAGTCGCAGATCGGAACCTTGCGAGCCCTGGGTTTCAAACCGCGCCAAGTGCGGGTGGCCTACTTTCTCGAAGGCGGCGTGATTGCGCTCCTAGGAAGCCTGTTAGGCGTTCTCGGCGGTCTGGGATACACCGCGATCATGATCGCCGCCCTGTCGTCGGTTTGGCAGGGTGCCATCGGCGGCTTGGAGATCGATTTCCAACCCAGGCTCATGTCCGGGGTCGCCGGAGCTTACGGGATGTTCTTCATGGCTCTGCTCGCCATGGTCTTTGCCACCCGCCGGATTTCCAAACGCACGCCGGTCCAGCTCCTCACCGGATCGGCCGAGGCCTCGGAGGCGCAGGCCGGGAAGGATAAAACTCTCTTGCAGCGCAAGGCATTCTGGGGATTGCTCGTGGCCTCCATATTGGCTGCGGGCTCGCTCTTGGCCGGACGTGGCCAGACGAATGCCATGATCCAGACCGTGACTTTCTTTTCTGCGGGGATGTTTATCCTCGTGGCCGGCCTCACGGGGGCGTCGCTTGCCTTGAGTGCCTCTCGACGATGGCTCGGAGGCCGTCATGACATGGCCTCGCTGGGAGTGCGCAATAGTGCCCGCAAACGAGGCCGGAGTCTATCCGTCATCGTCATCATGGCCTCCGGGGTTTTCATGGTTTGCGCCACGAACGCCTTTCGCCAGGAAGCCGTCGATGGGGACGCGGATCGGGCGTCGGGGACGGGTGGATTCCGTCTCGTGGGGAAATCGTCGCACCCCATTTACGAGGATTTGAACGCGCCGGAGGTGCGCGAACTCTACGGGCTCGAGGACGAGGAACTCGATTTTTCCGTGGTGCCCTTTCGGGTCCGCGATGGCGAGGAGGCGAGTTGTCTCAATCTCAACCGGGCGCAGCGGCCGCGCCTGATGGCGGTGGATCCGGAACTCCTGGCGCAGCGTGAGGCCTTCACCTTTCAAGCGAAGAAAGGCTGGGAAGGGGAGGACTCTCCTTGGGGTCTGCTCTCGCAGACCCTGGCGGACGGCGCCGTGCCCGCGGTCATGGATTACAACTCGGCGACCTACGCCATGGGAGTTCAGTTAGGCGATGAGATTGCCTATGCCGATGACAATGGCAAACTGCTCCGTCTTCGCCTGGTCGGCGTGCTGCAAAACTCCCTGCTCCAGGGGAGCGTGATCATGTCGGAGGCCCATTATCTCGAAGCCTTTGGTTTGTCGGGTGGCTATCGATACTTTCTCATCGATTCCTCGGCTCAAGGGGTCGAGGCCCTGAGCGGGTCGATGACCCGGATGCTGAGTGACCGGGGGATGAGTCTAACCACGGCGGCGGATCGCTTGAATGCCTTCAATCACGTGCAGAATACCTACCTGCAGATGTTCACCACCCTGGGAGGATTGGGCGTGCTCCTGGGAACCATGGGGCTTGCCGTGGTTACCTTCCGCAACATCCTCGAGCGCCGCCGCGAACTGGCGCTCATGCAGGCGGTGGGCTTCGCCCGGGTGCGGCTCTCGTGGCTGGTCGTGAGCGAGCACTGGTTTCTCCACGCCCTGGCGGTGCTCCTCGGCGCGGTGGCGGCCCTCCTGGCGGTCTATCCCGCCCTCACGGCCTCGGGTCAGGAAGTGCCTCTGGCGGCCATGGGCGGCATCCTCCTGGCGATCTTCGCCGGCGGCCTCGTGTTCTGTTGGTGGGCCGCGCGCACCGTTTTCAAGCAGCCGCTGTTAGACTCCTTGCGCCATGAATAGACTGATCGCGATCCCCTTTCTTTTTCTTGTTCTTTCCCACATCACGGCCTCGGTTCTCGCTGATGAATTGGTGGAGGATTTTGAGAAACTCGCTCCCGGTGATCCGCCGGATGCCCTGTTTATCATCGACGGCGAGTTTCAAGTGGTGGCGCATGAGGGAGGAAAAGTGCTGCGCTTGCCCGCGGCGCCTCTGTTGGAATGCGGCCTTCTCTTCGGCAAGTCGAGCAAGGGCTCGATGACGGCCGAGGCCAAGGTCCTGGCATTGAAAAAGGGCCGCCGCAGTTTCCCCCGATTCGGGCTCGGCGTGCACGGCATTTCGGGCTACCGCATCCGCGCCGTGCCGGCGCAGAAACGACTTGAGCTGGTGTACCAAGAAGAGGTGGTGAAGACGGCTCCCCTGGTTTGGG
>JANQJH010000650.1 GCA_028281705.1 Verrucomicrobiales bacterium
TGCTCGCTACTCCCCAAACCAGAGGGAGCGGATGACGAGGCCTTCGATCCCAACCTGACCAAGTACCAACGAGCCCACCAGCGATTCGCCGAGCAGCCAAATTACAAGACCCTCATTTACAAAAACGAGGAACTCCTGCCCGAATTGACCCCGGAGAACGCCCGGCTGGAGATCGTCCTCAGCACCTTGCGCGGCCAGGTCTGGGTGGGTGACGAGATTGCCATCGACACCCCGGTATCCCCGGGGCGGAAATCGCACCCCACGCCCACCGGCGAGTTCTCCATCATCGGCAAGAACAAGAACCATCGCTCCAACATCTACGGCGACATTTACGGGGCCGAGGGCGAGTGGGTCGCCAACGGCGATCAGCGCAAACATGAGATCCCGGAGGGCGGCAAATTTGTCGGGGTGAAGATGCCCTACTGGATGCGTCTGACGAACACCGGGATCGGACTCCACGTCGGTTACGTCCCCACCTACCCGGCCTCGCACGGTTGCATTCGACTCCCGAGCAAGATCGCCCCCTTGATCTACTCCAAGACCAAGGTCGGGACCCCGGTGACGATCGTGCCCTAGAGCGGGGCCAATTCCAAGCGCTACGCTGGCTTGACAGCGGCCGCCACTCTGTGGTACGTGCTCCCAAGGTAGAAAAGTACTCATGAGACCGCTCTTCTCTCTCTCCCAAGGATCTCTCGTGACTTCGTCACTCCTGTGCTGGGCTCTCGGCACAGCGTCCGGCGCCAATGTCGCCAGTTGTTTTGACCACTTTCAGGGACTTCCCATGGGGAGCACCAGTCAATGCGTGGATTACAACTTCACGGGAAACACCTCAGGCGGATTCGTCAGCCTCGGGGCCGGAGAGGCTGGTTTCAACAATGTCAGTTTCGACGTTTTCAATCCCTTGCAGGGGGGATTGCCCGCCAATTTCAGTGCCGGGGAACCGGTTCGCGGCAGTTTGGAACACAACTCGGGCGGAGGGACGCTCCAGGTGACCCATCGCGACCGCATCGGATTCTTTCCCAATATCTCCGATCCAGCGGTCCAATCTTCTTTCATGGGTGGCGCCATCGGCAGCCAGAGTAAGGTGATCTTCACCGCCACGACGACGGACAACTCGATTACCGTGCCGATCAAGATCGAGATCGACCAGGACTTCAGCTTTGTCGACCCCCTGGCGAATGACACCGACGCCACCATCGACTCGTTCTTCCTCGTGACCCTCACCGATCTGGACGGTCCTCAAATCATCGTCGACGAATCGGGATCCGTGCTCTTTGACTCCGATGGACCGGACTCCATTGGCGGCGACTATGTGGGCAACTTCACGGAGTCCAACCCCACGCCGGACGAGCTCGACGGTACGCTCGACATCGAGATCGATATCTCGATCGATGTCAACGATCCTCACGAACTGAACTCCCTGGAGAGCTTGGGGATTTTCTCCGATGGCTTTGAATCCGGAGACGCCGCGGCCTGGACGGCCAACAGTGAAAACACTTTCATCATCACCATCTCGAGTTCCAATCCCAATGTGACGTTCAACGTGATTCCGGAACCCTCGACGGCGGCCTTGCTCCTTCCCGGACTCCTCCTGCTGCTTGGCAGGCGCCGACGCTTGTAAAGCTCCTCGGGAGCTTTAGGGTGCCCGGGTGTCCTCCCGCTCCGCCAGCGCCAGCACGAGCCCGACCGTGGTGGCGAAGAACCCCAAATCGGGGGTTCGCATCCTGCACTTCGGCGGGCGGTGGACGGTGGAGACGATGCCGGAGATCGATCTCCTGGCCTTGATCCCGGAAAAGGGCCTCCTGCGCCTGGAAGCAGGGGAAGCCGAGGCAGTGGACACCAGTCTGGCCATGACGGTGACCCGCCTGATGGAGGCCACCGACGGGACCGGCGTCAAGGTGGACCTCAGCGGTCTCCCCGTGTCCGTGAGCAATCTCGTTCTGCTGGCTCGCGCTGTGCCGGAGCAGGATGTCCCCAAACCCGAGACGACCAGTTTCATCACCGAGGCAGGAAAGAAGGCCATGGCCCTCTGGACCTCGCTGGAGGTGGCCCTCTCCTTCTTCGGCGAATCCTTTCTCGCTCTGGGACGCACCCTCAGGCATCCGAAGACCTTTCGCCTGAGAGAGTTTCTTGTGCTGCTCGGCGATTGCGGTTTCCGCGCCCTGCCCATCGTCTCGCTCCTCGCCTTCCTCACCGGCCTGATCCTGGCTTTTGTCGGAGCCATCCAACTGCGCGTCTTCGGCGCCGATGTTTACGTGGCGGATTTGGTCGGCCTGGCCATGAGCCGCGAAATGGCCGCGCTCATGACGAGCATGATCATGTCAGGCCGCAGCGGCGCCGCCTTTGCCGCGCACTTGGGCACGATGAAAGTCTCGGAGGAAATCGACGCCCTCTCCACCTTCGGCTTCAAACCCGTGGACATGTTGGCCCTGCCCCGTTTGTTAGCCCTCACCCTCATGATGCCCTTGCTCACGCTCTACGCCAATCTGATGGGCTATCTTGGCGGCGCGGTCATCGGCTACTCCATGTTGGACATTTCGTATTCCCAATACCTCTTCGAAACCCAGACCATCGTCACCACGCGCGACATCAGCATCGGCCTGGTCAAGAGCGCGGTCTTCGGTTTCATCATCGCCGCCTGCGGTTGCGTGCAGGGGATCCACTGCGGACAGGATGCCGCCGCTGTGGGCCACGCCACCACCAGAGCCGTGGTCCTCAGTATTACCTTGATCGTCGTCGCCGACGCCGTCTTTGCCGTCATCTGTGAGGTTCTCAAGATATGACCCCTCCCCGATCATCAGCCGCCCGCATCGATGTGCGCAACCTCACCATGGCCTACGGATCCCGCGTGGTCATGCAGGAGATGAATTTTCAGATTCATCGCGGCGAGGTCTTTGTCATCATGGGAGGGAGCGGCTGCGGCAAGAGCACCTTGATGAAACATCTCATCGGACTGCTCGAACCGGCAGAGGGCGCCATTCTCTACGATAACGTCAACTTCACCACGGCCGATGAGGATGAACGCCATGCCATGCGCCGCTCCTTCGGTGTCCTCTACCAGGCGGGCGCTCTTTGGGGCTCCATGACTCTGGCGGAGAACATCGCACTTCCGCTAGAACAGTACACCTCTCTTTCTCGCCGCGACATCCGGGAGGTGGCCTCCTTCAAACTCGCTCTCGTGGGACTCAACGGCTTCGAAGATTTCTATCCCGCCGAGATCAGTGGCGGGATGCGCAAGCGCGCCGCCCTGGCCCGAGCCATGGCCCTGGATCCCGATATCCTCTTCTTCGACGAACCCTCTGCCGGGCTCGATCCCATCAGTTCCGCCCGCCTGGACGATCTCATCGTGCAACTCCGCGATAGCCTGGGAGCGACGATCGTCATCGTGACCCACGAACTCGCTAGCATCTTCGCCATCGGCGATCGCTGTGTCTACCTCGACGTGGAAAGCAAACGGATCACCGCCGAAGGCCATCCCCGGGAGTTGGCAGAGTCCTCAGACGATGAGAAAGTGCGGGAGTTTCTCAATCGCCAAGCGGAAACGCCCGCTGATCACCAGCCATCATGAAAAAACGTCGCGTCAACCCCACAGCCATCGGAGCCTTCGTTCTCGGGGCCTCCATCATCGCGGTGAGTTCGATCATTCTCTTCGGATCCGGGCGGTGGTTCGGCGGTGAGCGCGCCTCGTTTGTCTGCTTTTTCGAGGACGCCGTCGACGGCATGCAGATCGGTTCCAAGGTCAAGCTCAAGGGCGTGCCCATCGGCGAGGTGAAACGCATCCTTCTGCGCTTCCAACAACAAACCGGCGAGGGCAAGGCGGGAACCAAACCGCTCATCCCGGTCATCATCGAAGTCGACGTGGATCGCCTCTCCAATGATCTCGGCGTGGAAATGGATTTCCGCGACGAAGCCGACTATCAGGCTCAGATCGAGGACGGCCTCCGTGCCAGCCTCGGCATCAGCAATCTCATCACCGGCATTCTCCAGGTCAATCTCGACTATCACGACGACGTCGAGCCGGCGGAGAAACTGGATTCCTTTCTCTATCGCGGCGAAGTGTATCGAGTCATCCCCACGCTGCCCTCGCAACTGGCACAGGCAACAAGCGATCTGTTAGGAGTGGTCAATAATATCAGCCAGGCCGATTTCAAGGGCGTGGTTGACGGCCTCAATGAGTTGTTAGACCAGCTGACAGACAAGCTGGAGCAGTTTGAGGTCAAGGGAATGAACGAGGCTCTGGAGTCCTTCCAAACCCGCATGGAATCCCCCAAGTTCGACGAGGCCCTCGATGCTTTTTCCAAAGCCGCAGAAGCCGTGGCCGACGCGACCAAGGCCGTCCAATCCGTGGCCGACAACCTCAACGACCAGTTGAGTGAAGACGTCCTCGGCGGGGCCGTCGGCTCGGCGGACGATACCTTTCAGAGCCTCAAAGGGGCGATAGAAAACCTCAACGCCCTGATCACGGCCAACCAGAACGTCCCCGATGAACTCGAAAAGAGTCTCGTTGAAATCAGCGGCATGGCCGCAGCGTTGAAGGAACTCGCCGCCTACCTAACCGAACATCCGAACTCCGTCATCTTCGGACGCAAAGAGGAGAAGAAAGACACGGGGGGCAAGTCCGAGAGAAAACCGTGGCGCGCGGGTCCACGCGACTAGCTAACCAACAATATTCGGGATAATGCCAGGGACACCAGTCCCTGAATCACATTACTTCCGGGGAAGTGTGACGCTCGTCCCCGTCTCCGCCGATTTTCGCGCGGCGTCGAGAATCTCGGTCACGATGAGGTTATTGGCCAGGGACGACAGGCCCTCATCGGGCGCAATCTCCTCCCGCACCAGGGCCGCCAGGTAAGCAAACGGATCCCCATGGGGACTCGGTCGCGCCGCCGGCCGGATGGAACGCTCCGGGGCATCGGAATCCTTGAGGAGCACGCGATGCCCGCCCACGGTGTGGGCGTAGCCCTCCGTCCCGTAGACTTCCATGTCCTTGCGGTTGAAAGGCCAGTTCCACGACGCCTGAACGATCCCTTGAGCCCTGGGATAGGTCAGGACAATGGTGGCTTCATCGTCGACCTTGGGGTACTTGTCCGGTTTGATCTGCTGGGTCACGGCGGTGACGCTGAGGGGACGCTCATTGTGCATCAACCAGGTGATCAAATTGGCGCCGTAGCAGCCAAAATCGGTCAGGGCCCCGCCGCCGTTGAGCACCGGGTCCGTCAGCCAGGCGAGAAATTCCTCGTTGCAACCGATCTCGATGGGACCTGGGTGGCCGTCGTGCACGACAATCTTCCGGAGGTCGCCCAGCCGTTTAGCCTCCCCGTGGGCCAGCCTGTAAGCTTCATGATTGCTGCGGTACCAGGTGGTCTCGTAGTTGACCAGCAGGTGCACCTCGTGTTGTTCCGCCAGGGCAGCCATGGCCGCGGCGTGTTCCATGGAGACAGCCAGCGGTTTCTCCATCATGGCATGGATCCCGCGCGGGGCCGCCTCAGCCACCACCGCCGCATGATCAAAGGTGCTGGTAAAAATGGCCAGGGCCTCGGGCCGGGCCTCCTCCAACATCGACGCCAGATCGGGGAACCACAGCCCTTTCTCCATCCGATGCTGCGCCAGATAGCGATCCGCCAAGTCCTCGTTAGGTTCGGCAATACCGACGATCTCGATATCCCCACGATCCCGCGGACGGCTCAGTAGGCCGTGGACATGGGTATGCACCAGTCCCACGATGCCAATTCGAACCGGCGGAGCCGCGGGAGACGATGCCGATGGCGGAGCGGCGCCGAGGTCGATCCCCAGGAGGATCAACGGAAAAATGACGGCGATCAGATGAGGACGTATGGACATGCGTCACCCTACACCGGAAGGTCCATGATTGTCCCGAAGGAAGGCGGACCTGAATACGACCGACTTGTCACAGGAAACGCCTTGCTCTCACTCTTCAGCCTAGGCACGCTGAGGATCCGCGTGATGAAACGGTATCTTAATCGAGAACTGAGCTGGCTTCGCTTCAATGAGCGTGTCCTGTGGGAGGCGGAGCGCAGTTCTCTCCCGCTGCTGGAAAGGACCAAGTTCCTCGCCATCAGCGCGTCGAATCTGGACGAGTTTTTCATGGTCCGCGTCGGCGGCTTGCACGCCCTCATGAAGGCTGGGCGACGCACTCGCGATATCGCCGGCCTCACGCCCGGTCAACAGTTGCGAGAGATCACGAGCGTCGTCGCCACGCATTACGAAGACCAATACCGCATCTGGGGCACGCTCCTTGAACCCGCGCTCGCCGCCAACGGCATCCGCCGGAGAAAGCTCAAGCAGGTCACCCCGGAGGCTCGGGAGAGCTTGCGCACCTATTTTTCGGAAGAATTCGCCGAACTCCTCAATCCCGTGGCCCTCGATCTCGAGAGTCCCGTCTTCCGAATCCCCGGCCGCCAGGTCTGCGTCCTTCTGGAAGTCGGCCCCCAGCAGGATGAGAGCGTAGCCGAGAGACGTTACGTCGTGATCTCCATTCCCCCGGGGCTCCCTCGCTTTGTTCCCATTCCCGATACCGAAGGGTTCGAATACGTCATGTTCGAGGAACTGATCGAAGCTTTCGCGGATGCCTATTTTCCCGAGGAGGGCATTCACGGATCCGCCTTTTTCCGCCTGACGCGCAACGGGGATATCCCGGTGCAAGAGGACTACGCCTTCGATCTCTCGGAGGCCATGGAAGAGGTGCTCACCGCCCGCAAATTCAGCGACACCATTCGGCTCGAGGTCCCCAGTCAAACCTCGTCCGAACTCCTCGAGGTCATTCTACGTCTGTGCGGTGCGGAGAAGGAGAGTGTGTATCACGTGCCGAGCCTACTGGATCTTTCGAGCCTGATGTTCATCGCCAGCCTCGAAGGATTCGATTCCCTGCGAGACACGCCGTGGAAACCGCAGCCCTGCGCGGCCCTGAGCAATCAGACGATTTTCGAGGTCTTGGATGACCGGGATCTCCTCTTGCACCATCCCTACGACAGCTTTGAGCCCGTGGTTCGCCTCGTGGAGGAAGCCGCTGATGACCCCAAGGTGGTGGCAATCAAGCAGATCCTCTACCGCACGGCGAAGAATAGCCGGATTCTCTCCGCCTTGATCCGAGCCGCGCAGAAGGGAAAGAGCGTCGTCGTTCTCGTCGAACTCAAAGCGCGTTTTGATGAGGCCCGCAATCTCGAGCGGGCTGAGGAACTGGAGCTGGCCGGCGCCCAGCTGATCTACGGGATCAAAGGGCTCAAGTGCCACGCCAAGGCCTGCCTCGTCATGCGGCGTGAGGCCGGGCGCATGCGCCGCTACGTGCACTTCGGGACGGGCAACTACAATGAATCCACCGCGCGTCTCTACACCGACGTGAGCTACCTCACGGCGCGTTCGGACTACGGTCGCGATGCCGCCGCGTTTTTCAATGGGATCACCGGGCGCTCGCAGTTGTTAGGCCTGCGCAAACTCTTGCCCGCCCCCTTGCACCTCAAAAAAACCCTCCTCGAGTTCATCGCCTTCGAACGCGACCAGGCTCAAATGGGCGAGAAGGCTGAAATCCTAGCAAAAATAAATAGCTTGCAGGACCGGGACGTCATCGACGCTCTCTACGACGCCTCCCAGGCTGGCGTCACGATCAAGCTGATGGTACGCGGCATCTGCTGCCTCCGGCCTCAAGTCGCCGGTCTGAGTGAGAACATCGTGGTCCACAGCCTCATCGACCGCTACCTGGAACACGCCCGGTTATTCGCCTTTCATCGCGGAGGTGAAGAACGCGTCTTTCTCTCCAGCGCCGATTGGATGACTCGGAATCTGGAGAAAAGGGTCGAGCTCATGGTACCCGTGGAAGACCGGCGTTGCCGGAAAATGCTGATGGATATCCTGCGCAAGCAGTTCAAGGACAACATCCAGGCATGGTGGCTCGACGGCGAGGGGAACTACGGTCCTGCGATCAGCGGACAGAAAACCGCCTACCGGCTCCAGGAACACTTTACCAAGGAGGCGGCCAAGCGCGCGCAGGAAGATCAACGGCAGGCTGCCGGCGTCCTGGAAATGCACCTCCCGCCCAGCCGGAGCCAGGCCTCCTAGCTCCCTATTGGAGGCGCGGAAGGGCACTCACCGGAACCATGCCTGTGGTCTCGCCTGGCAAACACGCTTGAAAACATTTAGTGCAGAATGCTAAGGAAGGTGTAGGGTTCACCAAAAGTTATGGCGGCCCATTCTTCCGTTGATCAACCGGAATTGCCCACGCTCATCCATGATGACTACTCTGTAGATGAACGCGATTGGATTGCCGTGAAGCTGTTATGCGAAGAAATCGAGCGCGAACTTGCGGAACGGAGAATCCATCTGTTGAGACGATTAGCTTCGTTCTTGGCATGTTTGACCGTTTTTCGACGAGTCGAGAAACATAGAATGCTGGTGAACTCTGGAGATGCATCTCCTAGGGACAAGACGTTCCACCGGGCAATTCTGAGCGGGCTGTCTGGTATGGGAGAAATGCTCTTACTGGAATTTGAGAAACATACAGAGATTGATCCAGTCCATATCGGTCTAGAATTTGGGGATGTGTCGGCTCTCGTGGATGAATTACGACACGATCTGCACATGTGGCACGGTGACAAATCAATGACAAAAGAGAGGGAGACCGAAGTGCTGGATGCGCTCACGAAATGACGATCTGGAGCGCCTGCTGAGCTTGCTTTACGCTGCGAAGAATTCCCCACTGGAAGAACGTGGCCAAAGCTGGGACGCATACAATTCGGAGTTGGAACGCATTGCAAAGAAGTTTGGGTTTGCCCCCCATGAGGTTTCTAGGGCCATCCGATGGAAGTATCGTGATTATGTAAAGGCCAGAGAGAAGCCATGAAGGCGATCTTCGATTGCCTCCACTTCACCCAAGATTGCCTCTGCGATCCAGTATCGTCTGAACCTACCGCCTCCAAGATCATTGCGCCAAGGGGGCGGCCAAGCGCGCGCAGGAAGATCAACGGCAGGCTGCCGGCGTCCTGGAAATGCACCTCCCGCCCAGCCGGAGCC
>JANQJH010000658.1 GCA_028281705.1 Verrucomicrobiales bacterium
GCTTCCCCGCCGCCGTGAGCAGCCAATGCTGCGGCATGTTGTTCTGCGAGACGTTGCTCCCCACGAGGAGGGCTTGGCTGCTGGGAACGGTGATTCCCGCGCCCGAGATCCGCTCGATGGCCGCGACGCCGTCGAGGTCGATCTCAAGGTCACCCGCGAGGGCGGAGCTGAGGATCAACCTGCCCTCGCCGATCCGGGTGAGTTCTCCCGTGACATGACTGCCGTCTACCAGGATGACGCGGAAACTCTCCTCGGGCGGGCTATAAACGGACGTCTTGAAGTTGATGCGCTCGATCACCTCCCGCTTGATTTCCAGAGGCTGATCGAAGAGCGGTGTCTCCCAGCGAAGATGATCACTGACTACGCCCTTGAGTTCACCGGAGATGGACTCGCCGTTGCGCCAGAGAAGCGACGTGGGCTCCGAGTAATCCGCACGCAACATCGTCTGCGGCAGATGCTCGGGGGCTTTGCTCTCCCCGTGGAGTACGAGGGGTAACAGCGTCAGGAGTGCCAACCCGATGAGCCGTGGGAGTGAGAGAGGGACCGGCCTAGCGTTCATAGATGGGGAGGAATCGATAGTTCAGAGCGAGGGCGAGGAGGGACATGCCCGTGGAGTAGGAGGTGCCATTGAAGCTGCCGTCTTCAGCCTGCTCGTTCTGCAGTCGCTCAATCGTCATGGCGTTCCATTTCTGCCAGGATTCGTAGTCGCCCTGAAAGAGGGCCTGGGCCATGTAGTAGCGAAAGTACTCCTTGTAGTGGCTGCTCTCACGATGTTCCAGCTGGCTCGTGATGTGTTTGAGGGTGGCGGGATACTTCTCCTCGTCCTTTTGCTTGCTCACCGCAGCCACAAGGGTGGCGATGGCAGAGCGATTCATGGATTGGCCCATCCCACCAAATCCACCCGAGTAGGCGACAAAGCCGCTACGGCTCGTGCTGCGGCGCATGTACTCCAGGCCGGCGTCCAGTGTTTCATCGGGGACCTCCATGCCTGCGTTGCGCGCCGCCAGGAGTCCCATGAGAATGGCGCCGGTAACCGAGGTGTCGGCATCAGTGGAATCGGGCATGTAACGCCAGCCGCCCCACCGGTTTTTCTTTTGTGAGGTGGAGGCGCAACGGATAGCGAGGTCGAGCGTTTCAGCGAGGCTGCGATGCGGTTTCTTGCCTTGCCAGATGGCGGTCTCATCGACGGCTCCGTAGGCCTCCGCCAGAGCGAGCGTGGCGAAGCCGTGGTGGTACATGCTGTTGGGCAGGTAACCGGTTCTCCCGTCTTGGCTGGTGATCATGTGTCTCAGAGCCCGGCGTATCTGAAAAGACCAGCGCCCGTAGTTAGGATCCTCGCCGCTGGCGAGAAAGGCCATGAGACAGATGCCGTCGACTCCGCTACCACTTTGCCCGTCGTTCCAGTTGCCACCGTCCGTCTGTTTCTGTGCCAGCCATTCGAGCCCGCGTTCGTAGATGAGATCGACTTCCGGGGGGATCTCCCCGCCAAAGCGCAACTTGGGATCTTGGGCGCCGAGGGGAGTGGAGGCGAAACATCCCAGGCCGGCCATGGCCGCCGTTGTCAGACGGAAGAAGTGCCGTCTCTTCATCATCATCGCTGGAGAAATCTTGGCACGCCGCGCCGGTTGAAGTTCTGGCGCCGAATCTGTTCGGCAAACTGGCCGGTGTGCGCCAGGCAACGTTCGCGCAGCACGGCGATCTCACGCTTGTCGAAGAAGGCTTTCAATCCCTCGTCTAGTTGGAGCATTTCCAAAGGAATACAGCAGTAGTAGCTCTGCAAATACCAGCCGGAAGAGAAGGTCCGATCGAACTCGGTTTCATAGCGCTCGATCGTTCGCCGAAGACTCTTCCGGAGCGATTCGCCGAGGGTGAGAGGGAGAGCGACGTGTTTTTCGATCTCGGTGAGGACCATCCCGGCCAGCGCCTCATGACGCCATGCCGCGGCCTTGGCATCATGAGCCGCAACGTCTTTGAGTTCCTCTTCGCTGAGAATGGAGTTCAGGGCGTCGGTCCAGAGGCTGGGATGCTGGCTGAAGCGGCCGTTGCCGCGCGAATAGTAAGTCGGGATGGAAATGTTCTTCAAGCGGTTGGGCAGGTCCGCAGGAGAGATGTCTTTGACCTGTCTCCAGACATTCTGATGCATGTTGTCGATGTTAGACTGCGCCAGAGCTTCAGCGGATCCCTTGGCCAGCGTGGTCAGTTTCTTGCGGGTCTCATCCGAGACTTGAGAAACGCGGCACACGAGTTCCAGTCGCGTCTCCATGTAGGTGCGCCACTGTTCTCGCTCCTTGTTGGCGGCGTCGGCGAGGATGCGGCCGATGTGTAACTCGGCTTCGACCTCGGTGCGCAGCTTGAGCTTGTCGTCGCTCTGCATCGTGCGGCGACTGTAACCCCGGTTGCGCTGGAGCCTGCCGTGATCCAGCGACTCCCACCGCTTGCGCTGTCCGTCATCGAGCAGTTTGGTTAACCGGGAGCTGTTCTCGATCTTTTCGAAAATGTTGGGAACATTGATCGACGTGTAGCCTCGCGTTGAGGGAGAGAAGTAAGATTGATCCAGATCATGGAGCAATGGAGTACCTAACTTTAACAAAGATTGGCGCTGTTCGGGGGCGAATCCGATGTGCTCGTCGAGTTCCGCGATGAGGAGCTGCATGAGGGCCTCTTGACGCCGCTCCTTTGCCCTGGCGATGCTCTCCTCGATGCCTTTCTGCTCTTCCGCGGTTAGAAGACTCTCCAACGCTTTCTTCCAAACTTTGTGTTGGGAGATGTCCGTTTGAGAGGGTGACTGAGAAACGCGGCCGTTGCGCATTCGCTCCCGCTCTTGCTCCGACCAGTTGGGAATCTCCTTTCGCGTTTTTTCCTGCCATTCCTCGACCAGCGCCTTGGTCGTGGCCTCCTTGGCCTTGAGCAATTGCTGGCGGCGTTCTTCATCGAGCCGGCCGTGGGCCAGAATTTGCTCGTAGGGGATCGCCACCTGCTGATCCATGACCTGCTCGATGTAAAATTCCGCGCCGCCGAGGATGTCGTCGATCTCCTCGTCGGAGAGCTTGGGTCCTTTCTTCTTCTTGGGGGTGGTTTTCGCCACCGTCGTGATCGCGGTGTGCTCTTCCCCAATAGCGGTGGCGACGATCGACACCGTCA
Organism: Verrucomicrobiales bacterium; assembly: GCA_028281705.1. GTDB lineage: Bacteria > Verrucomicrobiota > Verrucomicrobiia > Verrucomicrobiales > DEV007 > JAACDM01. Next base: position 3,142 of record JANQJH010000658.1, read on the forward strand.
CCTTGCGGGCAACCTCCTCTTCCACGTCTTCTTCGAGACCGTTGAAATCGGAGATTTCGAAATCGAGGTCGAGATCGAGATTCAGCCCGATGGCCCTGGGGGCGTCCTTCTTCTCCAGTAGCGGATCGAGATCGCTCTCATCCTCGAGGAGATCGATCTTGCCTTCGAAGAGATCGAAGTCGCCCTCCTGGCAGAACGCCCAGCCGCCGAGAAGCGACGTCCAGAGCCACATCCAGGTGAGTGTTTTCATGGAGTGCCGGTCTCTAGCTGGTTGAAGTAGGCGTCGAGCCCTGTTTTGAATTCCTCGGGAAAGGCGCGTCCGGCGCGTCCCGTGGCTTGGCCGACGGGCCGTGCTTGGACCACACTATCGGCATCGCCGCCGGGCCCGAGATCAGTGAGGGCTGCGAGCGAGGCCGTGTCCGCCCCGCCGCCGCCGCCGGGATTGTCGCCACCGCCGCCGCCGCCGTTCGGATTCTGGCGCTTGGTCTGCAGGAGGAGTTCGATGGCTTCGGTTTCCGCCGCGATGGCCGGGGCACCGGTCTCCAGATGATTGAGAATCCCCGTGGCCTCGTCCATGACCTGGACCACAGCGGAGAGCAAACGCAGCGGTTTGCCAAACTTCTGTGCGCCATCCGGCAGGGCCAAGATGTCTTCGATCGCGCTCTTGGTGTGTTCGGAAATGCGCGCCTGTTCCGTCGCCAGCTTGCCGGCGCGCATGGCGTGGTAGAGAAGCTCTAACATGGGTTTGGAGTTCTCCAGTTCACGCGTCTCATCGCGGAGCGCCATCTCGTCGCGCAGCGCCTGCATCACCTTCAGGACGATCTCCGGCGGCAGGCTTTCAGAACTACAGCTGGAGCAACTGGAGCATTGGCCCGCCTTGACCATCTCTTCAGCCCAGCGATCCAGGGTGTCGGCCCAAAACTCTGCGGCATGGATGGTACGACCGTTCATGTTTTCCGTGGCATGCTCGCTCAGGGCGAAGAGCGCGGGCACCACCTTGGTCTCTTTCATTTCGGCGATCACGTTTCTGAAATGCTGATCCGGGCGTCGCTGCACGTAGGCTTCGAGGTCGCTCTTGATCACCTTGACCACTTCACTCTGCTCACGTGCCGTCTCCGCAGCCACCGCAGCGTGTTCCGTGAGGTAGGAGGGAGCTGCGGCCTCGTCGTCCTCTTCACTTTCTTCGGGCATTTCCCTGACAAGCCCAA
>JANQJH010000663.1 GCA_028281705.1 Verrucomicrobiales bacterium
GAGTCTGCGCAGGGCTGGGCAGCGGATTCCAGGTCAGGAAACAGAGGGCGATCCCCTCGATCAGGCGCGGGAGGTGGGGCAAGGGCATGGGAGACGAAATCGAGAGAGTAGACCATGGGCCATGTGTCCAACTTAGTCGAGCGGGCCCGGTGAGGCCTTCTGGAGCAAATGAATGGGTCATCAATGCTCGAGCTCGAGGCAATAGGAGGCCCAGTAGAGCAGCCCTTGAAGGGTCTCTTCGTTTTCACGGGAAATGCGGAGTGGCACCTCGAAGGCGCGCTCGATTTCTTGGCGAAGCGGTTGGGACCGTTGTGCCAGCCCTCCCGATAGAGCGATGGCTTTCCAGGGTGAAGCGGCGTTCAGTGCGGCGGCGTGGGTGTGAAAGTTCTGCGCCATTTGGCGGAAGGCGGCGCGAAAGAGATGGCCGACCTTGAGGGTTTCCCCGGTCAAACCGGTGAGGCGGCCCTCGGATCCGGTGACGCTGGGGGCAAAGGAGAGATCGATTCCAAGCGTGGTTTCCGCTACTTGGGAAACGGCTTGGTGGACGTAGGCCCAGGGATCGGTGAGGGATCCGGAAGATCTTGGTATTTCGGTGAGGAGGTCGATCAGGAGATTGAGCATGCTCCCGGCAGGCAGGTGGGAAATCGTATGGAGATAGCGTCCACCGGGGAAGGGACGCGTCTGGTAGGGACCCGGTTGGAAGAACTTGGTGAGAGTCGCGATCTGGGCGCCTGTGGAGACATTGATGGAGAGTTCGCTCTCAACGAGCTCGTGGCCTAACAAGGCCGCTTGATGATCCCCGAGTGTGGGATAGACGGTGAGACGATGACCGTGACGGTGACATTGATAGCTTGGCCCGGGTGGACTGGCGGGATCTTTCTGAGCGAGGTCCGGCCAAGTGAAGCGATCGAGATGCCATTTCTCGAGGACCTCGTGCGCCCACATGTGCTGGGCGATCTGGTAGACGCCGAGCGATGCCGCGAAGGTCGGATCCAGGATCGGCTGTTCTCCGGTCCAAGCGGCCAAGATCGCGTCGCAGACGGTGGTGGGAACCGCTTTGTCAGGGAGAGAAATCTCGTTCTCGAGACAGGCGAGCGTGAGTCCTCCGAGGCCGGGTCTCAGTTCGTTGCCCAAGCTCGCGCGCTCTTCATCGGTTAGGAGGCCGGCGAAGTGCTCGAGATAGGTGCCCGATCCCGTGGGATGCGTTTCAAGGGCGCGTTGGTCTTTCCAGGTGATGAAGGGCGTGAGTGGCTTGCCCCCGGAATCCATCACCACGATCCCATGCATTTGCCCGCAGAGGAAGAGATGGGACGCCTCTGGGGCCTCGTGCAGCAGGGTGGCAAGGAGGCTGTCGACGGCATCCATCAGGATCTCCATGGAGACCTCGTGCCGCCCCGGGCGTGAGGCGATGTTGGGCGGGAAAGGCCGGGAATGCGGGCGGGAGACGGTTTGGGCCGTCAAATCGAGGACCGCACCCTTGATCGTGGTCGTTCCAATATCGATCCCGATGGCGCGCATGGGGCGAGCCTAGCAGGGCGCCCGCTTCAATAGCAATAGGGGTCCACGTAGTGGCGACTGCGATAGGAAGTGTGGCGCGGGTAGTAGCGATGGCTACTGTAGCCGTGGTTGTAGCTGTAGTGGTGTTTGGGATAGTGGCGGCCCCGGTGGTACTTGTGTTCGTTGGCGTGCCCCACGACGCCACCGATGGCGGCTCCGGCTAGGGCACCCACGAGGACGCCTTCCTCCGTGGTGCAAGAGTTGAAGAGAAGGCTGGCGCAGGCGAGGCCGAGGATCAAAAGGCGTCGGCGGCGACGCCCGCTGGAGAAGAGGGAATTGGGTTTCATGCCGTGGTCAAGAGGGTTCGGCCTTCTCTGACGGTGGCTCTTGACCGACTATTCAATCACTGGGCTTCTGTGGGGAAAGCGGCTCGACCTCGCTGCTCGGAGGCCCGATAACTCATTTCATGTTGGAACGATGGTTTGGCCTCGGCGCCCATGGGACGACCCTCCAGCGAGAGATCCTCGCCGGATTGACCACCTTTGCCTCCATGGCTTACATCCTCGCGGTCAATCCGGGGATCTTGGCGAACACGGGGATGGACCCGGGCGCATTGATCACCGCGACGGCCTTGGCCTCGGCCATCGGCTGTCTCTTGATGGCTCTGATGACCAACTATCCCATCGCCCTGGCTCCGGGCATGGGACTGAACGCCTTTTTTACCTACGGGATCTGCCTTGGAATGAACGTGCCGTGGCAGGGGGCCCTGGCGATGGTCTTCTGGAATGGCGTGGTTTTCATGCTCGTTTCGGTGACGACACTTCGCAGTCACGTGGTTCGGGCCATCCCCGAATGTCTCAAGATCGGGATTCAGGCGGGAATTGGATTGTTCATCGCGCTCATCGGCTTGCAGAACAGTGGGATCGTAGTCGATCACCCGGCGACCTTGCTAACACTGGGTCCATTGAGTGATGGTTGGATCCCCAACTCGGCCACCCTGGCCTTGTTAGGCCTGGTCCTGGCTGCCGTGTTCATCGCGCGCGGTGTCCCCGGGGGCATTCTCCTCGCCATGATCATCGTGACCTTGTGCGGACTCGTGGTGCCCGCGGGCGAGGGCATGGTGACGCCTCGGCCCCAAGGCGTGGTCGCCTGGCCCAAGTCGGCGAGCTCCTTGTTTTTCCAGCTCGATTGGTTCTATCCGTTTCGCCATTGGCAGACGGCCTGGGTCGTGGTCCTCAGTCTTCTCTTTGTCGATCTTTTTGATAGTGTGGGCACCTTGATTGGAGTGTCGCGTCGAGCAAAGCTGACTGATGCCTCCGGTGATCTCCCGAAAATGCCTCGGGCACTGTTTGCCGATGCGACGGCCACGGCCGCGGGCGCCTGTGTCGGTTGCTCGCCCGTCACCGCTTACGTCGAATCGGCCACCGGCGTGGAAGCCGGTGGCCGCACGGGGTTGACCACCCTGGTGGTGGCGCTCTGTTTCACTCTTGCGCTATTCTTTCATCCGCTCATCACGGTCATGCCCGCGGCGGCTACGGCCCCCGCTCTGATCCTGGTGGGCGTGCTCATGGCCTCGGGGCTTCAGAACATGCCGTGGGCGGATGTGCGCGAAACCGTACCCGGAGTCGCCACCGCCCTGTTGATTCCCCTGAGTTTCGGGATTGCCAACGGGATCGCCCTGGGATGCATCGGCTACACGCTGATCATGTTCTTGACCGGAGCGCGCGAGAAAGTGCACTGGCTTCTCGCGGTGCTCAGTGCGCTCTTCGTTCTCAAGTTCGCCTTCGTCGGAACTTGATGATGCGGATATCCCTGTCCGCTGTTCGTCGGAACAGATAATTCGTTAGGCCAGTCCCATCCTCTCCAGGCAGGCGTCGACCTTGTCGGTGTTCTCCAGGAGTTCGCCGATGGGATCCCAGCGGCCATTGATCAGGGCGTCGCGCGCTGTGTCGGGGATGTGGACGGTGAAGTTGGCGTCGTTGTAAAACACGCGGGCTTTTTCCACGTCCACCGTGACTTCGGTCTGGGGATTCTCTTCCAGGACGCGGCTGAGTTCGGCGATGTCTTCCGAGGTCGCGGTGACGCAGGGAATGCCGAGAGTGGCGCAGTTGCCGAAGAAGATCTCGGCGAAACTCTCGGCGATGACAGCGCGAAATCCGGCGCGATAAAGCGCCTGGGGCGCGTGCTCGCGCGAGCTGCCGCAGCCAAAATTGACCCCGGAGACGAAGATGCTGGCTCCTTGATAGCGCTCCTCGTTTAGAGGGTGCTGCTTCGGCGTGCCATCTTCCTCGTGGCGCATGTCGTAAAAGAGATAGTCGCCCAGGCCGTCAAAGGTGACGCACTTCATGAATCGCGCTGGGATGATCCGGTCCGTATCGATATCGGAACCGGGAACGGGAACCGCGCGGCCGCGGACTTGGTGTATGAGATCGAGTGCCATGATCTTGTGGTGATGTTCTATCGTGGTATTGATTGCCTAGCCTAACCAAACTTACCGGACTAGACGGCGGCCGCGTCCTCAACGGCAAAAACCTCCCGGGCGTCACTCACACAGCCGCGAACGGCGGCTGCAGCGACCATCAGCGGGCTCATGAGAATGGTGCGGCCAATGGGGCTTCCCTGGCGGCCCTTGAAATTGCGATTGCTCGAGCTGGCGCAGAGTTGATCTCCGATGAGCTTGTCCGGGTTCATTGCGAGGCACATGGAACAGCCGGCGCGGCGCCATTCAAACCCGGCATCGAGGAAGATTTGATCGATCCCCTCTTTTTCACAGAGGGCGGCCACAATCTGCGAGCCCGGCACGGCGATGGCCTTGACGTTTTCCGCCACCCGATGGCCCTGGATGTACTTGGCCACTTCGCGGAAATCGGAGAGTCGGCCGTTGGTGCACGAGCCGACAAAGGCGACATCGATGGGAGTTCCCTTGATGGGGGCCCCGGGTTCGAGCTTCATGTAGTCGAGCGCCTCTTGGATGCTCGCTTTCTCGGCCGGCGTGGCCGCGTCTTCCAGGCGGGGGACGTGGCCCTCGATGGACACGCCCTGGTCCGGGCTCACGCCCCAGGTGACACTGGGAGCGATGTCCCCGGCGTTGATATTTACGATATCGTCGTAGGTGCAATCGGCGTCGGAAGCGATGGCACGCCAGGCGGCCACCGCCTTGTCCCAGTCCTCGCCCTTCGGTGAGTAGGGCTTTCCTTCGAGGTAGGCGAAGGTGGTTTCGTCGGGATTGACGTAGCCGCAACGGGCTCCTCCTTCGATGGTCATGTTGCACACCGTCATCCGCTCTTCCATGGTGAAGCGATCAAAGACGTCGCCGCCGAATTCGTAGGCGTAGCCGATGCCACCCTTGGCCCCGAGCTGGGCGATGATGTGGAGGATGACATCCTTGGCGTAGACACCGGGCGGGAGTTCGCCGTTGACGTTGATGCGGCGGACACGGAGTTTGGACATGGCCATGGATTGGGTGGCGAGGACGTCGCGCACCTGGGTGGTCCCAATCCCGAAAGCGACCGCGCCGAAGGCACCATGGGTAGCCGTGTGAGAATCGCCGCAGGCGATGGTGGTCCCTGGCTGGGTGATGCCCTGCTCCGGACCGACCACGTGGACAATGCCCTGCTTGCCGCTCTTGAGGTCGAAATAGGTGATCCCGAAATCGTCCGCATTGCGGCGCAGTTCCTTGATCATGGCGTCTGCTAGCGGATCGGCGAAAGGTTCTTCAAATTCGTCCGTGGGGACGATGTGATCCACGGTGGCAAAGGTGCGCTCAGGGTGCCGGACTTTGAGTCCGAGATCGCGCATCATGCCAAAAGCCTGCGGGCTGGTGACTTCGTGGATGAGGTGGGTATCGATCAAGAGTTGCGTCTGTCCGTTGGACAGCTGCGCGGCGGCGTGTGATTCCCAAACCTTTTCGTAGAGACTTTTTCCCATGGTAGAACGGATCGATTAAGTGCGTCGTAGGCGCATCAAGAGATGGTGGCGGGCACCTTCTTTCACTCCCGAGAAATTGCCAATAAATTCGGCAGGAAGGGGCCCGGCGGGTTTTTTCAAGGGGCCACGTCCTCGCTCGGGAGACCTACGGTCACGAGTTTGGCCGTGGGATTCTCGGAGAGAAAGAGGTGCCGAAACCGGAATTCCTGGGGGCGCTGGTTGGAGTGAAGTTGGAGTCCGATGGGCGAGTTCTGCAGCATCTTGGGGTTGTCGGTAAAATCGAAGATCTCGGTGCCGTTGGCGGCGCAACGGATGCGATTGCCGACGACGAGGAATTCCACGAGGTTCCACCCGCCCTTGCGCTCGTCACCGATTTGCAGCGGACCGCGTTGCCCGGCGGGCTCCACGCGGTTTCGCCGGTAGGCGTCCCAGATCCCCCAGTCGTGACAGAACATGAGGAGAGGGCCGCGGAACCCGAAGGGATTGGGGCCCTTGTCGGTGAAGCGTTCGCCGAGCGCGGCCACGGCGGAATGCATCGTGGAGTGTTCCGGCGAGACGGTCTGCCGGACTTCAAAGAGGAGGCGAAACTCGCGGAAACGCTCCTTGGTGAAGAGGTAGGTGCTGGAGGGGACCGGGGATTCATTGGCGCCTCGGATGGTGCCATCGGCCTCCATGGACCAGAACGCGGGATCGCCCTCCCAGTTGGAGAGGTCGCGTCCGTTACTCAGGGCGAGCGGGGATTCCTCCGGGGGGAAGAGGAGGCGAACGTAGCTGTTCCCCAGCCGGATCTGAGCCGCGTGAATATCGGTGGCGAGGGCATTGATCTTACGCTCGAGGCGGCGGAATCGGGCCTGTTGGGGGGCGTTGGCCACCAAGGTCGCGATGACGCCGGCCATGCCCTTGGCTTTCGCCTGAGCCTCGGCCAGAGGCAGACCGGCCGCGACCCCGG
>JANQJH010000079.1 GCA_028281705.1 Verrucomicrobiales bacterium
GCTGACCACATCACGGGCCGCTACCAACCCCAGGCACTCAGTCAACGGGCGCTCCTCCGAGACATCCACCGGTGAGATGTGCGCCCGCAAGCGCTCATATGCCTCAGCTTCCTCAATCATCACGGGGTCGAAGAAGAGTCCGCCGGTTGAATGAAATCATCCCCTTCATCCGGTTCCCAAGTCGGTAGCTCCAGTGGCACCATCTCGCGCGACGGAGGACGCGGTTCCACATCCTCCCTCGTCGCCGCCGGCTCCAGCGCCGAAGGCGGAATCTGCCCGTCCCCAGGTTCGCGCTCCCAATCACGGGACACTGTTGGCTTCTGCTGCCGATCGGCAGAGCCCCTGCCACTGCTGGCAGCGCGACCACTACCACCATCGCGTTGCCGCAAGAGCGGCGGAATGTCGTCCCATTCCTCCACGTCCTCCGGGTCCGTGCCGTCCCCCTTGGGATAGCGCATCACCACCAGGTCGCCCCGCCGCGGCCTGCCCGAGACGATGTTGGCCACCTGATAACCATCGCGCCGCTGCCGGGTGGTCTTCAAATGAGCCACCGCCCCATCCTCCGAACTCGCCTGCAAACGCACCCCATCCGGCAGGCTCACCCCAGGGTTGAGCGTCACGAGGACAAAGGGCGGATCCGCCGTCCCCCGCACAAACGTGATCTCCCCCACCTTCAGCTCCTCCGCCGACGGCGTCGACACCGGCACCTCATCCGTCGCCCGCACCGTACGCCCCTCCCGCAGCGTGGAACACGCCGAAAAGAGGCACAGCATCGAAGCGATGAGAAAATAGCGTTTGTCACGCATGGGAGTTTGATTATGGCCTGCCAGCCCCGCAAGGCAATCGATTGTTTGGGCTCTCGTCTCTCGCCAAGCCCAACCGACAGAGTTCTCGTGCGTATCCGCATTCGTATCCGAGAGATCGATTCACGAGTCGCCCAGGTGACTGAGTGGTCGAGGCACACGCAGTACGGCACACGCAAAACGGCGCAGACATTCACCCTGTCATCGATGCCACGGTCGATTTCACGGCCATCTCGGCCTATAGGATCATCAATGTAAGCCACCTCGATGACGAGAGGCTGGATACTCGATACGCCGTTGGTCGACTAACACTCATTTTATCAACGCCCAGGTGCCGCAATCGATATGGATCGCCTGGGGACGATCCAGGCAAACATTGGCGGGACCTTGTTAGGGGCGAATCGCATTGGTCGTTAGGGCCATGGTAGAGCGTGACAATTGGCGCTGAGTAGTATGGCACGGGAAGATGCAAATTCGTTGCTCCTCCCTCCTCCCGATGTCGATCTTCCTCCCTGCCCATTCGATCACGAGAAGAAGCCTTACCTACCTGGTATCGATCGGTGCTCTATGGGATGGCGAGGAGCCAGACGGTGACACTGGACCGCACAGGACGCAGACCGTAGACCTGCAGGCTTGGCCTTCAGAGGATCGAATCCACTCCTGCCTATATCCTCTATAGTCCAAGGGCCACCAATCAAACCGGATCGCCAATCTGACGGCTCAGAATCCACTTGGCCACATCTTGGCCATTCTTCGGGCCTCAACCAAGTTCTACCTGCTTGAATCGGCGGTGCTCCAAAGCGATCGATCGGCGGCAAGAAACCGTCGTGCCCACAAACAGGCCGCATTGCCCTAGGAAGAGGGCACCTCCCGCCTCCTGCTGCCGAGCAAGCTTGACCGCCGCGAAGATTTCCTGGATTCTGGGCTATCATGGAGACTGTTTGCCCTTTTCCTTCACCTGCCCCCTCCAATCCCGCCCAATCGACAAGCCCGCTACCGTGGGCGAAAAGCAATTTCCTGGCAGCAAAGTGTTGGTTCAGTAATTCAATCGATTTTTGATAGAGCACCCATGAAATCGGTGATGTGTCACCTCAACTCCGCTTAGGAATGAAGAAGAATCTCGGAATTATTTCGCATCTCTGTGAGTTTTAGCTACATGAAGAAATTTTATTCTTGACCTACTCAAATCTAACCGCCAAAAACGAAATCCACTTATGTTAGGAGAACACCACGATATTGAGCATGAATTTCCCGAGTTTCATGCACAGCTGGAAGCCCTGTCTTCGAAAGATGAGCAATTCAAGGCCTTGGTTGACCAGCATGACGACCTGGATAATCGTATCCGAAGACTCGAGGAGGCCCAGCTTCCTATCTCTGACGAAGAGATCGAAAAAATGAAGTTCCGACGCGCGGCCCTTAAGGACCAGGTCTACAATGTGCTTCGTGCCGTCTGAGCCGGTACGAGGTTGAAAGAGAGCCTAATTGCCTTCCGTCGCCTATCGTTTCATGAGGGCGAAATTTCGCGTTAGAGTTTCGCAGCGACCTGAGGATGCATCAGCGGGATCCGCATCCTGTTCATGGCAAGGACCGCGAAACTTGGCATGACATCACATCCTGGATACCCTGAACCGGGGCAGATGCCTCCTGAGGACGAAGCGCCGCCCAGTGATGCCGAACGGCAGGTCGTAGTCGATCGGATCTCCAAACAAATGACCCGCGCGGCGAAGGTCAGGCGTTTCACCGATGGCCAGGGTGTGATGCGACGCCTTACGCGTGACTCACCGACCCGATGGGCAAATCTCGGCTGGCTGTATTTGTTGTGCCCCTAAACTAGGCCCCTCAAGGGTCGCTAAACGCCTGATTGAAAACAGGCTAACGAGATGGCAAAACATTTGGCCAGGGAACGACTTGCTTCCAACCCCTCAGATCCCGGCAGTGTGTAAGTATCTAACATCTGCGATGAAAACTCCATTCCACCCTGACCGCCATTTCATGGCAGTCGTGGGGTTCGAACGCAGCTCGACCGCCTCACGAACGAGCCTGCGAGTGAGCCCATTCTTCATTCTTCCTGCCGAGGGCACGCATACCGATGAAATCGGCCGTCCTTTTACCAGGTCTAGCTTGCGGATCTCGGATCTCTCGGCTGGGCCAGAATGCTGCGCGTGGTGGAATCCCAAATTTCGTCCCTAACCCGTTTCCTCGTCCCTAGCCCGCTATCAACGCTGGCACCCAATCGCAATCGCTTGGGTACTCCTGGGCAACCGCACCACGCTCCCCGATCTCGAGGCGATGTTGGAGGATGCGGTGCTTGAAGGCTCGTGATATCCTCGACAAGGCGATCGTGACATCCGAGACAAGGCGAAACTGTATTCAGCCCCAAAAAAGATGTCTGATCCGCTCAGAAATCGGACAGCCTCTAGTGAAGGATGAATTCAACCGCTATCAATTCGCGAAACGAGCGAGAACTATTGAGTCAGTACGCTAGGGAGAACAGAGAAAGTGCGTTCACGAAGCTTGTTGAAATACACGCCGGAATGGTTTTTGGAACTGCATTGCGCCTAACGGCCGACCGAGGTGCGGCAGAGGAAATCAGCCAAGATGTCTTCGTGATTCTTGCCAGGAAAGCTCGCACCCTCAATCCGAACGGTCCACTTGGCGGATGGCTCCATCGAACCACGCTTCTTGTTTCCCGCAATTACCTTCGACAACGACGCAGACGAAACCGAAAAATACAGGCGCTGCGCGAGTCCAGAAAGATGGAGCCCTCTGAAGTGACCGCGGTCACGGAGGTGCTGTCAGTCTTGGATGACGCCATCGATCAATTGTCAGCGACAGATCGACAGATCCTCATGCTTCGATTCTTTGACGGTCTAAGTATCCGCCAGATTGCCGCGGCTACCGGAAAGAGCGAGGCCGCCAGCCAAAGACAATCTCACCGAGCTCTGCAGAAGCTTTCCCGACTGCTCAAGCGCAGGGGAATCGTTGCTCCGATCGCCATGCTCGCGTCGCAACTCTCTCCGGAAACGTCAAAGGCGGCACCGGCTGGCATGACCATCTCTCTTTCGCGAACGGCTCTTCAGCGTGCCCCGGCCATTTCGCCATCCGGGTATATCATCAACACCATACTCACAATGTTGCATAGCAAAACAGTCATTCTAACAACTGGAGGAATTGCAGCGGCAACGGCCATTGCGATTTCAATTGGATTCGGGACGGACAAATCGAACCCCAACCCTCCTTCCGCAGCTAAGTCTTCGGAGACGCAGGAGACACAGGAGGCGCAGGAGGCCGAGTCCAAGGAGAATGTCCAGCGAACGGCGGCTGCTAGAGCGACTTCTGCGCAGCTAAGAGGCGACATGGTGCTGCTGCCAGCAGGCTCATTCCGGCTTCCTCCCGCTTGGCTCGATCACTACAGAGAATACAAAAACAACCTTCATCTGTCTTCAGATCAATTGGAACAGGTCAACAAAGGCAACGGCGAGTGGGACACCGCCTTTGCCAAGGTCGTCAACGCGGTTCTCCCCTTCAAAAACTGTGTGTTCCACGGCGGAGGTGAAGGTTGGGGAAGCGATGGCGTGGCCTATTCAGACTTACAAATGCGTGCCTATGCCGGTAACTGGAAGCCTTCAGAAGTCCGGGAGTTCGTCATGGGTAAAGGGCTGCCGATCGCGAAGACGCTGATCCACGCATCCAAAAAGTCAGAGCATGAACGCATCGCCAGCAGTTCCGACGCGAGCAAGAATGAGGACGGCTGGCAGACCGATTCGCTCGAATTCCTTTTGTGGTTCAGCGACTACGGCGCCACTGCAAAAATCGATTTTTACACGAGGACACAGAATGGCGCTACCGCGGTGTTGGTGTTCATGTACACCGATTTCCCTCGCAAGCAGAAGACTCAACTTGAGTTGATCACGAGCTCATTCCAGAACGGATCGATCAACGACGATTGATGTTCTGTTCAAATGGCTCCCACATTCACACCGGCGACGCTACCAACCAGCAATGCGGAGAATCGAGAAAAGTTTATGATGAATCTCAATCGCCTCCGACATAAATTCAAGGTCTGAACGCACGTAGTGGTGCGGCAACAGTCATCGCCCAACCTTAAAGATCTCAGTTGTAGCTCCATCCAGAAATCACCTTAAGCGCACCAGATCGTAACGATGAATTCTCTACTTCCCAGATTAGCAAACGGCAGACAGGCTGTTCTGCTCAGCCTTATCATGGTGATGGACCGCGGGTCCGTCTTTGCTTGCGATTGCGGCTCTCCGCCGCCTTTCGCCGATGCTTTAGAGAACGCTGATTATGTGTTCTCGGGTCAGGTCACAAACGTAAAAAATATCGACCCGGACGCGCGGATCTCGAATACGCTGGTTGAATTTAATATCATCGAGACGTTCAAAGGGGAGCTTGGCTGGAACGTGATTGTAGTGAACGAAGATCACAGGATTGGATGCGGTATTCCATTCGAAATCGAAGGTGCATTCCTGGTCTATGCGTCGGGAGATGATGATCTCCTACACGTTCGTCCATGCGGAAGATCAACTCGTTTGGGCAAAGCAGGAGACGACATTGTTGCATTGACTGCCGAGCAGTCCGAACGATCTGGCCTGTTCACCTATCGTGTCATCGGTGAAACGGTTGAGATCGTGGACTATCCCAAGGATGCAATTGGTGATGTCGAGATTCCCGCAGCGATCGACGGCAAGCCAGTCACTTCCATTGGCGTTGGCGCCTTCCTTGAATGCACACGTCTAACTAGTGTCACGATTCCCAAAGGCGTCTCCCATATCGGCCCCGGCGCATTTCGTCTATGTAGACGATTGAACAATATCACGATCCCCGAAGGCGTCTCAACAATCGGCAACTTTGCATTTTCCCTGTGCTCCAACTTGAAGGACGTCACCATCCCCAAGGGCACCACCACCATCAGTTACGCTGCCTTCCAATTCTGCGAACGGCTGACTAGCATCACCATCCCCAAAAGTGTCACTTCCATTGGCGAGCTAGCGTTCTCTTACTGTAGCGATCTGTCAACGGCAGTCTTCCTAGGCGAGGTCCCAAGACTGATCAATTCCTCGGATCAGTGGGATTCCGTATTTAGCGCTTCTGCCTCGGATTTCACCATCTACTATGTCAACGGCAGCACCGGGTTCACCTCGCCGACATGGGAAGGCTACCCTGCGTCTACGATCGATAGCGGTCCGATTCTTGACAACGACATCCTCCGTATTTCGTTCGCCGCCAAGCTTCCTGGTATCACACTTACTCCCGAGACCAGCACCAACCTGCGAGACTGGACGACGGAAGACATCACCCTCTCGGAGGTCGATGCCGACAACCGCCGAAGCGCATCGATCCATCGGGTTGGACCGGATCGGTTCATGCGATTGGTGGTTGAAGATTGACTGCCGGCGGCGCCTCGAAGCTTCAAATTCCGGAGTATCAGCGTATCAGCGCGTTCCGGGGCGAGAAGTTTGAGCGCCACATCCCGGGCAGATTGAACTGACCTCGTGCGTTGGAGTCCATGCCTTGTCCCTGGCGCCTAAGGGGAATTCCTACCTCCCCAACCCACTATTCATCTATCCCTGGGCCAAAATATCGATCAAGTGCCGCACCTCGCCTTCAATATCCGTCGGATCACTCAACGTTTGAGCGACCTCGTCCCGCATCACGTCCCGATACCGTTTGCGGAAACGGTGGACCGCGACCCTGATCGCCCCTTCGCTAAGTCCCAGGGCAAGGCCCGCACGAGACAAATCGAATTCACCTCGGCTAGCGGTGAGAGAAGACCTCAAGATCTCAAATCTTTCACGGCCAATCTCGGCTTCCAACCGTCGAAGAGTTTGCGCTAACAAGGTGAGCGCCCATCCACGATCGTAGAGCAAATACTCATCTCCTGAATTGTCCACTTCCGCCACAAATCGCCTTTCGGCGTCCACCATATCGAGAGACAAGGTTGGCGCATCCCCTCCCCGCTTGAGCCGCCGTGAACGGTCCCACTCGTTGGCTAGGAAGCGCTTGACGGCCATCATGAGAAAGGTTCGAAATTTGCCTCGATCTTTCTCCGCGGCATCGAGCCAGCGTTTGGCAAGCAACCGGGCAAAGAATTCCTGCGTCAAATCTTCCGCCTCGCAGGTACTCTGTCCTCGGCGCCGAATGAAGGCGTAAACTGGATACCAATAGCGTTGGCACAGTTCCTCCAAGGCGGTTCCCGATTCTTGGCGGGCCTGCAACACATCGGTCCAGCGCGTGGTGTGAAAAACGGGATCTCCTTGCGGGGTCATCATTGCCATTGTAGAGAATTATAAGCATCTCGCCAAGTTTGTTGCTTGTTACCTGGCATTCATGACGCTGGTTGAGAGCCTTGAAGAAACCAAGGTCGACGGTCCCGCCAAGATTCGAAGAAGGATTACGACAATTCCTGACGCCTTCCTCCGCCTGCATGACTTCGATCTTGGAGGTATCGGCCGGAACGACCTCTCTATATAACACTTTCCCGTTTGCCTCTATTCATATTGATTTTCTGGCAAAGAACTCTTCGCACTAATCTCATCTAGTACATCTCGCAGATCGGTTGCCAGGTTATGGCGCAAACCCACATGCACCGAACGAATATTTCCATTTTGATCAATAATAACCGTATGAGGAATCCCAGAAACGCCATATTCTTTGCAGACCTTTCCCCTCTCATCCAAGATCACGTTGAGGTCTAACTGACTCCTATTGACGAATCGCTGAACTGCTGAAATAGATTCACCCTTATTGACTGCATAAAATACAACGCCTCGATCTCTATATTCACCTACGATTTTCAGGATAGCCGGAAGACTCTTTATACATGGCCCACACCAAGATGCCCAAAACTCAAGAACTACAATATCTTTTCCCAAATGCGCACCAAGATTCACTTCTGAACCATCGAGCTTCCTTAATTTGAACTCTGTGGCTTCTTGGCTGACGGTTGGGTGCGTTTTATGACCAAAAAAGGAGTGTGTCTTTTCAGACTGATCCGTTGGAATGAAAACGAAATCCTCATCTTTCAATGTCGGATTAAACATCCAATCTCGAAACTGTATCGCAATCGATCGTTCGCTTTCCGCCTTGCCGGCCTCTTTGGACGCCCAATCGATCTCCGAGGTATCGAGCATCAATTTAACCGGAACTGAATTTTCCCCTGCTGCGATCCAAAGATCCCACGCATCTCCGATCCTGTCCACACGGATGTGGTGAGCGTCAGCTCCGTCCAAGGGTTCAATCCCAATGTATTCGCTAGCGATCGCATTCTCCATCAGATGATCGTATGGACGATCTGAGATCGTTCCTTTGATAATATCCTCCGCGCCAAGAAACATGATGTATAAGAAAGTGCCGATCTGATCCGAACGTGAAAGCTCGCTCAAGCTCTTGGGCGGAGGGAGTTCAATATACTTGTTTTTTTCAATCAAATAGACAGACGAATTTGATTCGTTAACCTTAATCGAGAACGGATGATACCAATCTACCGATCTTTCAAGGGAACTCTCGAGGGGAGTCAAAGAAAAATTCCTCGGCCGAGAGATCGACAGTCCGTAGTCGTACTTCAAGAAGGTATTCCGTCCCCCTTCCTTGGCTTTAACATCGAACGTTGCGGTCACATTCACTGAATCGAGACTGCTCAAGAAATCAGACATGCGGCGCATCACCTGATCTGCTTTTGCATCCCGGGCAACACCTTTTGCCTGGGTGTTTCGAGCCAGAATAATTGAAGCTAAGAACATGATGGAGATAAGGATAATGTCGTTTTTCATCATCAAGGTCGTTTTCGGTTTCCAGGGTCAGAGAACTAGACAAAAGAATCCACAGTCGTCCCATAGCGACCCAAATCAGGGCAATATGATTGCGCAAGACACTTGATTTGTAGGGCCTCAAGACTAGCGGTCGGATTCTGTTAACTCAA
>JANQJH010000053.1 GCA_028281705.1 Verrucomicrobiales bacterium
CGGCCCACCTGCCCCTGGGGATCGAATTCCACCACCATCTCACCCACGGCAAACGGCGCCAGAGTTTCCGGGAAGGACGTTAGAGTGAAGGCCGGATCACCGGTCAGGATGGCCGAGGCGATGTTCAGCGTCTTGGTCGCCCCGCGGTTCTGCACACCGATGCGCAAGGTCTGTGCATCCGGCCGATCACTGACACCCTCAACCGTCTCCGAGAAAAAGCGGGGATCGCCCGCCGGACCGTAGACCTCGATCTCATCGATGGCCGTCCCGCCTCCCAATCCCGCCTTGGGCACGATGATGCGCACCCCAGTCGCCTCGGTGGGTTCGCCCGTGGTCCGGGAGATCTCGTACTCGTGGCGCAACCAAGGCGTGAACCCGGCGCCAGGTTCAATGTCGGCCGAACCCAGGTAGTCAAAGGTTCCGATGGTTTCCCAATCGCTATCCGGCGTGTCCACACCGGGATTCGCCACCGCCGTGATTTGCAAGGTGTAAGGATCATCCCCTTGCCAGCGATCATCACATTGACCACCACACGCGTCGCCGCCGTCGTTCTCACTGTCATCAAAAGCGCCATTCCCATTGTCACGCCCCCAGGCGATGCGCCCGATGCGGAATTTGCCCCCCAGATCGATCCCGACAAACTTGTCCTCATCGCCATCGGCGCTGATCCAACTGCTGAAGTTGCCGTAAGTCCCGTTGTTCAAGGACGGGATGACATGAAAATCCCATCGCGCCGGATCAAGTTCACTCGTCCCAAAGGGAATGGCGCCATTGGCCGCCAGCGCCAGATTCTCTGGAACCTGCGCACCTCCGTCGTCGGGGGGAACCGGATCGAAATGATCGCCGTCGTTGCCATCCCAGATGATCGACCAACCGTCTTCGGCCTCGATGACGAGAAAGTCGTCCGAGTGTTGCGCCAAGAGGTGGGAGGTCAGCGTGCCTGTGAAGAGAATGCCGAACGTGAGAAGTGGAATGTCGATACGATTCATCACGGGAAAGGGAACGGGTTCAGTATGCCCTGATCAGATTGCATACAATTTGGATCCTACGAACTGCTCTGCCGCGGGTCAAGCCTCTACGGAGAGAAACCGCCTTACTCGAGACCCTCGCACGCGGCAAAGCGGTCGCTTCAATGATCCACCCAGACCCGGAGCGGCCGAACAAGGAATCCTTTGCCTCGTCCGTCACGGATGGTTAGAACGGTGGAGATGATTCCCGATCCCTCCGGTGTGCAAAACCGAGCGACGGCAGCCCTTTCTGGACTGCTGGAATCGATGTTCCGTGGTGAGATCGGCGTCGGAGCGCGCCTGACGGAGATCGGCCTGGCGGAAAAACTGGGAACCAGCCGGACTCCGGTGCGGGAAGCACTGCTCGAACTCAAAGGCCTCGGCCTGGTGGAAGTCCGCCGCAACTGCGGCGCCGTCTTCGTCGGATTCAGCGCCGAGAAACTCAAGGAGATCTACGAAGTGCGCCGGCTTCTCGAGGTGGAAGCAACGCGCAAAGCCACCCCTCGGATGCCTCCCGATGCCCTGCAAAATCTCTTGGACGCGACGCGCGCCCTCAAGAAAACCGGAGCCGACGATGCCGATTGGACCCTGGATCAACGTCTCCATGCCACCATCGCCGAATCGAGTGGCAACCGAACCTTGGTCCATGAAATCAGCCGATTCGCGCGTCTCGTCCAGGCCGTTCGCCTCACCGTGGGAGCCCGGATTCACGTGCAGCGCGAAACCACGCAGCAGCATCTCCGCCTACTCAACGCCATGGCCCAGGGCGATGCCGAGGGCGCCGCGCAAGCGATGAATCGCCACTTGATACAGGCCGAGCGATCCGCCGTGGCCGCCATCATCGAGTGGGCGCCAGATTCTGTTGGTTAGCCCCCCAACCCTACGGGTCTCATCCCGGAAATAACGATAGGACTAAAGTCCCTGCCACTTTCTTGGAATGTGGGAGGGACTTCAGTCCCTCGGTTATTCAAGAGAAAAGAAAACCCCTTGCCCGGGCAGGCAAGGGGTGGCGCATTGGGTTTTGGTTGCTGGGGTTGGGTAGTTAGTTAGGGGTTCATGGAAACCTCGATCCGAAGAAGCTGGGTGAGACCGTTGAAGGGGAGTTCGATCTCTTGCTGGGCCACCTCGTCCGCATCGGGCGTTGTCAGCGATGTCAACTCAAACCATTTTTGACCGGTGGGGCTGCCTAACAAACGGTAGTGTCTGCCGGGAAGGGTGCGAAAGCTGACAACGCCACGACCCGGCTTGCCGCTGAGGAGCTTGATGCTATCGATGCCGAAACGGGAACGGCGGTCATTGGGTAGCGATCCCGCGGCGAATTCTTCCCGGTTGGTCAGGCCGTCTTTGTCGAGGTCGGCATCGGCATCGTTGGCATTGAGGTCGAGCCCGTGGGCCTTTTCGTAGCTGTCGGGAAGGCCGTCTTTGTCGAGGTCGGCGAACTCATCCTGCGGCGTCTCGTTCGGCGGAACGACGGGTGGTTCCGGCTGAGGCTTGTCGTCATTGCCACTGTAGTAAAAGACAGCACCGTCGAAGGCAAAGGCGACTTCTTCCATGGGACCGCCGCCAGGGGCCGCCGCCGGCTCGGCGGGTTCGAGGGTGCTTCCTGACACTCTCACGGAGACGATGCTCACGTTCTCCAGCGTGATCCGCACGCCTTCGCCGGGAGTCTCTCCTTCGCGGAGGTAGACCGCGGTGAGGGTGGGGAAGACCTGTCCGTCGATGGCCGCTTGGGCGAGAAGTGGTGAGGCTTTGTCCACCGGCCGCACCACTTGGAACGTCCGGGAGAGCTGGGGAACGGGCACGGGTTGAACGGGGCTGGCGGTGTCATCCGCGGGCAGGCAGCGGAAGCCCTTCCCAAAGCTCCGGCTGGCGATCCATCCTTTCCAGGCCTCCGGCAGGCCGTCGCTGGCAATCTCGGTGTCTTCGAGTTTGAGGTAGATCCTCGAGGTGGCGCTTGCGGTTCCGATGAAGCCGGTGAGAAGCGCCGCTAACAGAATCGCCTGGCAGCCGCTCCGGCTCGTTGCGTTGACTGAGAGTTTCATGATGTTTTGATCTCTGAGAGTGGTAGTTGGATTCTGGTAGGGCGCTCTCGAGTCCGGCGGACTACTGCTTGAGGTTGTTCGGGGTTTCGAGGCGGGCGGCGGCCGCTCTCAGCTCTCCGTCATCGGGCTCCTCGGCGATGGCCTGACCTTCTTCGACCTTCCAGGAATACTCGACGTTGCCCTTCTTGTTTCCCTTGGAGTCGTTCTCGGTGTAGGTGACTTTGATCTCCTCGTAATTGAGGGAGAAACTCTCCACCGGAACATCTTCTCCATCGGTGCTGCCGCTGACGTTGT
The DNA here is from genome assembly GCA_028281705.1 of Verrucomicrobiales bacterium. Lineage (GTDB taxonomy): Bacteria > Verrucomicrobiota > Verrucomicrobiia > Verrucomicrobiales > DEV007 > JAACDM01. The sequence goes on from JANQJH010000053.1 coordinate 3,344, forward strand.
AGCTCGTTACGAGCACGTTGGTGAGTTCGTAAGCATAGTAGGTGACTCGCCCGGAATCCGTGTAGGATCGTGTGAGGTGGATCTCGACCTTGGGGAAGACCTTTCCGTTGCACACCGCCTCGGCGATTTTGGGAGAGGATTTGTCCAGCTCCTTGGTCACCACGATGTCTTCCAGGACGACATCGCCCCGGCGTCTGGTGGCGCCCGTGGCACCGCCTCCCGGTTGATGGATCGAGATGCCTTGACTGAAGGAGGCCAGGTCGCTCCAGGCCTCGTGGGAACTGTCTTTGGCTTCGCCGTCGACGCCGTCAAATTTGATGAAGGCGGCCCCGCTAGCCGAGGTGAGGAAGGTCGCGGCCACGGTGGCGTTGAAGAGAACGAGGAAGAATTTGTTCAGCGTTTTCATGAGATCGGGATGGTTTGAGATGATGTTGATTTTTTTGAGTTTTGGTTGGAGGCGCCTGCCGAGAGGAGGCGCTTTGTTTCTGACATCCCTGAGAATGCGAACCGGTGGGTGAAGGTACGCACATTCGGCAAAAACTTGGCCGCGACTGGAGTGGCCCAGGCCAGTTCAATCCACATGCTGGACACGCAGCACTCTATCTGCCCCATCGGGCCCGGATTTCTGGTCTTCCTGGCCTTCACCTCCACACTTGTGGCTCAGGTTCCCGTCGCACAGCTCGATGCTCTTCGCCCGGCTGGCGGACGGGCAGGTGAGACGCTCACGCTACAGGCTCAAGGGAGCGATCTCGATGAGCTCTCCGGCGTCCTCGTTTCCGACCCCGAGATCCGGGCGGTGGTCGAGAATGGCGAAGTGCGTTTGGAGATCCCGGAAAATCTCTCACCGCGGATCGTCGATCTCGCCGTGAGTGGGCGTTTTGGCATCTCCAACCCGCGGGCCTTCGCTGTTGGAAACTTGCCCGAAGTGACCGAATCGGGAGACCACCGGACTCGGAAAACGGCTCAGCCGATCGAAATGGGGCAGACGGTGAACGCGACGTCGGATGCCGCCGCGATCGATTGGTACACCTTCACGCCATCGAGTACGGATCCGGTCGCCATCGACGTCTTGGCGGAGCGTCTCGATTCGCGCATGGACCCGACGGTGGTCATTCTCGACGCGCGGGGACGTGAACTGGATCGCTTTCACGATGTGCGCGGTCGTGACGTGAGCACCACCTTCACACCGCCCGAAGCCGGCGAGCCGCTTTTTGTCGGGGTTCACGATTTCCTCTATGAGGGTGGGACGTCGCATTTCTATCGCCTCACCCTTGGCGGTGATCTGTCGTCGACGGCGGGGTATCCTACGCGTCGCTTGGCTGATCTGCCGGTGGCGGAGCTGGGGGAGAAGGTCATGCCCTATGCCGCAGGGCTCGAGGTGGACTCTTTGCCGGCGTCGATCGGCGGCGTCAGTGCGTTCCATGACAGACCGGTGGTCGATCTCTTGTTAGCGGAAGCCGGTGCCGTCGTGGTTGAGGTTTTTTCGGAACGCCTGGATGATCCTTCGGATTTTCGGCTGACGGTGGATCGCGTGCTGGACGGCGGCAAACTGAAACGGGTGGCGGAGGACGATGACATCGATGATCCCGTGGGGAATAAGCGGTATCGGTTAGGGAGTCGCGATCCCGTGGTTAGGTTCAACGCGGAGGCGGGCGTGCGCTACCGGGCGACGATTCGCAACCAGTTTCGTACCGGGGGAAAGTATCGCCTCGAGTTTCGCCGGCCCCGGCCCGATGTCCATCTCATCGCTGCTGCGGAGAAGCCGCGTGAGCTGGGGAATCAGCTCTCCCGCTGGGTGCCCGTGCTTCGGCGGGGCGGGACGGTTCACTGGGAGATTCTCGCTCTGCGCCGGGATGGTTTTGATGGGCCGATCACCGTACGTGCGGAGAACCTGCCCGAGGGGGTTGAGGCGCCGGACTTGATTATCGGGAAGGGGCATCACAGCGGTGCCTGGGCGATCACGGCTTCGGCGGAGGCGCCGGCCTTCACCGGACTCTTATCCATCGTTGGTGAAATGGAGATCGAGGGGAGGATGGAACGCCGCCGGGCCCATGGCGCCGGCCTCTTGTGGACCGTCGGGGATTCCAATCGGGAACGTTGGGAGAGTCGATTGATGGCCTCGCCCATGCTCACCATTCTGGCACAGGAGACGGAGCCGATCACGTTGGTGGCCAAGGAAACGGAGTTGAAGAGTTGTCTTGGCGGGAAGCTGGAGATTCCCTTTCGGGTGAAGCGGTTGTTAGGCCAGTCGGGCAACTTCAAGCTGAGCCTCTATGGGCTTCCCGGGCTGCGCAGATCTCCGGAGGCGACCTTTAATCCCAACGCGGAAGAAGTGAAGTTGAGCCTCGAATTGACGAAGAAGAACAACAACAGATTCATCCCGGGCGAGTTCGTCATTCATGCCCGCGCCTGGGAGGGGAAGGTGAAACACCGCGTCAACCCGGAGGCCGCTGAGAGGGCCGAGGCGGAGCGCCAGGCGAAGGAGGAGGCGGCCAATCAGTTAGCGGCGGAGATCAAATCTCTGGAGGAGAGCAAGGCTGCCGAGTCTGCCTTGGTGGAGGCCAGGAAGCGCTTGGAAAAGGCCAATCAGGCCAAGGAAGCCGCGGCCAAGCGTGCTGAAGATGCCAAGAAGCGAGCGCAACCGCGCGATCTGACGCACGCGTTTCTCTCGCCGCCCTTGCGCCTCCACATCGCCGACGGCCCCTTGCGTTTTGCGAATTTGCCCCCCGTCGAGCTTTCCCAGGGTGGCGCCTTCGGTTACGCCGTCAAGCTCGAGAGGCTCTACGGGTTTGCGGATTCCGTGGCCCTGAGCTTGCTCCCTCCCAAGGGTGAAGAAACATTGTTTGGGCCGAGTGAGGCCAACCTGGCGAAGGAGTCCGCCGAGGTCGAGCTTCCGATCAAGCTGGGCTCTGAGGCCAAGCCGGGAACCTACGAGGCGACGCTCCAAGCCAAACTCAAGTTCAACGGCTTGGATCTCACGATGAATCGTCCGGTCGCCATCACCGTCACGCCGTCTTCTACCAAATCCTCATGACGCTGAAATCCTTTTTTCCACTGTTCACTCTCATTGTTCTCGGAGCCGAACACTCCCGAGCGCAGGACGATCCGGAACCGATCCCCATCGCGACCACGAGCCGCGAGCAGCCGGTTGATTTTGCCAAGGAGATCTATCCCTTGCTAAAGAAGAACTGCATCGCCTGTCACAACAGTTCGAAGGCCAAGGCCCAGCTCAATCTCGAGAGCCCCAAATCAATCCTCAAGGGAGGCAGTGACGGACCCGCCATCGTCCCTGGAAAGCCGGAGGAAAGTTTTCTCCTCCAAGTCGCTTCGCACCGGGAAGATCCGATCATGCCGCCGGAGGATAACAAGTCCAATGCGGTGCCTTTCACACCCGAGGAACTGGGTCTGATTCAGCAATGGATCGCGGAGGGAGCCAAGGGCAAGGCGGTCATCGCCACACCGACACCCACTCATTGGATCCTGGCAAACCGGCAGGATTACCCGGTCTATCACATGGCTCTGGGCCCCGATGACCGTTTCGTCGCGGCTTCGCGCGGCCAGCGGGTGTTTCTCTATGATTTTCGTCAGGGCAAGGCACTGGGTGAGTTGATTGATCCGCAGCTTGCAGAGCAAGAGGTCTTTCGCACGCAGACGCCGGCCCATCAGGATTTTGTCCAGAGTATCGCCTTCAGTAGAGATGGGTGGATCGCCACGGGAGGCTTTCGCAATGCCAAACTGTGGAAACCGGCGCGGGATGAGGGAGCGGTGATCCGCTCGTTGTCCGAGGTCGCCACGGCGATGGCAACGACGCCGGATGGCGCCTGGGCTGCGGTGGGAGACGCCGGGGGAAACGTTTCGGTTTGGAAGACAAACGATGGCACGAACACGCTCCTGCAGGAGAAGTGGCATGAGGGTGAGGTCACGGGACTTTCCTTCTCGGCCGATGGGCAACGCCTGGCCACGAGTGGGGTCGACGGCAAGGTGCACCTCGTTCAGTTAGGCCCGGAGGGTGCCGGCCAGATTGCGCGGTCACACTCGGGAGATCATCCCTGGCAGAGCGTGCTCCTTCTGTCGGAGCTTGGGCGTTTGCTCGCTGGTTCAGAAACCGGGGAGATTGTGCAATGGCTTCTGGCAGAGACGGGAGAGGCTCTACCGACCCTGGCGGCGCACGAGAAACCGGTTTCCGCTCTGGCGGCGTATCCGCAGGCCGACCAATTGGTCTCTGCTAGCGTGGACGGGAAGGCCATTTGGTGGAACGTGTCGGAGAACACCGTGATCCGTTCAGTCGACCACGGTGAGGCTCTGGTCGACGTCGCTTGCGCACCCGGCGGGGAGGTTTTGGTCACCCTTGGCGAGGCCTCAGCGAAAGTGTGGAAGTTTGAAGATGGGACCCATCTCCGCGACCTCGAGGTGACCCCGGAGGCGGTGGAGGAGGAAGAACGTCTCAAACGCAGACGCGCCATCGCTCAAGTGTTGGTGGACAATCGGAAGAAGAAGCTTGGAGAACGGGAGAAGGCGTGGAAGGGCGAGGTGGAGAAAGCGAAGAAGGCGGCGGCTGACCAGCTGGCGGCCCTGACGAAACGCGACGAGGCGGATCGGGCAGATCACGCGGTGCGCCTTCGCCTGGTGGACTCCCAGAAACGGGTGGAGGAGGCCCGCCGTCGATCGGAAAATCAGGTGGCCGGCTTTGAGCAAACGGTGGCGTCGGGTGAGGAAGATTTGAAGGCGCAGGGCCGGCGGTTGGACGAGGAGCGCCAAAAGACGGAAGGTCGCGTGGCCGAGCTGGAGACGAAGTTGGCCGAGGCTCAAGCGGTGCGCCAAACAAGTCAGGAGACCTTGAAGAATCGACGCGCGGAGAGAGAGAGACGCGTCAAGGTGAAGGACCAGGCCGAGGCTGCTCTGGGTGCCCTTCGTCAGGTTGGTGAGATCTTGCACGAGGAGTCCTCAGATGCGGTCAAGTTGATCGCGGACATCGAGGCCCTTCTAAGCGACGCTGAACAGAAGTTCACGGTGATCGATGCGGGTGTCGGAGAGGCGGAGCGTGCAGACCGGGTGGCAGCCAAGGCTCTCGCTGACTTGCAGAAGTACCACGAGGAGATCACGCGCACCACCCGGCAATTGGAGAGCGAACTGGAGTCGACGAAGAAGCGCATCGAGACGGCCAAGGCAGGGATTGTCCAGGCCGAGGCCGCCTCCAAGCAATTGGCGGAAGGTCATCAGAAGGTGGAAGAGGAAGCGAAAAAGGCTTCCGATGCTCTGGAGGCAGCAAACAAGGCCCATGCTCAGGCCGCGGAGAATGAGGAACTCGCCTTGCGGCTGAGCCAGAGGGCTTCCGAAGCGCAGACGCGTGCGCTCACGGCCTTGACCATTGCCGAGGCGCAGCTTGCGGATCGAGAGAAAGCCTTGGAGGGCGCCACCAAAGTGGATCCACCGGGTCTCACGCAGGTGGCCTTCGATCCGACCGGAAAACGGTTCGCGCTTGGCCGTCGTCAGGGCGGACTGCTCCTCTATGATTCAGCGGGTGAACGGTTGTTAGAAACCGCTGCGGGCCCGCCTGCCTTGGGCGTCGCCGCGTTGTCCGAAACAAGATGGCTTACGGGTACACCCGCGAAAGAGCTGCGGGAGTGGATCCCTGGGGTGGCGTGGAAGTGGGAGCGGACAGTTGGAGCCATCGATGATCCGGAGGCCCTGATCGATCGGGTGACCGCGGTGGCTTTCAGTCCGAACGGGACCTTGTTAGCCACGGGCAGTGGATCGCCTTCGCGTAGCGGGCAGTTGAAGATCTGGCGTGTTGCGGATGGCAGCCTCTTGATGGAGATGGAAGATGCCCATAGCGATACCATCGTGGGGCTGGAGTTTTCCCCTGACGGGCAGCATGTGGCCACGGCATCGACGGATCGTTTTGCCAAAGTGTTTAGCCTGCGGGATGGGACCCTGGTGACGGCCTTCGAAGGGCATACGGGACACGTTCTCGATGTGAGCTGGCGTGCCGACGGTCTGGTGCTCGCCACCGCTGGGGCTGACAATGTGATCAAGTTGTGGGACTTTGAGGAACAGAGGCAGATCAAGACGGTGAATGGCTACAACCAGGAGATCACTTCGGTGGCCTTTGCCGACACCGCCGAGAAGCTGGTGACGAGTTCCGGTGACAAGAGCGTTCGCCTCGGCGGTGATCGTCTCGACGGGAAAGAATTCGTCTATGCCAGCGCCTTGAGCCGGGATGGTCAATGGCTTCTCGCCGCCGCCCAGGACAGCGTGGTGCGCGTCTGGCAGACGAAGGACAAGAAACTGGTCCAGGAGTTCGCGGCTCCGTCAGAGTAGCTCTTCGCCTGCTGTCAGCTTGGTTGTCAACGAAAGGCACGAAAGTGCTGCGAGAGCATCATCTAACGAAAGCGCTTATCTCTATGGATGTTCCGAGGAACTGCTTCCACCGAGTTTCAACTGACTGACGGAACCAGAGAAAGAGGAAAGTTGTCAACGAACGACACGAAAGGCACGAAAGTGCTGCGAGAGTATCAACTAACGAAAGCGCTTATTGTCTTTATGGAAGTCCCAAGGAACTGCTTCCACCGAGTTTCAACTGACTGACGGAACCAGAGAAAGAGGAAAGAAGAAAGAAGAATCTATTTTTTTGGTGATTTTCGTGTCGTTCGTGGACATCGATCCGCTCACCATTCTGTGCCTATCGATTCATTCATGAAAGCCCCAGGGCTTCCATGCGGTGGCAGACTTCTTCCACGTTGGCGCGGCTATTGAAGGCGGAGATGCGGAAGTAGCCTTCGCCGGCGGCGCCGAATCCGGATCCTGGCGTGATGACCACGGTGGCTTCGTTGAGCATCTTGTCGAACATTCCCCAGCTGTCGATTCCCTCGGGGCAGCGGACCCAGATGTAGGGGGCGTTCTTCCCGCCGTAAACCTCCAGGCCCAGCGTCTTGCAGGTCTGTGAGAGGAGTTCGGCGTTGCCCATGTAGTGGTCGATCAGAGCCTGAATCTGGGCCTGACCATCCTCGGAGAAGAGGGCTTCAGCGGCGCGCTGCACGGGATAGCTGACACTGTTGAACTTGGTGCACATCCGGCGGTTCCAGAGTGGATGGAGGGCTTGGTCTTCACCCGAGGCGGTGGAACCCACGAGTGCCTTGGGCACCACGGTGTAGGCGCAGCGAACCCCGGTGAATCCGCCGTTCTTGGAAAAACTGCGAAACTCGACGGCACAGGTATCGGCGCCCGGAATTTCGTAAATGGAGCGCGGGACTTCAGGATCACGAATGAAGGCCTCGTAGGCGGCGTCATAGAGAATGATGGCCTTCCGTGCTTTGGCGTAGTCGACCCAGGCAGTCAGTTGTTCCCGCGAAGCGGTGGCGCCGGTAGGGTTGTTGGGATAACAAAGGTAGATGACGTCGACGTCTTCCTGGGGAATGGCGGGGACGAACTGGTTCTCCGCCGTGCAGGGTAGGTAGACCAGTCCTTCGTAGGCGCCTCGATCATCGGCGTCACCGGTGTTTCCCACCATGACGTTGGTATCCACGTAGACGGGATAAACGGGATCGGTGATGGCGGTACGATTGCCCGGGCCAAGGATGTCGAGAAAGTTGCCCGTGTCGCATTTGGACCCGTCTGAGACAAAGATCTCATCATCGGCGATGGCCATGCCACGAGACCGGTAGTTGGACTCAGCGATGGCGCTTCGCAGAAACTCGTAGCCCTGTTCGGGGCCGTATCCGCGGAAACTGTCGCGATCACCGAGTTCATCAATCGCCCGATGCATGGCCTCTCGAGCCGCAAGGGGAAGCGCTTCGGTGACGTCGCCGATGCCGCAACGAATGATCTTGGCGGCGGCCTCGGGATTGGCCTCGGTGAAGGCATTGACGCGACGGGCGATCTCGGGAAAGAGATAACCCGCTTTGAGTTTCAAGTAGTTGTCGTTGATCCGTGCCATGACTGGGCCGAGAGCCTACGCATGAATGTGATTTCGCCAAGCGCGAGATGCGTGAATTGAGACGCAAAAAGCAGGTTTCCCGATCGATCACAAAAAAGCGGCTAGCCTTGTCGGCTAGCCGCTGTGAAAGAATGTTGAGAGTCTGATCGAAAGGATGAAAAGACGATCTATCGACGGCGCCGGGTGAAGAAGAACCCGAGGCCCAGGAGACCGAGCATGGCCGAGGAAGGCTCGGGAATGACCACTTCGGTGCTCACCTGAATGGCAAAGAAACCGTTCCCTGCGGACCCTTGCTCGAGAGCGGAATCCGCGTCGATGACAATGAGATTATTGCCGTCCGGAACGATCGGTCCCACATTGAAAATATTGGCCGCTTGATTAGCGTTTGCGTTGAGGATCTGACCATTGGCGCCGGGCTCGAAGGTGGAGCCGCCGTTGTGGGTCACCGTGGCACCCTCGTTGCCGGCGAAGGGGTTGTTGTCCAAGTCGATGAACGCAACAAACACATCATTGCCGCCCAGGTTCACATTGGTGAAATCGAGGGTCACCTGATCCCCGGGTCCCACCGACAGGTGGCCGTCCGGAAATCCGGATGGTGGGAGAGACATGCCTCCAGTGTCTCCAGAATACCCGCGATTCTCAGAAGTGCCGACGGCGTCTCCCGTGACGTAGGAGATCACCAGCCCGGGTATGCCACTGTTGTCTGTGTAAGTGGGGAACGATCCGCCAAGATTCGCCAGATCAATGATCGCGCCAAAGCTCGTGGCGCCTGAGATGACAAGACCTGCTAGAAGAACGGTTAACTTTTGTTTCATAGTCGAGAAAATCCTGCCTCCACCTTGCCGACGCCAGGGGGATTCGTCAACGATAATTTCCTCATAAAATGCCCAAATGAGGCTCTCTCAAGGCGCTTCGGGGGCCTTCGACTGGGGAATCGGAGTGCGGACTACCCAGTTGGGAGAGAGGAAGCGCGTGATCCGAAGCTGGGGCACATATGACGCCGTTACTTCTTGTGGAAATTCCACTTCGAGAACCATGGGAGCCCAGGCGTATCGGCGAATCCAGTTGGTCGAGTCCCGCATGAGGAGAGCGCCTCCCGGTTTGCGCCGTACGATCCCGCTGCGGTTCTCCCTGATAATCAAGCTGGTGTCGATCTCCCTCCAGTCGGGGGTGCCTTTTTTCACATACCCGTAGGCGGACATTTCCCGGTTCGGGTCGGCGAGCTGCAGGGAGTAATACTGCCGGTGGCGTTCAAACTCGAACGTGTCGTGATCAATCTGTTCGAGGTCGATCCCCTCGAGATCGTATTGCTCGAAGCTGAACCCGTAGAAATCGTCTCGACGGACCCAGAGACGAAAAATCCCCCGGCTTCCCGGTTCCTTGGCCTCGAGGAAAGGGATCCACTCGAGTTCGGAGTAGGCCACAAAGCTCTCCCAGTCGACGACGAAGAACGGGGCCTCGTTCTCAAAACGGACGACGGGAACGCGGAAGCGCACCCCGTGGTCGGTCTCACAGGTGAAGGAGAACCCGGATCCGTTCTCGAATCGCAGGTGATTGATCTCGTGTTTGATGGTGACCGACGGGATGGCCTGGTCCTCCCCAGGGTGCTTGGTGTAGAAGCGGGCCATCCTGGGCCGGGCCACTTCAGGGTTTCTCACGTAGGCGAGCTTGGCTTCCCAGCCGGGGGCGGCGAGGAATTTTCGCAGGACCTCCTCGGCCTCGAGCCAGCCGAGAGCTTTCAATCCGGGAGTGTCTTCGAGGGCCAGGGTCTCTCCGACTTCGGCATCCTGGGTGCTCTTGAGGGCGATCCGCACGCCCAACACCAGAAGGAATCCTCCGAGTACGACAAAGACGGCTTGGATGAGATAAACGGGGAGATTGAACTGTTTTCGTGTCTGGGCCTTCTCGGGATCGGCTTCCTCGTCTTGTTCCCAGATCTCGTGCTGCTCCTTCTCTTTCTGCTCTGCCCGGGCGACGGCCTCGAGTCGCCGCTGCTTGCGGTCCATGATGAGATGCGCGTGATCTCGCTCGGGGGCGTAGGCGGCCTCGGGGAGAGGATTCTCCATGTCGAGGTCATCGAAGCTCAGTTTGTCCTCGAATTCGTCGGCTGCGGGACCCTCTGTCGAATCCAATCCGGTGCTGGTGCCGCTCCCGGCTGAACCTGCGAGCGCCCGTTTTTCGAGTTCGGCTTCTCGCGCTTTCTTCTCTTCTTCCTCCTTTTTCTTCTGCACACGCCGCTCCTGACGGACGCGCTTGCGTTCTTGCCGCTTGGTCGGCTTCGCCGGGCCCTCCTTCCGTTTGCGCGGCGCCTTGGGTTCACCGCTCGGGGCCTGTTTTTCGACGACCACGGTTCCCGGTTTGGGATTCAGATCGACCAGCATTTGCTCCTCGGCCTCGGGCAACTCGTGCGTGTAGGTTTCGCCCAGGTCGACCGAGAGTGGATCCGGGGCATTCCGCGGCGCCGGCTTGAAGGTCGTCAGCCGGGTGGAGTTGGTCGGATCGCTGAGCTCGGAGAAAAGGTCTTCTTCGTTTGCCGGCGATCCCTCGACTTCGGGATTGGCCGTCTCCTTGATGGATGCTTCTTCCTCGAGCCCAGCGGCGGCTGAGCGGCGCTTGCCGATCTCACTCGAAGGCGACTCCGGCGGATGACTCGATTCGTCTGAGGAAGTTTGTTTGGACATGACGTGATCGCGACGCCCTGGCGCACGCGATGAGTGGCATCATGACTTGTCAGCGAGAGGGGCGCAAGTTCTCCGAAGTCTTTTCCTTAGACATCTTAAACATCACTCTGGGCGTTCTCAGAATTGTTCATCCATGCGACCGGGTCCTTGAATTTTCGTCGAATCTGTCTAAAAACGGAGGCTCGCGTCTTCTCTCTAATTTACTCAATATCGCCCCCGTGACCCCGCACGCAAAATCGTCAGGGAAAGTCTCTTATTTTGCCTATTGGATCGGCGGATTACTGATCCCGTTGGTGGCCGTTCTTCTATGGGATGGTCTGCCGCGTTTTGAGGCGGTTAGGCTGCTTCGGGAAGCCGGCGTGGAACAGTCGCAGACCGGTCTCTTGAGGGCAATCGATCGGCAAGATCTTTCGATCGTCAAGTTGCTCCATCGGGCGCAGGTGCCACTCGATGGTGTGAGCCATTGCGGAGGCACTCCCTTGATTCAATCGATCAAGGCGGGGAATCTATCCATCACGGACTTCCTCGTGGGGCAGTCGGAGGTCGATTGTGATCGGCCGGACGGAGACGGTGTCTCGCCCTTGGGCCACGCGATCATGTTAGGCGATTTCGATGCCGTGAAGAAGTTGCTCATGCGTATCGAGGATCCTAACGTGACGATCATGGGCGCGGAAGGGGAGTGGACCCACGCGCTCTTGGAAGCGACGAGGCAACGAAACAGCCGCTTGTTGCGCCTTCTTCTGACGCACCCCGCTATTGATGTGAATGTGAGTGATTCCCGGGGACGCTCCCCGTTGCACCATGCCATTGCCCGAAATGATCTCTTGGTGGTTCGTGCGCTCTTTTCCGGTTCCCGGCGGCCCGATCCCAATTTCGCCAGCTTGGATGGGGAGACGCCGCTTGGCGCCGCGGTCGCCGCCGGGCGTTCCCAAGCGGTGGAGCTCTTGCTGCGCTCCGGGTTGAAACCCGGTCCTGACATGATGAGTGCCTATGTCGTGGAGGCGATCGAGAGCGACGATGCCGAAACCTTGCGCCATCTCTTGAATCATGGAGGCGACCCCAATGCGATCCATCCACGGCGATCTGTCTCGCTCCTGGAGTACGCCGTGGACTTCTCCAAGTTGGGTTGCCTTCTCGAGTTGATGGAGGCGGGTGTCCATTCGGGAAATGTCCTGCGTCGCGCCATTCAATGTGGCGAGGGGATCGGGGCGCAACTGGTGGCGGCTCATCTTCTCGAGGAGGGAGTTGAATGGGTGGAAGAAGAGGGGCTTCTCGAGATGGCGCTGGAGAGCGGGAATCCGGAATGCATGGATCTTCTCTTGGAGTATGGAACGGATCCCAATCAATTCGGGCATGTGGGTCAGCGCCTCTTGGTCACGGCCATGGCCGCGAGAAAGAATCGGATGGTGAGACGCCTCTTGGAGTTGGGGGCGGATCCCAATCTTCGGCTGGAGCATCCGCCGACGAAGGAGTTTCTCGCCTTCTTCGAGGGAGATGCCAAAACGCTGTTTTATCTCAAGAATGACCGCGATCTCTCGCCCTTGATGCTTGCTGCCCTCACGGAACAACAAGAGATCGTGGGGCATCTTCTAGCCCACCGAGCTTCGAAGAACGGCTATTCGTCCCGTTACAAGAGGTATGCCGTTGCCTTTGCCGCTGAGCGGAAAAACGTCCCCATCATGCAAATGATTTTGGGGCGGGAGGCCAACGACGAGAGTCGCAAGGTGGTGATCTCTCTCAAGAACCAGAAGGCCGTGCTCTACGAAGAGGGGGAGCCCGTGACGTCGTCTCGCGTTTCAACCGGCCGGCGGGGTTACCGCACGCCGACGGGAACCTACGTTATCACGGACAAGCACCGGCATCACAGGTCGACCATTTACGGATCGTCGATGCCGTTCTTCATGCGTCTGAGTTGCGGGGACTTCGGTCTCCACTACTCGGCGAGTGTTCCGAGCTACCCGGCCTCGCACGGTTGCATTCGCATGCCCTGGTCCAACGCCCAGAACTTCTTCAAAACGATGCGGGTGGGCGATATCGTGGTTATCGAGTGATTGATTGATGCCGCGGGCGATTGGCCGCCCCCGGTCTACCTCGATCTTTTTTTGGACTTGGGCCGCGCCTTCTTCTTGTTGGCCTTCGGGCGCGTTTTCGACCGTGCCGGCGTCTTCTTTTTCTTCTTCGAAGCCTTGACGGCCTTTTTCGTCGCCTTGACCGCTTTTTTCGTGGCTGGCGATTTGGTTTTCTTGGCCGGCTTCTTCCTCACGGGCTTGGAAGCCGCCTTTTTCCGAGACTTGGCGGATTTCTTGGTGGCTTTCTTGGCGGTGGGCGCCTTGGCTTTCTTGGCCGCCTGCTTCTTCTTCCTCGTTGCCGTCTTCTTCTTTTTCTTCTTTTTGGCGGCTTGGGCACTCTTCTTGGCCGCGAGCTTCTCCTCTAGATCGGGCCAGTATTCGCGGGCCACGATATAGCCGACACAGAGATCACTTCCGCAACGGCAGGGATGGTCCTCGAAATGCTCGAGGTCGAAACCGTAATCGAAGGTCAATTCGGCGCCCTTGGCGATGTCCCGCAGCGCGACGATCCAGATCTCGTCGTCAATGATCTGAGCTTCACAGTTGGGGTCGCAGCTGTGATTGATGAGACGGGCAGTGTTGTGGGGAACGTTGCCATCAATGTCGTAGTTGTCATCGAGGATGAACATGTAGACCGAGGCATCTCCCGTTCCCTCGCGTGCATCCGCCAGATCGATTGCCCGGCGGTCCCCCTCTTTCTTGCTCACCTTTTCGCCGACGTAAGGGATGATTTCGGTGTCGGCGGGGATTCGCTTGCTGGCAAAGAGCCCCTGCTGATGGATCCTCGAAGTGGAGGGCTTGCAGTAGGGAGAGGTGACCGGTTTTTGCCTGCGTTTCTTGAGAGTTCGTTTCGCCATCGCGGATTAAGGGTGCTAGGACCTCATTGCCGCGTTGGCAAGAAAGAAGATTAAGGACTGGGGAGGCGATTCCACTCCTGCCCACCAACTCCTCGTTGTCGGGCAACCGCCTCCCCAGAGTCCTATGAGTCATTTGAAACCCGCTGAACTTTAGGCTCTAGCTGGGCTTGTTCAATATATTTTCCATAATTACCACAAATAGACCGCGACGTGCCTTTGTCGACCCTACGGTCTCGCGATTGCGTCTCGGCAAATTCAAGAGCCTTCGCAAGATTGCGATCTCAGGAGAGTTCGATCTAGAGTGGAAGTTTCCCTAAAGTGATTGAATCATGCCCCAGAGGGCTGCTTTAAAGATGGCTCTCTCAGCCCTTAGATCCACCCAACCCAACCGGAACCCCGCAATGAAACTACGACAATATCTTCCCCTCCTGGTCCTCCCGTTACTCTATTCTCCAGGTGCCTTGCACGCCGACGTCATCGCCGATTCGTCGGCCGATTTCAACGGTCAGGGCGAGCAGGGAGTCGATGGCTGGTCATACGGCTATCGGCTTGTTGAGGCCGACGACGACCGCGAGAACTACGATGCCGAGGACGATTTCATCCTGTTCACCGAGGATGATGGCTGGATCTGGACCGGTGACAAATGGGACTGGGGTGATGGGAATGTGCCCTGGACTGAGGTGAGTGCCAATGGCGGCCACCCGAACGGGACGAATAATGATGCGGAACACTGGGTGATCCGCCGGTGGGAAGCCGATCTGACTAACGAACAACCGCTGGCGTTCACCTGGCACCTCCACAAGAACAACACCGGAGGCGGCAACGGGGTCAGCGGCTCCGTGCATCTGAACGGTGAGCGCATCGATTTTGCCTCGGTCGAAGGCTCGGACGGCACGGGTTTCGATCGGACGGTCTACGCCAATGTGAAGCCGGGTGATTTCATCGATCTCGCCCTGCTTCCAGAGGGCGCCGATGGAAATCCGGTGGACGGCTCCGACGGCTCCTCGTTTTGGATCTCGGTGGACAACGACCTCCCGGCGAATCCCATGCAGCCGGATGGGACGCCGTTCGTGCCCGTCGACGCGGTCGATGAGGACGGCGATGGGCTTCCCGATGGCTATGAAGAGGCCTTTTTTCCCGGTGATCTGACGCAGATGTCGGCGGAGAGTGATGTCGACGGCGACGGGCTGAGCGATCTGTTGGAGTTTGCCGGCGGGACGGATCCGACGAATACGGACTCTGATTCCGACGGGTTCAGTGATGGCGAAGAGGTGGACGCGGGAACGGACCCACGCAACCCGGCAAACAATCCGGGGATCATCGCCGATTCCCTGGAAGACTGGAATCTCGATGGCGAGCACGACCCGGAGGGCTGGAGCAGTGGCTACCGCAATGTGACTGAAGATGGTGGTGGCGATGATTACGACGCGGAGAACGACTTCATTCTCTTTGCCGAAGACGATGGCTGGGTCTGGAACGGAGCCGCCTGGGATTGGGGTGACGGCGATGTGCCGTGGACCACGGTTGGGGCTGAGTCGACCCATCCGAATGGGGACAACAATGGCGAGATTCACTGGACGATCCGGCGCTGGGCCCCGCAGGTGGAGGAAGTCACCTCGCTGGCTTTGATTTGGTCGGTTCGGAAGCAAAATGTGAACTGCGGTAACGGTGTCACGGGCTCGCTCCACATCAACGGCGTGCTCAAAGATCGCCTCACCATCGCGGGTGACGACGGCGACGGCGAAGAGCGCACGTATTTTGCGAACATCAGTCCGGGCGACGTCGTGGATGTCGCCCTGAGTCCCCTGGGAACGAACGAGAGCAACAACGACGGCTGTGACGGCTCGTTCAGCAGTCTCAAAGTGAGCCGGGGCATCCCGGTCAAACCCGTTCAGCCAGATGGCAGTATTTTTGTCCCCGCCACGGCGGATGACACCGACGGTGACGGGCTGTTGGATCCCTGGGAAGAGGCCTTCTTTCCCGGAGACCTGAGCAAGCTCGCGGGTGATGGCGATTTCGATGAGGACGGTTCCAGTGACGGCGAGGAGTTCGAGCGAGACACCGATCCCACGGTGGAGGACACGGACGGCGACACTTTGCTCGACGGCGTGGAGACGGGCACCGGCGTCTTTGTCAGTGCCGATGACACGGGGACGAATCCCCTGAGAGTGGATACGGATGCGGACGGGCTGGCAGACAACGCGGAGATCACCGGGAATCCCTCGTCGGATCCGACGAAGCGGAACACGGATGGAGATCCCTATGACGATAGTCAGGAGCTGGGCTGTGGGACCGACCCCAACGATCCGCTCGATCACTGTGGTGTGGGTGAGATCGCCAACTCGGAGATGGACTGGTCCGCCGACGGTATCCAGGGCGAGAATGGCTGGTCCTATGGTTACCGCAATCTCACGGCGGAAGGCGACATCGAGAAGGTCGACTATGATCCGCTGAGCGATTTCATTCTTTTCGACGAAGCCGACGGCTGGTCCTGGACCGGTGTGGCCTGGGATTGGGCCGATGGCAATGTGCCCTGGACCTTTATCAATGTGGGCGCCACTCATCCTAACGGAGACAACAACGGTGAGGTTCACTGGTCCGTTCGCCGCTGGGAGGCGACGGTCGATGACCCGACGGCGGTGGCCATCCGGTGGTTCACGGCGAAGGACAACACCAACTGCGGCAATGGGGTGACCGGTGCGGTTCACCACAACGGGGTGCAAGT
>JANQJH010000064.1 GCA_028281705.1 Verrucomicrobiales bacterium
TCAATCAGATCAGCCGCGCGCGCAACGCCGGAGCCCGGGAAGCCAAAGGACGCTTTCTCCTCTTTCTCGACGCCGATACCGAACTCTCTTCAGCGCTCCTGAACCGGGCTCTGGAGAACCTGCGCTCGGGCGGATGCTGCGGCGGAGGCGTGATCGTGCAAATGGATCGCCTCATGCCGGCCGGGATTCGCGTCTGGGTCCGCGCCTGGAACGCCCTCTCTGCGTGGCGCGGACTCGCTGCCGGCTGCTTTGTCTAC
The DNA here is from genome assembly GCA_028281705.1 of Verrucomicrobiales bacterium. Taxonomy (GTDB): domain Bacteria; phylum Verrucomicrobiota; class Verrucomicrobiia; order Verrucomicrobiales; family DEV007; genus JAACDM01. The sequence goes on from JANQJH010000064.1 coordinate 258, forward strand.
GCCCTCCGTGAAGGGTTCGACGCCGTGGGCGGTTTTAGCGAATCGGTCTACGCCGGAGAAGAGATCTGGTTTTCCCGCGCCCTGAAGAAATGGGGCAAGAGACGAAAGCTTAAGTTCTCCGTCATCACGGACCTTTCCATCGCCACCTCGAGCCGCAAGGTTGACTGGTTCTCGGGAAAACAACTCGGCTGGCAACTCATGACGCTGATGGCCTTCCCCTGGCTGACGCGCTCGAGGCGATTCTGCCAGATCTGGTACCAGCGCCCGGCATCGGAGAAGAACGAAAACCCGTCCGCGCAATAAACCCGCATCACTTGGCTCTGCTCAATTGGAAACCCAATCCACCCGGACTCTCCCTCGGTGAATGGAAGGACGCTGGTTTCACCTTGGGAGCCTGTCGGCTACCAGCGGCTTCGAGCGCTCTTGGCGGCTTCGTCGCTGAGCTTGGCCAATTCCTCGACCGTCATCCCCGTGGCTGCCGTGAATGACTGGTAGTCAAAGGCCTCTTCGCTTCCACCGGCGAGGCGGGAGAGGTTTAGCAGTCGCCGGAGAACACTACCAATGGTCATGCGGCGCCGGTTCTCATCCTCGATGCGCATGGCCCAGGCCATGGCACGAGCGGGGCTGCCACGGTACAAGGTGTTGGCCAGTTGCTCCGCCACACCGTCGAGGGATATCCCTGACGCTTCCACCCAATCGCCGGCAGCCGTGGGATCGGCACGGGCCCAGTAGGCGATGGCCGTGGTCAGGGTCTGCTCGCGATTTTCAGGCATGACCCGGCCGAAGAGCCAATCGGCATTGGCCGCGGGGTCGAGGCGTTGGTAGCGCTGGCTGACAGCCCACTGCGTGCCCTTGTCGGTATAACCGTTTTTGTCTAACCATCTGGCAGCGGCGGCGGGATCGTTCTTGCCCCAGGCCAGGAGGAGAGATTCGAGCCCTTTCTGACGCGCCGCTTCGTCCTCAATTCCAAGCACGAGGTCGAAGGCGATGTCGCGTTGGCTGTCCTGGTGGACGATCTGGCTGAAGCCATGCCACGCGTGGACACCAACGGAACTCTCCGGTTGCAGAACCACTTGGAGCGCCGCCGCGGGATCGTTCTGAGCCCAGACCGTGAGAATCGCATTGTAATCGGTCGAGAGCTGATGCCGATCCTTCCGGGCGGCCGCGGCCAACTTCTCGCGCAGCCAGCTCAGAGCGGCGGCAGGGTCCGACTCCGCCCAGGCCGCCACAATCGATGTGCGCGCCTGCGTGAAGGCGGCGCGGTCAAGATAGGCGCTGGCCCAATCCAGCGCCTGCTGAGGATCGGACCTGGCCCACTGTCCCAGCGCGGCAGCGATGAGTCGTTCCTGCATGGGCTCCTCCTCCAGCAGCCGGGGCAAGAGCGCGATGATCTCCTCGAAATGCAATTCCGCGATCATTCCGAGCGCTACCGGATCAGCCCCAAGCTTGGTGGCACAGCGGGACTTTCCAAAAAACTCACCCACGGCGTCGGCGTCGCGCTGGCCGCGAAGACGTACTTCACCCCTGGCGACCTCGCCGTAGTCTCCGCTGATGAGAATAGCGTGAGACTTGGCTGACGAGTTCAATAGCGAGATGGCCCGTCCTGCCGGATCGCGAGCAGGCGGCTCCACCCGCCCACCCTTACCGATGCACCAACCGACCGCCGCGGAGGCGACACAACCGGTCAGCAAGGCAAACTGGAGAGTTCTCGTCTTCATCCTCATTTTCATTTTCATCCGTTGATCCATTGAAGCGTTGGCTCAGCGTCCTCTTCGGCCGCTTGCTCGAGGCCGACGCGAAAACTCTCCTCCACATCCGCGGCGTTCAAGGCAGCCCGGGCTGCTTCCGGTTCCTTTTTGACCCAGGCGAGATAGGCATGACGGAGAGCTCTCTTGCGCAAGGATTCCGAGGGCACCGCTAGTCCCCAAGCAAAGGCGCGTTCGGGGTCTTCCCTCGTCAAGCTTTGGCTCAGCGACTGCACCGCTCGCGCGTGTGCATTTGTCAGTTCCTCCTGGGCTAACCACTCAGCGGCGCTGAACACATCCACTTCCGACCAGGCGTCGATCAGACTACCCAGCCGATGATCCAAGGCCGGAAAGCCAGACTCACGCTCGAGCCACCAAGCGATCGCCAAATCCCGGTCCTCAATGAGCCAATTGCCGAGCACGGCTTTGCTCATCGTGAACTCGTTCGATTTCTTGATCTCCTTGGAGTCGATCCAAGCCGCCAGCTCAGCCGGCCGATGGGAGGCCCACTGATCGAGCACACTCGACAGATCGCTTGAGCCACCCAGTTCATTCGGTGTTTCCCAGATCGCCTCGAGCAAGACACGGCGATCGACGGCCCGTTTGGCGAGTTCCATGAAGCCGACACAGGCCCCTTGGCGTTCGGCCTGGGTCTCGAGCCGGCGATAAGTCCGGGCGGCCCCAATCGGGTCCTTCAGGGCCCAAGCTCCCATGATCCAGCGAACATCGGAGATCCTCCCCCACTCGCCAAATCGTTGTGCCGTCAATTGGCCGTCCGCCGTCTTGTGCTTCTGAAACCAGGCCATGGCGGCTTCGGGATCGTCCGAGGCCCAGGAGCGTAGCGGATCACCAACGGGATGCAGTCCCATCAGGGGAATCTTCATCCGTTTGAGGGCAAACGTGCAGGCGGCCTCGCCGTCGTGGACTGCCCAGCGTTCCAGAACCAGGGCAGAGAGTTCGCTGTAGCGGTGGAGGCCACCGTCGAACTCGGCAATGAGTTCCATCGCCGCCGGAAGGTCCTTCGCCTCGATCAATGATAGCCGCGCCGCGGCACGCATGTGCCCCACATTGCTCGCCACGTCTCCCAACAGTTCACCATGCGCCGTTTCCAACAGCTGCCTCAGGGATAGGCGTCGATGGTTGGCACGGTCGGCGCGAGACACATTGGCTGATGCTTGGCCGAGGGTACCGGGTTCATCCGGTGATACGGTTGTCGTCGTGACGGCGTCGCTCGTGCGACTCGATCGCCCGGCTAACCAGCCGCCACTGGCGGAGGCCAGCAGAGCAGCCAGGGCGAGACTCGCAGGTAAGAGTTTGGTATTCATCATGGCAACGAGGATGACCCCTCCACTGGCAGCGGAGGTGGATGAGGTGTTGGCCGCGAGGATGGCGTTGCTGGCCACACCGGCCGAGAGTTCGCCCACGGCCTGGGCACTGGCATCGCCGAGGATTGCCGGGAGCCCGGCGAGAACCGCGCCTGAGGAGAGCGCGATGCCACGGCGCCGAAACCACCCGCTCAGTTTATCAATCGCGCGGCTGGCACGCTTCTCCAGGGCGCCCGAAGTCTTTCCCAGCGCTCTGGAGATCTCCTTGAACGGCTCTTCCCGCCAGTAGCGGCGCAAGAGAATCTCGCGTTCGAGTTCGGAGAGCGCCGAACTCATGGCCTCGTCGAGGATGGGAGCGGCGCCACGCCATGCTGGGTCGAACTCCGGCTCCCTGGGCGACGCTTCAAGTTCTCTCCGGAAACTATCCATGTGCTTGGTTCGATTGGATTCCCGTTCCGCCGCCCGCATGGATTCGAAGGCGGCCGTTTTCTGGAGCCACGCAGCCAGCCGGGGATGGTGACACAGTCGATCGGCCTTCCGCGCCAGGATGGTAAACACATTCTGGGTAACCTCCTCCGCCAGCGTCCGATCAGCCAAGCGGCGCATCGCCGCCCCATGGACGAGCCCGGCATTGCGCTCCACCAGCCGTGCAAAGGCCCCCTCGTCGCGGTTGCGCGCAAAGCGAGTCAGCAGTTGAGAGTCCGTGTCGGCGAGTGGCATGCGGTGTCGATCCGTCCATCATCCTATCCGGCGCCAAGGGACCAAACCGACATTTTTCTTGGGAACGCCGCTCTTCCAAGAGGTACCCGAGTTCCTCGCGACGAGTGGTGGCGATCTCTAGGTAGGTATTCACACTTAGGCTCAGCGGCTCTCCCTAGGTATTCCTACCTAGATCTTTACGGTATTCACACCGATACCCAACCGGGAAATGTCACCCAATAGTAGGCACTCATAGTGGGTTCATTCGATGCGCCCGTTGGGTCGGGGGGCTGGGGATCGTAGATTGAGGACGGGTCGTGGGGACTAGTCCCACTCGAATCCCCAGTTCCCCATTTTTGCCGCCCAGGAGCGGAAGGCCGGTGAAACTTCATCAAATCCTCACTGTGCCCTTGGTGAGCAGAGCGCTCACGAGAATGTTGGTATCAAGGACGATTCTCACGCGTCCAGCCTACTGCTTCATCGACTAGCGCCACGATTTCCGCTTGGTCGGCGTCGCTGTTTCTTTCCTTGATTTGAAGCGTCGTCTCGTGAAGGACCGCTTGGCGCACGGCTCTATCGACGAACGTCGACAGATCGCCCTTCTCACCGCCGTTGCGAGCTAGATGCGACCTCACCATTCGGTCGGTTTCCTCCGGAACAACTAAAGTCCATCTGCTCATGAATTCGAGTCCTTTTCTCAAGTGTCCCTCCGTACCTATAAGCATACATGAAAGTCCATCAAAGCCAGAGCACGATTGTGAAGCACATGCTGGTGCCATCACGGCCGCAACTGCCGGTAGACCAGAGAATCATGCCGTTTGAGCCAGTCCAAATAATAGGCGAAGGCCGCGGCGTCGCCCTGGAGATGAGCCGTTTCCAGCAAGTCCCAGGCACTCTTCGCCAGTACCGGATAATCGTCCGAACTCTCTCCCGTTTCCTCACCGCCCTTCCCCTCGACCCCCTCACCGGGATGGTTTGATTCCCAAAACCCACGCAGTCGCTCGTAGCGCCGCTCAGGGTCCTTCGCGGCGTTGGCCCAGGTGTAATATTCGTGGATGTTCGCCGGCGGCGACTCCTCTTCTTCCGTTGCCTTCGGCAACTCCTCCTCGGCACACCCGGCAACCGACAGAAGTAACCCGATCCACAACAGCCTCGATATTCGACAGGACATCGCCCTCAGCCTAGAGATAGGTCGTCCCTTCTACAAGCTCTTCAAATGGGCGCGGAACTCCGGCATGGTCATCGAGAGGGCGCCACCCGGATCGTTTTTCCGATCGGGACTGACCTCGTCGTGGCCCAGAACGAGGTCGAGAGAAAAGACGGCGGGATCATTGCGGTGAAGCCACAAGATGAGACGAATCAGGGCCTCTTCCTGTGCCTGCGTGTACTTTTGATAGGTGCCTCCCTTGACGTTGTCTTTGCTGCTCACCGTCCGCCGGTCACTCGCCGGCACTGTGAGGTCAAACCAGGTCTTCCAGCTATTGCCCACCTTCTTCAGCTTGCCACCGTTCATGACTTCGATGCCAACGAGATCATCACTCACCCTGCCAGACAGACCAGGCCAGCTACTCTTCCCGGCGTGGGAACCCCATTCGGCAAGGGAGAAGTTTTGCCCCACTTCGCCATTCTCATCGATGAGGAAGTAACACATCTTCGTATTCCTCTGGATATCAAACCCGTTCTGCAGACTGCTCCGGCGTCCAGCGGTGAAATGGACAATGGCTCCCTTGGGATACCCATTGGCATAGCCGCCGTGCGTCTTCGCCTTACCAAAAGAATCACTTCGCTGCGCCAATGGATACCACTTGAGGCGCTGTCCTCCGTCCAGGGCGTTCCCGTCGCGATCGTCTGGCGTGTTCTCACTCAGGAGACTGGCAATGATCTTCAAAACATCACTCTTGGCACCGGCTTCTCCCCATTGATTATTGATGTACCAACGCATGGTATAGAGCTTCTGCCGTTCTTGCGCATTCATAAGTGTGTCCTCCTATATCGTTACTCCTTCGTTCGTTTGTTTGTTTGTGTTTTCGGTAATTGTGACAGAATCTTTCCTCACCCGCTATTGGCGTTGAGATAGGCGTACCACTCGACGAAGCGCTGTCGACTCCCCCACTCCATGTCCGATCGCTTGTAGCTGCCACTGATGGCACTGCTGCGCTCCGTCGGGGTGAGCCAGGGATCGAGCAGATCTCTACCCGCACGGGCCATCTCGGAGAGCGGGGGCGAGCCTCCGGAGGCGGCCCAAATATAAAAGATGGCGCCCGAGGTGGCGACATAAGCCCCGCCGGAGTCCTCCTGAGCGGCCGCGCGCTGTGCCGGAGTAATCTTCGCCAGTTTGTCCCGGATCCCGTCCGCCGCGGCCCGAAAGTCGCTCGCTGTCACGCTACGATCACCGTTGTTGACGCCCCACACGGCGGACCAGCCATCGACGAGTTCGGGGAAACAATCGGCAAAGATGTAGTCACGCGTGGCCACGCCGCCGGAAGACATCAGTCGATCCTTCGCCGCCGCGACCTCCGGTTCCAGTAGTCTCGCCATGCCCGGAGCGCCGGACTGGAGATAGATCATTCCCTCGAGGACCGTCAAGTGGGCCGCTTCGCGCGTGCCTTTGCCAAATTGAGCTTCATAGTTCCGAATCGACTGCAGGGTGGCGTTGAAGGCACCCTTGCCCTTTCCCACCGGGGGACTCTGACCCGCCCTCGGAACAGGAGCCGCCACCCATTCCTTGGTATAGGTTTGGTGAATCTGTTCGAGTTGATAGGTACGCGGCGTGATGACCTGGCAGCTCGTCAATCCGATGAGGAGCCACAGCGGAAGCAGTCTAGCAAAGAACCTTGATTTCATTGGGATCCATTCTTGATTCGTTAGGCGACGGACGCTGCAACACGACCCATGGCCTCTGCATGAAGTGCCTTGAATGCCGCTGCCGAGATGGCTGTGAGATTGAAAGGCTGCTCGAAGAATGCGTTCACCAGCCGCGAGAGGTATTGCGGGAGGGACTCACCGTCGATGTCCTGTCCGATTTCCTGATCGGCCTTGCGCAAGCCCATCTTCAAGAGCTTGGCCACTTCAGCCGTGGTGACTTTCTGATCGACGAGAGCCTGCCCTCGCCGAGCCGCCGCCTCGAGCACGTCCTGCACGGCCTCGACCATGTAGTGCCCTGTCAGGAACGAGGTGGGATCGCTGGCCAAGCCCTGGAACACTGCGGTGATCAGCGGCTGCACCAGGTCGGCTTCCGCAAACCGGCTCCACACCTTCGGGTTCGCCGACACGGCCTCCAAGCTCGAGAGGATGACCTCGGTGCGGGAATCGGGATTGAGGAGGGCTCGAACACCGCTCGTCGAGAGTTGCTGCCCCACCGACTCGAGCACGCCCTGCAGGGGAACGTCGATCTTCAGCAGAGCGAGGTTGCTCGTCGCCGTCCGGATCGCAAGGTCGAGCAGATTCGCCAAGTCGTCAGAGGAAAGCCCATCCTCAATCGCGGAGGCGGCCGCAGGCAACACGCCCGCAACCAACTTTGAAACGAACTCCGAATCCCCGGCCCAAGACGAGCTGTTCTGCGCCAGGACGAGCAAAGAGCGGGAGGCGATATCTCGAAGAATCTGAGGCGTGAGGACATCCGTCAGCGCCTTCTGCGACAGGACATCGGCTAGACCGCTGACCAGCGTCGCGGCCAGCGTGCTGATATTGGCGCTGCTGGCCAGTGCCTTGGGATTGGCCGCCACGGCGCCCAGTGCGGCCTGGTAGAGCCCGGCGACGACGTCGCCATTGGCCAGCCCCTTGAA
>JANQJH010000076.1 GCA_028281705.1 Verrucomicrobiales bacterium
GGTAAGGGCCTCGAATGGCACTTAGATTCGTTGGCTCCCCGGCCTCTCTCGTCGCGCGACGTCGCCCCCATATCTTGAGGTCATCCACAACACTATCAAAGCGAGACATGGCCTCTGCCTCCGAAGAGCCGTACACACTGATCCTCAAAATGGGGCCGTTCTTGACAAAACTCTCCTCAGCGAAGGGCACCTCATTTCGATCAAACATGGCCTTCAGATCAAGTCGGGCATAGTCCTCCACGAAGAAATCGCCGGACATGACGGATCTCTGGCCGAAGTCTTGGTGCACTCCGATCGCAACGAGAACCAACAAAATGGCTCCCAAAGTGCACAGGTAATACTTCATGCCACAGTCTTACCCATGTTCCGGCCGGATGCCAAACGCAAGATGGTGCCAAGGTGGGCTACCCGGTCAGTTAACCCAGGGTCGTGCCTGCTTGATGGCCAACTGATCCTTATCGGTGATCTTGAATTCGATTTCCATGGCGAAATCGGGGGAACTCCCCTGATAAAGCCTGCGGAAGTGATTGACGATACGGAATAGAGAATCGCCTAGCTGACTCACCTGGGCATCGGTCAAGACGCCCTGCCCGAGTGGAACTTGATTCGAAGCAGATAGCCGAATCGGCCTTGATTCTGGCGCGAGCCGCCTTCCCGCGGGGTCACTCCACCTGTGATCCAGAAGCCATTCCTCCGGACGCGACCTGATCTCCGGGTTGGTTACCAGATCTTCTCCGGCCTGGGCGTTCGCGTAGTAAGGCCGCAAAAACGCCTCACCAAAGTCATGTCGTGAGACGGCCACCCCATTGGCGCGTTCATCTTCGTAGTTCGGATGCAAGAGAACTCCCATCGCGGTTTCAAAGTGGTCGACGCGGTAGAACTCCCGATGTTCAAAAGCGAGGAGCTTCCATAGACTAGCATAAACCTGTTTGACCGATTTGGAAAGGTGTCCTTCGTCGGGGTGATGGGTGTAAGATTCATACAAACCGGCGCCGTTGAAACCAGGGAGATCCTCGTTGTTCGTGCTCGAGCGGGCACGAATTCCTTGTCCGGGCGGGAATGCTGCCTGAACCTTTGATAGGGCCTGCCATAGACCCTCAGGCACTTTGCCTTTCCTGATCTCGTCACGAAGGTCCCTCAGGGCTGCGTCGCGAACGACGGGATCGTCGCCAAAGCCATCGGAGGCCATCATGGCTCGGGCTTTCGCGTAGAAACCGTTGTGCGTCATGAACTCGTCGTAGTAGGCGAACGGGACGGCAAAGCCCATCTCGGGAAAGGTCTCACGAGGAACGCTGCTTATCTTGGTCAGTTCCGCCAAATTGGCCGCCTTGACGCCGACAAATGCGGAGGACTCAAACCCCAAGTCCTCCAACGGCAGAATCTCACGTTGTTGCAGATCGCGTAGCGGCAGTTGCGGCTTCTCAGGTCTCAATGCTGCGAGGTGAGCTTCCACCTCTTCCAACGTGGTTTCGACAATCTCAAACCCATCCGGCTCGACGCGGTAACGCACGTACTTGCCGATCAGAGGCGCAATGTCAGGGTGAGCCGAGGCGTTTCCAATGTAGGCATTGGGATTGTGATTCTGCACCGCGCGGAGGTTGACATGCGACAGGGGCGTCTGGGGTGTTTCGGTAATGATCCCGCGCAACAGAGGCACATCGTTGGGCAGCTCTCGATAGAGAGCCACGTCGAGAATCGTTGGCCGTTCATCGGCCTCGAAGACGCGCAACAGGCCATAGGCCTCGCCCGCATTCAGAGCGACATAATGATCAAGAGGCCGTCGTTCGTCTTCAGCGATCACTGGAATCCCTTCACGTTCATACGCCTTCTGTTGCCGCCGGTACATGGCGAGCCCGGAACCGATTGGGCGATAGAAAAGGTTTCCGTCAAACAGGGTGCCGTTGGTTGTCAGAAGATGGTATAGCGACCGAACGGTTTCAAAGGAGGCGGCGTCAAGCGCGCGCAGAGTGAAAACGTACCTACCGGCGCTGCCGCCGGAATCGTCCGGGATCCAGCCCAATCTTCCGTGGAGCGCCCCTTGATTACGGATGTCATAATGGGTCTCGAGCAGTGCGAGGAACGAGGCGTGGCCGAGGTGTTCGAAGGAATTGATAAAGGCGACGGCTGGGCTTGGCTCATGCAACGGAAAGGCGAGGAAATTAATGTGGCGGTCTGGCCGATTCAACTCTTTGACTGAGTAGTCGTCGAAGAGAGCGGCCGTGAGACGATAGGTGCCGTCCTTCAACCGTATTCTCGTCATTGAATTGAAGGGATTGCCCCGCGGCGTTCCGGCGACGTCGAATAGATCCGGTGCCAGCTCAAGGTAATCACTCGTGCCATCACCATCCGTGTCCAGCGACTCCGCTCCAGGGATTTCCTGGAGGCGATAGAACACTTCTCTCGGCGTGGGACGAAAACGATCCTTCAGGGACATGGCGCCGGCGGTCCCCAGGGCCATGACGACAGGGGAGCCAAGCGCTTGGAGATCGAGGCTGCGATAGAGAATGTAATAGTGATCTTGCTTGCCATCGAAGGCGACTTCGAAGGTCCCTGGGGGTGTCCTTGCCACCAGTGGAAGAGGCGCCTCAGAGGCAGAGAGGACGGGCACGAAGAACAAAAGCGCAAGCCACTTCTTCATTCCCGAGATTAACTTGGCCTCACCCAACATTCAACTTCGGACTGCCGGCGCGTTGGCACGACAGCGCACAGTATTGAATCGCTTCCTCTTTCCTACAATTGCTGATCAATCTGCGAACATCTGTCTAATCTGTGGTTCACCCGATGGGGAGGGAGAGTCCGGGTTTCGCGAAGGGGGGGAACCGCAGATGAACGCGGATGTTCGCAGATAACGAGGTGGGGCATTGACTCGACAGGTCTCATCTCGGAATCAATGTGAGAATAGACCGAGCCAGAAGGCTTTAGGCGTTCAAATTGCCACTCGATAGGGCCCCGCTCTCGCTCGATTCTTTCGAGGACGAGTAGGAGAAAGAGGACGAGTCGGTTTACCGTTTCGGATAAGGACCATCTGGGTGAACCACTTCCACCCTCCAGGCTACCGGCTTCGGTAGCCGGACCCGTGTCTCTCTTTATGGAAATTATACGAAACTGTACGTGATCATTTTTACGCGTGCGTGTAAGACGTTGTTTTGCGGAAAACGCGAGACTCAGAGAACACGATTGTATCAGCCATGGCTAACTACATTGATGGATTTGTCCTTCCCATTCCGAGAGATCGCGTGAACGATTACAGGCGTGTCGCTGAATCGGTTGCGGAGATCTGGAAGGAACACGGCGCACTCGACTATTCGGAATTTGTCGGTGACGATATGAATTTGGAGGGAACGCGCTCGTTTAATGATCTTGCAGCCGCAACAGAGGATGAAGTCGTCGTGTTTGGATGGGTGGTATTTGAATCTCGCGAAGCACGTGATCTGGCAAATAAAAAAGTCGCGGCAGACCAGCGAATGGCAGAACTGGTCGAACCATTGACCGATCCCTCGAGTCCCATTTTTGATGCAGGGCGGATGGCGTACGGAGGTTTCCAGTCACTCGTTTGATCGCCAAGCAGGAATACGGATCACAATGGATGCATGAACTGAACTCTGGCGCGTCGCGCCGGTCTTCAAGTCATCCGTTGTTGGACCGAATCGCCCAGTTGACGTTTAGAGTGCTCGGCTAGGGCGGGTCTTCTCGGAGCAGTCACCCGTCTCTTCGGCTCTGTCATTCAACGCCTCGGTTTGGACGACGGAAAAAAGGACAAAAACCTGTCTGATCCGATTGGCCGCAGGGGACTTTATCACTGAATGCCAGCGGATTCAGACACGGAACTCTTGGAACGATTCCGGCGAGGGGAGCAGTACGCCTTCACCCTTCTCGTCGAACGCTACCGGGGCCTGGTGTACGGCACCGCGATACGCATCACCCAATCCCACGCACTCGCGGAAGAAGTCACCCAACAAACCTTCGCCATCCTCGCCCAGCGCGAATTCCAAGGCCGCTCACGCCCGAAACTCCTCGGCGGTTGGCTGCATCAGACCGCCTCGTTCACCGCCATGCGCGCGCTTCGCAAAGAGATCCGTCACCGGAACAAGCTCAACCGCTTCCAGGAAGAGCTGGCGCATCGCACGTCTTCCGAGGAGAGCGCCGCTCTCCGTCAGAGGCTCGACCGAGCCCTGCTTCGGCTGGGTGACATGGACCGCCAGATCATTCTGCTTCGCTTCCTCAATAACCGTTCGATCAAGGAGATCGCTGAGGATTTGGGCTGCACCGAAGCCGCCATCCAGAAACGAGCGCACCGCGCGCTCGATAAACTACGGCGGTGGCTCAGCCGTCCCTCTCCCGGGATCACTGGGGCCGCAATTCTCGCCCTCCTGAAATCGGAAGCCCAGGCTGAGATCGCCGCCCCCGCACTCGCCACCCCAACACTCTCGCAGGCCGCCCTCTCTCAGGTCTCCAGCGTGCCCGCAGGCATCACGATCCATCAACTCGCGCAAGCCATGATCTACCATCATAAGCTCAAGATTCTCACCGCTGCCGTCGGCACCTCGGCCGCCGTCATCCTCATCTTCAATTCCCTCAACGCCAAGGATTCCCCGGCACCCCAGTCGCAGAAAACGGTGGCGGCCGCTCCCACTGGGACGTGGTCCCTCGTCACCACAGCCCGCGGGCTGGGGCGTTTCGCCGGTCCGCAATTTCAAACCAATAGTTATGTGATCGACGTCGAGAAAGGCACCTGGAGGGAGGCAGGCAAGATTCCCGGTCTGCCCCAAAAGCCCGGGGAAGCCACGGGTGTCGATCTTCCGGCCAACGCCGACTCGGCACAGCTCGCTCCCGGGGACGCCTCGGTAGCCTACTGCCTCACAGAATCCGAGAACACACCCGCCTCGCGCAGCAAGGCCCCCGCCAAAAAATCGCTCTTTCTCCGAGATGCCGCCGGCGCGGCGTCGCCGCGTGAGCTCCTGACGGACTCGAACATCCATGAGTTCGTCTGGAGCCCCGACGGGCACTGGCTCGCCTGTTCCCACGACGATCATCTCTCCATTTTCGATGCCAAGGACGGTTCCGTGGTGGCCCGGACGGGCTACTCCGAGCTCAATCAGAAGCTCTTCGCCCACGCGGCGGAGCACTTGTGCTGGCGGCCCGATAGCAGTGCCATCGCCTTCCGTGTCCTCTTTCAGGGAGGACGGCTGGCCACCCAGGGAGAAGTCTCCCGAATGGAAGGGGACAACGTGATCTATGTGCTCCGGCGCAGCACCGGTATCACCAAAGCCATCACCCTGCCGGTGACCCACATCGTCGATCCTCACACCTCTCTCATGCCTGTCCGCTGGCAATCGACGGCACCCTCGCCCGGGACGCCCTATCAATCTGGCATCTAACCATTTTCTCAACCATCAAAAAAATAGAGAAACAACAAGACCTCCCATGAAAGGAATCTCATTCGCAAAAACTCGTCGTCCTTCCGCTGTCTTCTTCGCCTCAACCCTCTTGGCTCTCATCGCCCCGCCGACCGTCCTGGCAGACATCATTCTCGAGATCGACTTGAGCGATTCCAGTGCCATCCAAATTCAATCGGTTCCCACGGGTCTCTCGAGCACGGATGCGTCCCTCTCCATCGCCGGAGCGGGGTTCACCATCGAGAACTTCTTCACCAGTGCCGTCACCTATCCGAATACCACCAGTATGGCGGGCAACCTCTCGCCAAACTTGGGGACCACGTTCGTCTACAACGGTCTCGGAACCTTCGACTTTGACGCCAACAACGGCGACTTCACCGCCGGAGACGATCTTAGCTTCTACAAAGACGCGTCACCCAGCGGGACGCAAATTTTCAGCATCGGAATCGCGGCGTTTACCGGGACGGGGACGGTGAATTTCTCCGCCACCCCAGGCGCCTTGCCCGGCCTGGGTGCCACCGGCAATGTCTATACCGGATTTCGTCAATCCGGGCTCACCGATCATGGCGAGGTCATAGGCCAATGGCGAGTCTCCGCGGTACCCGAGCCATCCTCGCTCCTCTTGTTTGGCTTGACTCTGGTCGGACTGACTCGTCGAAGAAGATCGCCTCTGCAAATGACCTCTGCCAGATAATAAGGGCGCATCGCGAGCGGGCAGAGTGTCCGCATCACTCGGCGACCAGCGGATCACGTAACACGAGACACCTGCCGCGGTGGATGGCGACGTTGACGGCGCATTGGATTTGTTAGTCTCGCTGGCGGGCGACAGCGTGCTGGGAATGCGAGGTGCTGGCGTCGGAACGTTCGCCTCGTTTTATCAGGCGCCGACTGGCGGTGGCACGGCATTCGGAACCGACTTAAGTGGAGATGGATTTCCCGATGTGGTCGCGCCAACAGGCTTGAAAATAGCGAAGGGACTAAAGTCCTGCCACTTGCTTGGAATGTGGGAGGGACTTCAGTCCCTCGGTAGTTTGGAAGATGCGTCCGGCTCGCTCAGATCGTGCCGATCCCTTGTAGGATCCGTCGTCTGGCATCACCGTTTTCTACCTGGAATGCCGTCGCGGTCACCGGTTCCTGCCAAAGTGAAATCCAGTCATTTTCGGTAGCGGCACAAGAACATCTCCGCGCTCGATTCGATCACGGTGTCCCGTTCCTTCTGGTTCAACGGTGCGCAGCTGCCAATAAGCTGAGGCCAGAACGCGAAGGACTTGATCAGGCCGGTAAATTCGGTTGCGGCGTGATCGGCATCTTCCACCGAGAGCCGGCCATCGTCGTTCGCAGCCTTGATCCAGGCTACCAATCCCTGGTTGTAGTCTTCCTGCTCCTGCATGGTCGCCATCGCGAATTCGGGTGCTTGCATGAATCGAGCGATGACGACGCGAGCCAATTTGATGAACTCTTCACTCGCGGTCACGGCCGCGATGGCCTCGCCGATCGCCACCAACTGGGGCTGCAGCTCGGCATCAGAGTCGTACTGGATTTCTTCGATTTCGCCAAAGCGTTCCCGTACTTCAGCGATGATCGCGGCAAACAGTTCGTCCTTGCTCTTGAAGTGGTTGTAGACCGTCCGCTTTGAGACCTCCGCTGCTGCTGAAACCCGATCCATGCTGGTTCCATCGAAGCCATTCTTTTGAAATTCAGCCACGGCGGCAGCCAAAATCGAAGCGCGTTTCTTGTCGGTAAGACGTTGTTTTTTGGGAGGGTTTGGCATTTTTGGATTAAATTACACTCAGCAGTTTACTTTTTTGTTGACGAATAAAACTACACCGTGCAGTGTAGTTACACAACACAAGTTTTGTGCCACTCAAATTGTTCCCAAGCCATGAACCGATCCAGAAATGAGAGCCAAACGGAGAGAGGTGGTCTGATCCGCGCACTAATCGCAAAGCGCCGGAGTGCCGCGCGACCGCATCATCCACTTCCGCTACGTCCGATTCCCCAATCGGAGTTCGAAGCTAGCGACACCGCAGTCGTCTACCGGCTGGGGCACTCCACCGTGCTGATCAGGCTCGATGGCAGCTACTTCCTGACGGATCCGGTATTCTGCAATCGGGCATCACCGTTCCAGTGGATCGGTCCGAAGCGATTTCAACAGACACCTGTTAGTCCTGAAGACCTGCCGCCCATCAGCGCGGTCGTCATCAGTCACGACCACTACGACCATCTGGACAAGTCGGCCATTCTTCAGATCAAGGACAGGGTAGAGTGCTTCGTCGTCCCGCTTGGTGTCGGTCGTCGCTTGCGCAAGTGGGGCGTGGGGCGGGGCCAGATCATCGAATGCGAATGGTGGCAGAGCCTTTCCCTCGGCGGTGTCAACCTAACGGCGACTCCAACGCAACACTTCACCGGCCGCAGCCTGTTCGATCGTGACAAGACCCTTGCGGCTAGCTGGGTCATCGAAGGCGCCCAGGGTAGGCTATTCTTTGGCGGCGACTCGGGCTACTTCTCCGGATTCCGTGAGATCGGCGAGCGCTTCGGTGGCTTCGATCTGACGATGCTCGAGAACGGAGCGTATAGTCGGTACTGGAAAAAGGTTCACATGGCGCCTGAAGAGACTTTGCAGGCGCATGTGGATCTCCAAGGGCAAGCGTTGATGCCGATCCATAATGCCACTTTCGACCTCGCATTTCACAAATGGTTCGAACCGATGGAACGGCTTCACCGGTTGGCGGAAAGCAACGGCGTGCCAGTCATCACTCCCATTTTCGGAGAGAAGGTCAATGCACTCATGCCGGAGCCGACGCGGGCATGGTGGCGCGGTCTCGAATCGGACGCTTTGGATGTCGCTACCAAACACGTCGGCACCCTCATCCCCGCGGATAGCGGGAGAATCTAACACCCTTAAGAATACGAATACGAAAATGAAGAAATGGAATCACACAAACATTCCCGACCAGACCGGCCGGACGGCAATCGTCACGGGGGCAAACGCGGGACTCGGACTGGAGACTGCGCGGGTGCTCGCTGGCAAAGGAGCGAAAGTCATCATGGCCTGCCGGAGCAAAGAGCGAGGGCAGGCTGCGATGGACACGATCGAGGTAGAGAACCCGTCCGGGTCGGTCGAACTGGCCATCGTCGATCTCTCCAGATTGGAGTCAGTCAAAAGCTTCGCCGCCTCGTTCTCTGCGGAGCATCGGTCACTCGACCTCCTGATCAACAATGCGGGCGTGATGACGCCGCCCGAATCCAAAACGGCTGACGGATTCGAACTCCAGATCGGGGTGAATTTTCTCGGCCACTTTGCACTAACAGCACTGCTATTCCCGCTACTGGAAGCCACAGAAGGGTCGCGTGTGGTGACGCTCAGCAGCCTGGCTCACCGCATGGGAAAGATCGATCTCGCCAGCTTCCGTGGCGCGACCCGTTATCGACCGTGGCGCGAATATGGGCAGAGCAAGCTCGCCTGCCTCATGTTTGCGATCGAGATGCAACAGCGCCTAGACAGGGCGGGCATCCCAATCCGCAGTCTGGCCGCCCACCCAGGCGGCACGCGCACCGATCTCCAGCGGCACAGTTTGATGAGCCGCATGCTGGGATTCATGATGATGGACGTTCAACAAGGAACCCTACCGACGCTCTACGCCGCCACGGAACCGACCGCTCAAGGTGGGGAATACTTCGGTCCCGACGGCATCTATGAGATGCGCGGCTACCCTGCACCAGCAAAGATCGCCAAGCAGGCTAATGACGAAGAAGCTCGCGATCGACTCTGGCAGATCGCCGAGGAGCTGACGGGCGTCACCTTCGAGATCGGAGCGGACTGAGGGATTCTCGCGCCGTCCCTAATTTCGCGAGTACAATGGGGGAGATGGAACGGATGCGAATTCTCCTGAACGAAAATCGACCCTCCAGATTCGGAGAGGAGCTGAAATTCCTAGAATTTTCTGAATAGAATCCAATTCGAGCGACGACAGTAAGTAAACATGGTTTCTGATCTTGCACTACTCCGGCGCTACTTGGATCGAGACGACGCTACTGCATTTCACAAGCTTGTTGAGGCGCACGGTGGAATGGTTTTTGGGACGGCAAGACGGGTAACGCGTGATGCAGCTCTTGCAGAAGACGTCACCCAAGAGACTTTTCTCGAGCTGACGCGCAAGGGGCGAACAATCAAGGGATCGATCGGGGGATGGCTGCATCGTGTGGCTTGGCGTCGAGCCTGCGATGTGGTCCGTGGAGAGCGGACGCGGCACCGCTATGAGGAGGAGCTGTCTCAAGCGGTCGATGAGAGGGGCGAACCCGGATGGAATGAGCTGGAGCCGCTCATCGACGAGGCGCTCAACCAGCTGCCTCAGCATCTTCGGACTTTGGTCATTGAACACTATTTTGAGGGACGCACCCAAAAGGAGATTTCTGAACGCACTGGCAGAAGCCAACCTTCTGTATCGCGATCTCTGAAGGATGCCCTCAATGCCTTGCACGACGCTCTCAAAAGAAAGGGCTTTGTCTGCGGTCTTGGGCTTTCGGTCTTGCTTGCTCAACACGTTCCGGTTGAGGCATCGCGATCTCTGACCGCATCGCTCTCCAAGGTCGCACTCGGGGGGAACGTCGTAAATGGCAAACCCTGCTCGGCCACATCCACCCTACCAAATATCGCTTCAACATTTCTACAAATGACAACAAGAAAAACTGTAATCGCAAGTGCCGTGACTGTGTTAGCATTGCTCTTCGGCGGCTGGTTATTGATTCGCCATGGCAGCGATCGGTCAGACATGGACACTTTGTCTCCGCTTACTGCAGCGGACGAAGCAGCCGAAATTGAGAATCCCGGGGATCATTCGGTCGACGAGGGTGGTTCCTTTTCTTTCAGTCCAGGCGATATCTTCGAGAACGGATTGGGAATGCGTTTTGCTCCCGTTCCAATCGTCGGCGACGATTCCAATCGTGTCGTACTTTTCAGCGTTTGGGAAACGCGAATCTCCGACTACGCGCCCTTCATCGAAGAGACCGGCCTCGCCTGGCCGGAACCCGAATTCGAACAAGGCGACGATCATCCGGCAGTAAACGTGAGCTGCGACGACGCCGTTGCCTTTTGCGACTGGCTGACTGGAGAAGAGCGACGCAATGGCAGACTCGGTGATAAAAGCGAGTATCGCCTTCCTACCGACCACGAGTGGAGTTGTGCGGTAGGAATCGGAGATGGAGAGGACCCCGACCAAACGCCGGCTTCAAAGATGCGATGGGGAGGAATCAGTGGATTTCCCTGGGGGAATGAATGGCCGCCACCGGCGGGTGCGGGCAGCCTCTACGGGCAAGAGTCGAGTGCGAGTCCGATTTTTCCCTGGAAAACGCCGATCGAATCCTATGACGATGGCTATGCCTTCACGGCGCCGGTTGGGAGCTACCCTGCCAATCAGTTCGGTCTGCATGACTTGAGCGGAAACGTCTGGGAATGGTGCGACGATTGGTTCGATGCTGAGCGATCGCAGACCAAAGTGTTGCGCGGCGGCTGTTTTACCACGGAGAGACCAGACGTTCTTCTCTCGGCCCGCAGAAACAACAATGAGCCCAACTATCGCTATTTTGGTCTCGGGTTCCGCTGCGTTTTGGAAATAGCCGTCGATCAATAGAGCTTTTCGAACCGGCTGATCCAGTCGCTACCCGGTGCAGCTCCAGGCGACCAAGAGGGGCGGGATATCGTTCTCTGCACAGACCAGTGGACGAAGCGACCACCAACCTTCGCTCCGCCAGCCAAAGAGGGCTTCAATTTAGGAGGAGAGTGCGAGGTCGGTAAAAGGGCAATACAAATCACGCGGCACGGGAGGTGGGAGCATGGCAAAAACGCATCGACTGTGTCACTGCATGAGGTCACCCCTGAGAAAATCCAGAGCTGGAAAACCCGGTTTCTGTCTGAAGCCGCGCGGTACCGCAGGCGGCAGGCCGTGACGACGGTGAACAAGCCTAGTCCGCATGCCAAAGCGCTCTTCTCCGTCAAACTACGGCCGTTCCTGGAGCGTGAGCTAGACCTGCCGGCGCCGCTGCTCTTTTACGGTGTAGCAATGGAAGAACCGCCGTCGCAGCGTTACCGTACCGTAGTCGCATTGACGCCAAAGACATCCTGTCCGGGCAGAGTGCGGCTTTCTCAGACGCAGGAGCCGGAAGCCTACAAGATTTTTACTCCTGGCTGCGATATGCGGACTGCGGATTTCTGAGATTGACTGGCTCCCCTGGGCGGCCTTTGATTTTCATGAAAAACTGCTGCGCAATGAAGACACGGAGCATCACCAGCTTAAGAGCGAGGATTCAGCCGGTGAGATCGCCCTGAGTGGTGATGTGAGCGCGTTGTTTTGAAGTATTTGCCGAAACCGCATCGAGGGTATTTGTGATCGCGTCACACGGCGCGGTGAAGCGCAGCCGCACCGCCCGCTCAAAAACACCGACGTTCTCAAAACGCTGGCTGCGGGAAAGGGGAGTGGCTGCACACAAGCCGATCCACGAATTCCGCAAGGAGGTCGGCAGCATCATCGGCGGTGAAGACGGCATACTTGCCGCCTCCCGCTCCTTACGGCACAGCGACATCCGCATAACTTCAGCCATCTACGCCGACCAGAAATAACGCATCATTCCCTCGATTGGGAAACGCTTCTCTTCGAAGTAGCGGCTACCGTAACAAGCGCTGAGTCTTGTTTCTGATAATTGAATGGCAGCGCGCCAGCCGTGCTCTATCACGATCCTCTGTAATTACCGAAATATTTGTAATTACTGATAATGTTGCGAAGTTCTATGCAGGATGGACAGCCAACAAACAAACCTTGGAGAACTCCTCTTAGCGCCTACTCAGAATTGCCGTTTTAGCGTGCCCGCCTATCAACGGGAGTATGTCTGGGAAACTAAAGGCAGCAATGAGCAGGTTGCCGAATTTTGGGGCGATATCTACGAACAATGTTACAGGGCTCGTCGTGCCCATTTTCTTGGTGTTCTCGTTTTTCAACGGCGTGAGACAGCAAGCTTCGAGAACGCCTGGGATATCGTCGATGGACAACAGCGGATTATTAGCTCATGTCTCCTGTATCTTGCCGTTCGAGACTTAATATTGGAGACAAGAAACGAAATCCCTCCAGTCCTCTCCAAATTCAGCAACGGAAGTCAACCAGTTAGTCTTCCGGACGGCCCTAACAAAGATGGATTCGTATACAATTGTCTTGTGAGTTCGTCACCCGAAGGGTTACACAGTAAGGTGATTCAACAGAGTAAACTGCTGCTCGCCTATCAATATTTTAGGACAATGCTTGTCCGTCACTTCGGGGATGATCAAAACTATCTGGACGATTTTCTCAAACGGGTAAATGAATTGTCGATTACTCTTTGTGTCTTTCTTGATAACAGAGACCCAGCGGGTGTTATCTTTGAAACGCTCAACGGAAGAGGCCGGGCGGTAGACCCCGTTGATCTCGTCAAAAATCTGATTCTTGGGATCGGAGAACGCAATACCAGTCTAAAGTCGAATGCTCTTGATCTGTGGAAGTTGCTAACCAGCGAGTTCGACGAACAAGATTTACAATGTTGTCTGACGGCTCTCGGAGAACGCGATGGCATCCGGACTGTCAGGCGGACGCCATACAGCGAATTGAAAGAAGATATTGATGAGGCCGAATCTAAGGGCAAATTGAGAGAATGGTTGGTGACCAGCGAGAAAGCCGTAGAGATTTACGGTGATATTCTGTCACCCAAGGCAGATCAGGAAAAACTCTCAAGACTGGCCCGTTTAGATGCTAACCGGACCCTTGATTCCGTCATTCTCAGGATTGTTGAGCTTGATAGTGCTGATAGTATTCTGATCGATGCTTTGGAGAGCGTCTATCTGCGTATTTACATGCACTATTCCAAACCTTCCTTTCGACTTCGAAAGCTGGTGGACAATGTGTGCAGTTTCTTTGGTAGTCATTTTTTCTGTGAAGGTGATTGGAAATCCGATTTTCTAGGCGCCCTAAAGGACTTCTGGATTTCAGATGCAGACTTTGAGGAGGCTATTCTAAAGAAGAGAGTATATGGGCAGGGCGTAAAGCGGCGACGCCTCTTTTATATCTTTGAAAGAATCGAGAGTGCTTTAGCAAATAATCTTCCGACAAAAATCCAGTTTAACATGTCATTGTGCTCTATTGAGCATGTGATGCCGCAAACATTGAGCGCGGAGTGGCGAAATACACTGCCTGCCAAAGAAAATATCAATGCCATTCACGATTCCTTAGTGCACACCCTTGGAAACCTAACGGTGTTGCTTTTCACGCATAACGCCAGACTTCAAAACCAGGCGTTTCAACGCAAAAAAACCCTCTATCTCGATCCCGATAGGTATACCGAGGAAGAGCGCAGGGATTTAGGGGTCACCAGACCCGCTAAAGGCCCGATCAAGAACTGCGTTCTCAATAGCGTTTTTGCGGATGCCAAAATATGGGATTTTGACGCGATCCGCTTGCGTGGAAAATTCCTGGCGGGAATCTGCAAACGTATTTGGAGAAACTATGATTACTATGAAGCCGAGATATCCAGTTAGCCTCGCGCAGATCGAGAAGAAGTTCGGACCGTGTTTGGCGGGAATTGGCATGGAGGATACGACCATTTCTGCCGTCGAACAAGTGCTAACAGGGAAAGCTAAAGGAACCTACATTGGTGTTATAGGGATTGTTCGCAATGCGGCATTTCACGTGCATTTTCCTCAGGTAATTGATCTTTCGCATTTCCGGGTTAAGCGAAAGGGCTTGGCCTACCCGGCCGACAGTGTTCGAGGGCTTTCAATAGATGGTTCTCAGAGCCACCAGGGAAGGCGAATGCTCTTTGACCAATGGAAGAAGAAATTTGACTGGGAGAAAAAGCTACAATCTCTCCAGGGCGAGTTCCAGGCGGAGCTAAGTATTCCTGAACTGAAACTGAATTTTGATGTGACCATTGGATTTACAGGCCAGAAACGAAGGAAAGCCGTCATCAAAGGCGCGATGGCTCCGAAGTAGTGCGGGCTGCGTCACACGCCTTTTGCAATGACCATATCAATGTCGCTTCGGTGCAGTCTGGGTGACGCGCCGACCCATACCTTCTCCAATCGCCCTGGGCGATGAGGCGATCGAGCGTTCTTACGGAAACAGCTAGTTTTTGCGCCGCCGCCTTCTTGTTGAGCAAGGCATCGGTGGAATGAACGGTGGGGTTTGTGGAATTGTTCATGACGGGGGATTGTCGGGGTTCACAGTGCGTTTCTATAGTCGCAGCCGTACTCAGTGGCATTGCCTTGTAATGGATTATCCATTCACGTTTGAGGCGGAAAATCCGAATGTCAGAAATCCTTGATCTCGCCCACACGACCGAGGCAAATCCATCGGTAGCGACCAGATTTGTGTAAAAAATACCCAAAGGACCTGCCAGTGGAACCAATTGACCCGCAAAGCCCCTGAGAATCGCGTGAAGGCATTCGTGCCGACCCCGAGTGCGGAAACTTGATTCTGGGACGCTTGGAAATCGGCGTTATCGACTGCTTCGCCAGTTCTAGGCGAGGCCTACTCGCCAGCGAGCACGAGTTGGAGGCGAAACCACTGGCTGGGCGCGGGGCTGTCCATCCGAACAACGAGTCGGTAGGCGCTGTCTTCCAGGACCGTAAGTCCGTCGGTCGTCCAAGTCCGCAGGTCGTTGGAGCGTTGCAGCTCGAAGCGGAGGCCGTCAATCCCCGGCGCCTTCTCGACAATGAGGATTGCGCGGCCTTGGTCGTCGAAGAGGGGTCGAGGCAGAACCGGGCGATCGGCGGGGTCATCCGGAATCGAGTCCAGTCCGAACTCGATCAGGTTGCAGGCGCCATCGCGATCGGGATCGGCAAGCGGTCGGGCGTCATCTCCGGTAAGCCGGCAAATGCGCTCCGCCCAATCTTCGTAGGAGAGACTTGCAGAGGGATCGCGAGCCGTGAAGATCCCGACGCCACCTCCATCCCACTGTCCAACGAACACCAAGTCGCCGTGGTCGTTGAGTGGGTTCACCCGCCCGTCCTCCCCGCCACTGAACTGCCGGAAGTGGCTGTTAAAGAAGGCGGTCGCGAAGCGGACCAGGAGCGTGCGCGTTTCTCCGCCGCCGATCATGACCTCAGTTCCGCCGCGGGCAACGAGTTGCGGTCCCCTCATGGGGTCGATGAGCCAGAGGCCGTTGTCGACCGCCTGATCGAATCCGACCGCCGGCCCGATGCCGGCTCGAACGGCGACCTGCCCGAGGCGATTCATGTAGGGACCTTCCTCGAAGAAGCTGAGCACTTCGCCGTCTTCAAGACCGGCCGCTGGATTCCCTTCAGCGAGGACCAGGAAGGGATCGCCGCGGCGGTAGGTCATCCAGAGCCCATTGGCAAAAGAGGGAGGACCCAACGAGGTGTGCTGCGCCAAGAAGGCGACATCGCCGGCAGCGTTGATGACAATGCGGGTGCCGAGAACCCTGAAGCCCTCCTCGGCGTTGCTCTCTGCGCGAGCGACCACGCGTGCGTGCTCCGGAGTGCCCGCCACGAGGAGGCCACCACTGCTGAACACTAGCTCCTCACGGGCGTTTAGTCCGATGGCATCTCCGAGAGTGCTGTCCCAGGTCGCCCCCGCGCCAGGTTCACCTACCAGGGACGGAAAGACGGGTGCGTTGGGTAGGACGACAGGTTGTAGATCCCGAAACCTTCCAAACCAGATTCCCTGCCCGTCTGGGATGGAGGCGGTAAACGCCACGCGGCCTCGGGTGGTGAGGACCGCGTCGTGGAGTCCGGGCGCCAGGGTGGTAAATTGCTCGGCAGTTCCCGGTGCGTCCTCGCCCTCGAGCGCGAGGAACCCTTGTGCGAACGGACCGATGAATTGGTAACCGCTCGCCGCGACGACATTCCCAGCATGGTCACGGCGATCGATTTCGCCGTTGACGTAGGAATCCCGGCTTCCAAGATCAACAACGCCTTTGCCTCGGGCCGAGTTGTTGCGTCCGGCGAGGTCCGGTTCGAATCCTGGATTGAGGATAATCCACTCGGACTGTTCGTCGTGGACGTCGATCACCGGGGTTACAGTGGAAATGGTGTCGTCGTTGCCCGGGTTGAATCTGTCGTCGCTGATCCCCTCGCCCCGCAAGCCACCGTAGAACCAGGCCCGGCCCGAATGCGAGAGGATGGGTGCGAGGAAGAAGTTGTACTCGACATTGGGCTCCGGCACCGGGGCGGGGTCGCCCTCGCGCACGAGGAGGTGTAGGCTCTCAGGGCGTCCCCGCCAGATCCCTTGGCTCCGGCTGAAATCGAGGCCGGGACCCACGAGTCGAGCACTGAAGAGCAGTTCGCCCCGGTTGTTGAACCGGACGTCTTGGAACTGGTTAAGGGTGAGCCCCCCTTCTGTTTCCGGAGCGCGATCGCCGCGGAGGAGCTGGGGGCTGATGGTGATTTCGCCTTGCGCGGAGTCGACCGCGCCGCCCGCCATCGCAACCGAGAGGATTGCGTAAAGGCGGACGAAGGCCCGAGGTGTCGTTTGCTCGCTCTTGTAGAACATGCGAGCCGAATCCAGCAACTCCTTGCAAACGAATGGCGAAGGGTTTTCGACGAAACCATGGTGCTGGATTCCCGGCTTCGCCTCAACTAGTTCCGCTCGGCAGTGAACTGCACTTGCACAGTTTCGATATACCGTCCGAGCCCACCTGACGGGACGTCGCATTTTCATCGGATAGGTGTCCTGCGGTTCGCTGGAGCCAGTTCGACAGGACTTGGGTTGTTGTTCAGCCAATGGTAATCTCCGCGCAGAGTGGTTTTCAAGTGATAGCGCGGGACTTCGTAATTGGTGGAACGTCTGATTGTGGCGTCTTAGCCCCACTATTACGCGAAATCTCAAAAGCTATCCGGCAAACCGGCTTGGCAAAGGACGGTATTGATGTGGGGGATGCTTGAACACATCATTCCAATCGATTGAAAAAACGTGGTTCTTTACGGCCAATACGTCATCGATCGGCGCCTGATTCGTCGCTCGAGGGGATACGTCAAAGGTAATTGAATGTCCACCAAGGGAGTCCCTTCCTCGGGGCATGACTGGGGGTGGGTTGGATTCTGTCGGCGTTTTCTACACTCTCCAGGAGCGAAATTAGTATCAGGGACCGAACCGCCGAACGATTGAATGAGTGATGTTTTCGTCCAAACGGTGATCTAGTTTGGGAAATGGGCGAGCTCTATCTCGTCCATGAGAATCCACCCTTGTAGTGCGCAAGCCGGACATGAAAAGGTTGAAATGTCAAGGTTTCGCGGTCGGCGAAGTCGCCCCGGAAGTGCAGTTTGATCCCGGATTTGGGGTCAGTTTGGGTCAATGTTGCGCAGCAAAAGTGAGTCGAAAGTGAGTCGACAAGATTCCTGTCCCTAACTTAACCACCTGCCGTGACCCGCGTAACCCTTTGAAAGAGAGGGAAGTGGGCAGGGAAGGATTCGAACCTTCGAAGGCATAGCCAGCAGATTTACAGTCTGCTTTTTTGGCTGTCTCGCCTTGTCTGAGTTTGTCTCACACAGGCTCAATTTATCAAGAATTTATCGCGTTACACGTTGATTACCAGTGATTTCTGGGTTTCGTTGCCTCTGCCATGAGCAGACGAGATGAGACAGCTAAGGATCGTTTAGAATGGCCAGCCAGTGGCCAGCCACATCGGATGGCCATCGCGCGCACTACCGTGGCCTATTGGCGGCGAAAGGTTCTTAAGGTCACGGGACGAGGCGGCATCGAATCCCCCCATTTCAGTGCGCGCATCGGACATCAGAAACGGCGCGAACGATTTCCTCTCCTGACGCCGAACAAGGAAGCCGCAGCGGTCAAGGCCGCTCAGATATTCGGCTTCCTGCTCGATAACGGGTGGGATGCCACCCTCAAGAAATACAAGCCTCATGTCGTCCGGGAGCTTCAGGCAGAACACGCAAAGCCTCACTCGGTCGGCGCACTGATCGAAGCCAATCAAAAATATTCCACCGCCCGCGAGCAATCTCTACATGCATATGTGAAGGCCCTGCGCCGGGTTGTGGCGGGCGTCATGCAAATCGAAGACGGCCAGAAATACCAATCTCGCGGCGCGTGCGGAACTGAAGTTTGGCGGCAACGCATAGACGCTGTTTCCCTCCACGATCTGACGCCCGGGAAGATTCAAACCTGGAAGCAAGAATTTCTCCAGAAAGCCAACAGGGCGTCCAAACGACAGGCCGTCACGACGGTCAACAGTTTGATCCGAAATGCCAAGGCGCTGTTTTCGAAAAAGCTCCTTCCCTTCCTGGAGAGAGACCTTGATCTTCCCGCCCCTTTGCCATTCGAGGGCGTGCCAATGGAAAAGCCGCCTTCTCAGCGGTATCGCAGCAGGATCGATGCGAAAAAGATACTGGCAAATGCCTATGATGGGCTGAAGGATGAGCATCCTGAAGCTTACAAGATTCTCCTTCTGGCTGGGGTCTGCGGCCTGAGAGTTTCTGAAATTGACTGGCTTCCGTGGGCAGCATTCGATTTTCAGGCGGGTATCCTCGAGATTCAGGATACTGAACACCATCAGCTGAAGAGCGAAGACTCTACCGGTGAGCTTGCCCTGAGCGAAGACATGCAGGTCATCTTCAAGACCTATGCCGAACAGGCGACAGGAGAGTTTGTGATCGAATCCAACGGCACAGTGAAGCGCTCCGGCGCTACCCGCTCCTACCGCTGCCAAAGACACATAGACGTTCTTAAAACGTGGCTCCGTGACCAGGGCATCAAAGCGCAAAAGCCGATCCACGAACTCAGGAAGGAAATCGGCAGCGTCATAGCAAGCGAGGAAGGGATTTTTGCAGCATCAAGATATCTGAGGCACAGCGACATTCGCATTACATCCGCAATCTACGCCGACCAGAAGAAGCGGATCACCCCATCCATCGGGGACAGCCTGCTGCCCTTGAGCTGAAACAGCGATTGATCGCCATTCTATAGGCCCGATTTGATGATCGCATCAATGGCGCTCTTTCGAAACCTAGGCGATGATCCAACGAAGATTTTCTCTAGCTGTCCCCGTGCAACTAAACGATCAATTGTCCTCGTTGATACCGACAGGCGCATTGACGCCATCTTCTTGGTGATGAGCCGATCGTCTTCGAGTGGTTGTGCAAGAGAGTTTGGTTGAATCATGGTCGGTCGTGAGTGGAGCACTGCTATCGAATATACGTATGTGTGCATCTCCACATCCGGCGAAACGCGACTATTTCTCAGATGATTCTGAAAAACTTTCGGGAGGACTCCCCGACGTTTAAGGTGATCTACTGAGCGAGCAGGCCTCAACCTGCCCTCCCTGAAGCCGCTTCTCCCAACGGAGGGCAGTTTTTCTCCTTGGTGGTAGTGTGATAAGGGAAATTACGACAAGTTTCTAATGTGCGCCTTTCTGAAAGAACGGAGTGAGACTTTCAATTACACGATCAAGCCTAAGACGAGCTGCATCTTCACTGTCTCCAATGCCTGCGACATACATATCCATTATCCATCCGTCGGTCTTCTCATAGAGATAGGTTGCGGGCTGGATCTCAATCAAGAATGGGGTGTCGCACAAGATGTTACCAGTACTGATCTGTTGGAGTAAATTTCCGGAGAACATGAAACAATTGGAGTATTCTGCGAAGAGAATACGGTCTCTGAAAGTGAAACCGAAACACAGGGAACGTTGGAATTGTCCGTCAGAGTTGCTAAACCAATGAAGCATCCTAACGCTTTCGAAGATTCCCGTAGAGTTGTTGAGGCTCCGAATGAACTCTCGCATTGCAATTTCACCGTCAAGCTCGGGTATAAGGTCGATGGCATTCGGATCTTTGACTATTGAACGGTAGCCAAAGTTTTCGCCATCTTCACGTTTGCTCTGACCGTAAGGGATCGGAACTAGACGAGTTTCAAGAGAGATTCTGATTTCAGCTCGATCTTTCACACGTGTCATTAGTCATTAAGTATATCGTGAGGAGAACTCCGAAAGCTCCTTAGCAAACTCCGCATTCCAACCATTTCTTACAGCCCATTTTTCGACTTCAGAAGGATCCCATGTAAGTCCGGAGGCCTTTGCCTCCGAGAAGCATCGCTTCGCGTGATTCTTGTCGGATGGGTGGCCCAAGCCTGTTGATAGGTTAACACAATGCGTGAGGCTAGTCAGTGAATCGACCAGAGCAGGTGGAAGTGCGATGTCTGCTCCAGTAGTCTTACCACTATGGGGCTCTGCATCCCATTTTTTGGCCCATTGCTCTCCGTCTTGATCAGCCCAAGGAATGTAGATCAAACATCCAAAATCTAGATCATCTAGCTTTCGAATTGCATCGTTAGACACGTAAAACGCTAGCCCAACCTTAGTCGCCTGCCCAATAGTTCGTGTGCTCTTGTGTGTAAGCCGCACGCCAGTCTCTCCCATAGGCACCTTCTCACCTTTCATAAGCCTCTTGGATGCATCTTGGCCTAAGAACTCTCCTACGACAATACTGTCGAGGTTGTTGCTAACCGGCGTGATGATGGTGAGTTCCTTGGCTCCTAGAGATCTGCATTCTCGCACTCCCACGGCGAACGCGATGGGGAGGTTATCCGGATCTGGCCCCATATTTGGGATGTGAATTCTCTTCATGATTGCTGGTAAACGGTAAACGTGGTGCATGAAGATCGAAGTGTCTATCATGATTATATGCTCATAGTCCACGCAGAAGCTAACGCTAGGCTAGGCTAGGATACAGTTTCCTAGTAAAGTGTATCCTTTCCTTCGCGGAGCCGCGCGGTCCTGAATTCTGAAAATTATAGGAATCCTGAATTCTGAAAATTATAGGAATCCTGAATTCTGAAAATTATAGGAAACAACGGGAGCGGCGACCGGGCTGGACACCAGCCCTTGAACGGGTAAGCATGTCAGCGCTTCCCAGCAAACGGCGGGATTGTCATACATCCCGTCAACTATCCTTCGGACCGGGCTTGCCTGGTTACGAACTAGACCCTGGGCCCTTCGGGGCCCAGAGGTCTCCAGTGCTAGGCCGATGTGAAAGCGTGTGTGCGGTCGTCTATGAAAATTATGGCAATGACCAGCCCGAGAAGGGATACACTTTAC